>JBKPRL010000021.1:0-21271 GCA_046734535.1 bacterium | reverse complement strand
GCTGCGCCGTGCTGGCGACGGAGGCGCCCGACGTGGTCGACGCGCTGCTCCAGCGGGGCGCGATGCGGACCGATGTGTCCGTCGCCGGCCGCGGCGCCGATCCCGACAGCGGTGAGCTGAGCCTGCTGTGCCGCCGCCTGGTCTTCGAAGCCGTGGTCCGGCGGGCCGTAGGCCGCCAGCCGGGCGTGACCATCCTGGCCGGTGTCGGGGCCGGTGGCCTGCTCATCCATCGCGACCACCGGGGTACTCCGATCGCCGGGGGCGCCCGCACGGATGCAGGCGACGAGATCGAGGCCGATCTCGTGGTCGACAGCTCGGGCCGTCGATCCCCGGTCCCCCAGTGGCTGCAGGACGGCGGCGCCGAGGTGCCGTCGACCAGGGTCCAGGAGTGCGGGTTCCACTACTACACCCGCTTCTACCGCCTGCGCGACGGGCAGGCCTTCCCCGACACGGCCATCCCCATCATCACCGCGCTCGACTACGCGACGGTCATGGCCTTCCCCGGCGACAACGGCACGTTCTCGCTGTCGAGCTCGTTGTCGACGGAGGACCCGCTCCGCCTGAAGCTGCGGGACCCGGCCCGGTTCGACCGCTTCCTCGGGATCGTCCCTGTCACCGCGCCGTGGATCGACGCGGGCGACCCGATCTCCGACGTGAACCCGATGGCCCGCATCGAGAACCGGTGGCGCCGGCTCCTCGGCGCCGACGACCGCCCCGTCGTAGGCGGTCTGGTCTTGGTCGGCGACTCCTCGCTGCACACCAATCCGACCTTCGGGCGGGGCGTCTCGCTGGCCTTCGCCCAGGCGCAGCACCTCGCCGCCACCGCGGAGCAGGTGCACGCCGGCCCGGTCGACTACGTCCGCGCCTTCGAGGACTGGACCGCCAGCCATCTCGGGGTCTGGTACGAGTCCCAGGTGGCGGCCGATGGCGCCGCGCTCGAGCGTCTGACCGCCGGTCTGCGGGGCGAGCACCTGCCGCCGTCCGACAACCCGATCAGCCGCTTCATCGCCGCCATGTTCGCCCTCTCGGCGACCGACGACGGGGTGAGCCGGGCGCTGGCCCGCATCGCCCACCTGCTCATGACCCCAGCGGAGCTGTTCGCCGACGGGCCGCTGGTCAGCCGCATCAACGCCTACATGGAGGCCCACCCGACACCCGACGAGCCACCTGCCGGGCCTTCTCGGCGCGAGTTCGAGGACCTCATGGCCTGACGGCTGGCGGGCTCACATCGGGCGGAGCACGCGAGACGCCGCGTCGACGTCGCCGCTCTCCCCCACCAGCGCCAGTGCCTCGCGGAGGTGCGCCGCCCGCGGCCTCCCCAGACGACGGACGAGGCTTCGTTCGTAGGACGCGTGCAACGTCCGGGCCCGCTGCAGCGCCCGCCGCCCCCGGTCGTCGAGAGCGAGGCGCTTCGCTCGGCCGTCGGTCGGGTCCGGCGTCGAGCACACGTACCCTCCGTCGGCCATGGCGGCGACGATCTTCGCCGCACCCTGGGTCGTCATGCCCAGGCCTGCCGCCAGCTCGGTCAGCGTCATCGAGCCCTCTCCGAGAGCCCGGAAGACGTAGCCGTACGACGGCCCGAGGTCGTCAAAGCCCGACGCGCGCATCTCGGCCCGCAGCCACTCGGTGAAGGCCGCGTAGGCCGCGCCGAGGAGGATCCCGAAGTCTGGATCTGTCCGGGCCGTCATCAGGCCCGGACACTACATCACCGAAGATACATAACTGTGGTTACCTACTATCGGAGGACGACCACCCATGCCCCTCATCCCCGCCGCTGCCGCGCCGACCTTCGAGCTCCCCGGCATCACCTTCACCGGCCTCGCCTCCCCGAGCCGGGGCTCGACCCAGACGTGCGTCTGGACACTCGCGCTCGACCCGGGGATGACCGGCGAGCCCCACCACCTCGACCAGGAAGAGGTCTTCGTCGCCATCGAGGGCGAGGCCGTCGCCACGGTCGACGGCGAGGAGCTGCCGTTGCGGCCCGGCGACGGCCTGGTGGTGCCGGCCCGCACCAGCTTCTCGATCAGCAACCCGAACGCCTCGCGCTTCGTCGCCGTGGCCGTGCTGCCCGTCGGCGGGCAGGCGTCGTGGGGCGATGGCCAGTACTTCACCCCACCCTGGGCCGCCTGAGCATTCTGACGCGCCGCTCCCTGACCCGGCCCCCTCGCTCTCGCGGCGTCTTGTACCAATTTCGGCTACGGAACCCCGCGAGAGCGGTCTGGGACACCTGCCGCGGCCGCCAGCACACGGGACGCCGCGAGGAGCCGGTGGTCCTCCCACGGCCGCCCGATGAGCTGGACGCCGAGTGGGAGGCCGCCAGCCCCGGACCCCGCCGGGCGCCGGGCCGCGCCGCCGGATCCTCAGTCCGTCGTGCGGGCCCGGTAGCGGCGCAGCGAGCCGGTGACGGCGAAGGCCAGCACGATGCCGCACGTGAGGAGCGAGGCCACGACCGGGTGGTCGAGTGGCCAGGTGTGCTTCGTGATGGGGGCCACGGGGTTGCCGAAGAGCTCACGGATCGCGGCCACCAGCGTGCTGATCGGGTTCCAGGCCGCCACCCACTGCAGGGCGTTGGGCAACGACTGGATCGGCACGAAGGCCGTGCTCAGGAACGTCAGCGGGAACACGATCACGAAGGCCACGCCCATCACCGCATCGGGTGAGCGCACCGTCATGCCGATCCACGTCCCGACCCAGATCATGGCCGACGAGAACACGAGCAGCAGCCCGAGCGCAGCGAGCACGTGGAGCGGACCGGCGTGCGTGCGCCAGCCCACGAGCAGCCCGGCGCCCAGCAGGACCGCCACGGACAGGATCATCCCGGCCAGCTCGGCCACGTAGTGACCGAGGAGGTAGGCCGACCGTTGCGCGGGGAGCGACCGGAAGCGGTCGATCACGCCCTCGGTCAGGTCCGTCGCGATCGCCGTGGCCGGCCCGACCAGCCCGAAGGCCAGCGACTGAACCAGGATGCCACCGATGATGTACTCCCGGTAGCTGCCGCCGGTGACGTGGATCGCCCCGCCGAAGACGTACGCGAAGAGCAGCACGAACATGAGTGGCTGGATCGTGACGTCGAGCAGCTTCTCGGGGATCTGGCGGATGTGCTCGAGGTTGCGTCTGGCGAACACGAGCGTGTCGCTGAAGAGGGCCGACCAGCTGGCGCGGTCGTCGTGCCCGCCGTCGAAGGGCTGGACCGGCGCCTCGTCGACGGGCGCGGGGTGGAGGACGGTCGTCATGCGGACACCTCGTCTCGGTCGGGGTGGTCGCGGCCGTCGGGGTCGCGATCGGAGTCGACGTCGTCGGCGGCGGGGCCGGCCGAGCCCGGCGCGGTGAGGGTGAGGAACACGTCGTCGAGGGTGGCCTGGCGGCGGTCCACGTCGACGACCTCGATGCCGGCGTCGTCGAGCGCCCGGATCAGGTCGATGACCCGCAGCCCTGCCTCGACGGAGACGGTCACCGTGACGAGTCCGGGATCGACCGACGGTTCGGTCGTCGACGACGCGGCGAGCACCGCGGCTGCGGGAGACAGGTCCGCGACCTCGGCGAAGCGAACCTCGAGTCGGTCCTCGCCGATGCGGGCCTTCAGCTCACCCGGTGTGCCGTGGGCGACGGTCCGTCCGTGGTCGAGCACGATGATGTCGTCGGCCAAGCGGTCGGCCTCTTCCAGGTACTGCGTGGTCAGGATGACCGTCGTCCCGTCCCGGACCAGCTCCCGCAGGAGGTCCCAGAGGTCACCGCGACTGCGGGGGTCGAGCCCGGTGGTGGGCTCGTCGAGGAACAGCACCTCGGGCGCGGCCACCAGGCTGGCGGCCAGGTCGAGCCGGCGGCGCATCCCGCCCGAGAAGGTCTTGACCAGTCGGTCGGCGGCCTCGGTCAGGTCGAGGCGCTCGAGCAGCTCGTCGGCCCGGCGGCTGGCCTCGGCCTTGGGCAGCTGGTGCAGGCGGCCGACCATCTGGAGGTTGAGCCGGGCGCTGAGCAACCCGTCGACGGTGGCCTGCTGGGAGGCGACGCCGATGCGGCGCCGTACGGCGAAGGGCTGGCTGACCACGTCGAAGCCCGCCACGGCGGCGCGTCCCTCGGTCGGCGCCGAGAGCGTGGTCAGGATGCGGATCGCCGTGGTCTTGCCGGCGCCGTTGTGGCCGAGCAGGCCGAGCACCGTCCCCGGGGCGACGTGCAGGTCGAGCCCACGGAGCGCCCACAGGTCGTCGAAGCGCTTCCCGAGCTGCTCCGCGACGACGCCTCGACCGGTCCGGATCCCCGATCCGACGGCCGCGGTGACGGTCGCCGCGCTGTTCGGCTCTCCGTTCGCGCCGTTCGGCTCTCCGTTCGCGCCGTTCGGCGTATGGTGTACCAGTTGATCGTACATAGTACGACGGACGGTAGCAGTACACTGTACGACGTGGCAAAGGAACATCGGTCACACCGCAGCGACGAGCAGCGCGCCGCCGACGCGGAGGCGCTGCGCCAGCTGGTGGTCGACGCCGCCTCGGAGAAGATCGCCCGCACGGCCGAGGCGCAGACGGCCAAGGTCCGGGCCAAGGCCGCGAAGCACGTCGCCGCGCTGGAGCGCCTGGCCGCGCACCTCGACGCCGTCGATGTCTGGATCCGAGCCGAGCCGGGCAGCCGGCGGCCCCGCCTCAGCCGGGAGCAGATCGCGGCCGTGGCCGTGCGCATCGCGGACGCCGAGGGGATCGACGCCGTCTCGATGCGCCGCATCGCCGCCGAGCTCGACGCCGGGACCATGACCCTCTACCACTACGTTCGCACGAAGGACGAGCTGCTGGCCCTCGTCACCGACGCGGTGATGCACGAGCTGGTGCTGACCGACGACCTGCCCGGCGGCTGGCGCGAGGCGATGCGGGTCATCGCCCATCGCACCCGGGACGTGCTGACCCGCCACCCGTGGATGCTCGACATCGCCGACGACCCGGCCATCGGACCGAACAGCGTCCGCCACTTCGACCAGTGCCTCCGGGCGCTCCGGGCGCTGGACGTCCCGCTCGGCTCCAAGCTCGACGTGCTGATGGCGGTCGACGAGTACGTCTTCGGCTACTGCCTGCACCAGCGGACGACCTTCGAGGAGGACCCCGCGGCGACGACGGAGATGATGACGTACGTCGGCGACCTGGTGCGCAGCGGCGACTTCCCGCAGCTGGCGGAGCTGGTCGAGGACGAAGGGCTGGAGCAGACGTGGTCGCGCATCCACGTTCACGCCCATGATCCCGAGCGGTTCGATCGCAACCTGGAGCGGCTGCTCGACGGGATCGAGCACGATCTCGCCGTGCCGTAGTTCCGGGGCGCACGCGGGCGCTCCCGGCGACTCAGGCCGGCTGGCGCTCGCGGTGCCGGCGAGGGCTGACGCCGTAGTGGCGCTTGAAGGCGGTGCTGAACGTGAACGGGCTGGTGTAGCCGACCCGGGCCGCGACCTGCCCGACCGTGGCGCCCTGCTCCTTCAGGAGGTCGGCGGCGAGCGCCAGCCGCCAACGGGTCAGGTACGTCATCGGCGGCACGCCGACCAGCTCCGTGAACCGGCGCGCGCACGCCGCTCGGGAGATGCCGACCGCGGCAGCCAGCCTGGCGACGGTCCAGCCGGCTGCGGGGTCGTCATGGAGGAGGCGAAGCGCCGGACCGACGACCGGATCCGTCTGGGCCCGGTACCAGCCCGGCGGTTGGCTCCCCGGCCGCGACGCCCACTGGCGCAGCGCGGCGATCAGCAGCAGGTCGAGCAGCCGGTCCAGCACGGCCTGATCCCCGGGGCGATCACGGGCGATCTCGTCGGCCAGGAGCGCGACGAGGGGCGTGTCCCACTCGTCCCGGCGGACCACCACGGCGGTCGGCAGCGCGTCGAGGAGTGGGCGACTGATCTCCCCGTCGGTCAGGTAGGTCCCGGTGAGGAGGACCACCCGCCCGTAGGGATCGTTGCCCCACGTCCTGACCCCGAGCCCCATGGCATCGGTCAATGGGTTCCCTTCGAGGTCGGTGCAGTGCTCGCCCGGGTGGATGATGACTTGCGGTGGCGTGGCCGGGGCGTCGGCGAAGGTGTAGGGCTCCGGGCCCTTGACGATGGCGACGTCGCCGTCGTGCAGCTCGACTGCGTCGCCAGTGTCGGGGAGATAGCAGGCGGGCCCTCGCACGACGGCGATCAGGCTGAGCGGTGCCTCGTCCTGGATGCGCAGGGACCAGGGGGGTTCGAGCAGGGAGCGGAGCAGGAACGCTCCGCGGGCCCGCGGACCGTCGAGGAAACCGGCCAGCGCATCCATGGCCGCGACCGTAGACGATGACGAATGCATTCGAGCGCATAGATCATGGATCGTCTCGTTGATCCGGGATCCACTGGTGGCATGACCAACCACGACACCTGGACCCGCAGCCTGACCCTGGCCTCCGCCGTCGGCGCGGGGCTCTCGGCCGGGGTGTTCTTCGGCTTCTCCACCTTCGTCATGCGCGCGCTCGGCACCCTGCCGGCCCGGCAGGGCCTCTCGGCGATGCAGGCGATCAACAAGGCGGCGCCCAACCCGCTGTTCATGGTGGTGCTGTTCGGCACCGCGGCGGCCGGCACCGCGGCCGCGGTCCTCTCCGTGCGCCACCTGGACGAGCCCGGGGCGGTGTGGATCGTGGCGGGCGCCGGCGCCTACCTGGTCGCCATCGCCGTCACCGCCGGGTACCACGTCCCCCACAACGACGCCCTTGCACCCGTCGCCCCGGACGGCGCCGCCGCGGCCGGCGCCTGGCAGGCCTACCGGACACCGTGGACCCTCTGGAACCACGTTCGCACGCTCACCAGCGGCGCGGCCGCCGTCTGCTTCACGCTGGCCGCCCGGGCCGCGACCTGACCGGATCGGGAGCAGGCTCAGACGCCCGGCCGCAGGTCGAGCAGCCAGTCGCACCACTCCTGCACGCCCTCGCCGGTGCGAGCGCTGAGGTGAATGAGCCGCGCCGTCGGGTTGACGGCCCGCACGTTGGCGACGAACCGGTCGAGGTCGACCTCGAGGTGCGGCAGCAGGTCGATCTTGTTGACCACGACGACCTCGCAGGCGTGGAACATGACCGGGTACTTGAGTGGCTTCTCCTCCCCCTCGGTCAGCGCATAGACCATGGCCCGCGCGTGCTGGCCGACGTCGAACTCGGCCGGACAGACCAGGTTGCCGACGTTCTCGATGACGAGGAGGTCGAGCTGGTCGAGCGGGAGACGGCCGAGGCCCGAGCGGACCATCGTCGCATCGAGGTGGCACTCGCCACCGAAGCCGGCGCTCGTGTTGACGAGCGAGACGGGGACGCCGAGCCCGCTCAGCTCGTCCGCATCGATGCTGGTGGCGATGTCGCCCTCCAGGATCCCCAGCCGGACCCGCTCGCCGAGCGCGGCGATGGTGGCCTTGAGGAGCGTCGTCTTGCCGGCTCCCGGCGAGGACATGAGGTTGATGGTCGTGACGCCGGCCCGGCCGAAGTCGGCGCGGTTGCGATCGGCCACACGGTCGTTCTCGTCGAGGATGCTCTCGAGCACCGCCACCCGCTCGGCACCCGTGTCGGCGTAGCCGGTGTGGTCGCCGACGTCCCGGTGGTCGTGGTCGCCGTCGTGCTCGTGCTCGTGGACGGTGCCGTCGGGGTGGCGGTGGAACCGGCCCATCAGCACACCTCCCGGGCGCGGTCGATGGAGGCCACCAGGAGCTCCTCGCCGCTGACCAGTGTCACATCGCTGCTCTCGCAGGACGAGCAGACCAGGATCGGCAGCTCCAGGGTGGTGGCCTGCCCGCAGGCCCGGCACTCGATCACCGCGGGGACGTGGTCGATGACGAGCCGGCAGCCGACGAGGTCGGTCCCCGCCGTCAGCAGCTCCCACGAGAACTGGAGGGAGTCCGGCACCACTTGCCGGAAGTGGCCGATGCGCACGTCGACCTGCTCGACCCGACGTCCGTCGGCGTGGCGCTCGACGGTGCCGATGATGGCCTGGCAGAGCGCCAGCTCGTGCATCGCGGACCTCCTCCTCGTCCTGCCCTCGGCGACGACGGTCCTCGAGCGGGCCCTTGCCGTCCCAGCCTACGACTGGACGCCGAGGAGTACGGCCGCTGGCTGGGGCGGCGGCAATGCCGGACGCCGGCGGTCAGGGCGATCTAGCCTGCGCTGAACGCCGGAGGAGGTTGCGAACGTGATCGCGACGTGGTCAGTGGAGCAGCTGGCCGATGGCACGAGCCGCGTCATCGTCACGGGTGAGGTCGACTTGGCCGTGGAGGAGCCCTTCGTGGCCGAGGTGGACGCCGTCGCCGCGGCGCGGGACGCGGGCAGCCCGGTGGTGCTGGACCTCGGGGGCGTCACCTTCCTCGATTCGAGCGGCGTGCGGGCGCTGATCCGGCTGCGTCAGCGACACGGCGAGCGGCTGCGCCTGGGCGAGCTGTCGGCCCCCGTGCGGCGCGTGCTCGAGATCGCCGGGCTGCTCCAGCCGTTCGGCGCGGCGTAGGTCGGACCGTGGACCTGGCCCCATCCGACCGCGATCCGGTGCGCGCCGAAGGCGGTGACGACCAGGACATGGCCGTGTTCGCGCGCGACATCGACACGGTCCGGGCGGCCCGAGGCTGGCTCGAGGCCTTCCTCCACAGCCGCCGCCTGAGCCAGACCCAGCGCCAGGACGCCGAGCTGGTGATCAGTGAGCTCGTCACCAACGCGCTGCGCCACGGCTTGGGTGACATCGTCGTCCGCACCTCGCTGGCCGACGGCGACCTGCTGCAGGTGTCGGTCACGGACTCGGGGCCCGAGCTCCCAGCCCTCCAACCGGTCGACCCTGGCCGGGTCGGTGGGGTCGGCCTGCGCATCGTCGACCGGCTGGCCTCCGAGTGGGGTGTCGCCTCCTTCCCGGGTGGCAAGACCGTGTGGGCGATCCTCGCCCGCGGCGCGGCCTGAGCTCCTGCTCGGCCTTCCGGGGTCGCTGACCTCCGGCGGGTGTGCCTGTCGCCGGGGACGGGTACCCCGCCGTGGTGGAGGGATCATGAGGGCGCCGGCCGCCGATCAGGGGTGGAGCGCCGACGACCGGCCGGGTGCCCAGGCCCGGGGGCGCGTGGGCTGTCCGAAGCACATGGTGTACGGGCCGTGCGGCGGGGTCCGGGAGCCCGACCGCTGCGAGGTCGACGACCACCCGTGCCCGTTCGTCGATTCGCCGGTCGTCAGCTGGCGGGGGACGCCGGCGCACAGCCGACTGGAACCCTGGCCGCCCGCCGGCGAGGACCGTGCCGTGATCCTCACCGATCTGCGGGTCCGACCCTTCGACCTCGACTCCATCGCCGCCGTCACACGCCGGCTCGCGGTGGACAGCGACTGCCTGCTCATCGGCGAGCACCAGAACCGCCCCGACTTCCCACCATCCTTCGCGGCACAGGCTGTCGCCGACGCGGGCGGACACCCGTGGGTGACGTTGACCTGCCGCGACCGGAACCGGGTCGTCCTCGAGGCCGAGCTCGAGGCGCTCGTCGCCAGCCCGGTGGCGGGCGTCCACTGCGTCACCGGGGACGCTCGGGCCCCCTCGGTCCGCGCCGACGCCAGCCAGGTCTTCGACCTCGACGGTGTGCGCCTCGCCGCGCTGGCCCGCGCCCGCGGGCTCATCGTCTCGGTCGCGGCCACACCGGCCGCACCCCCCCGCGCCCTCCGGCCGCTGCGACTGTTGCAGAAGCAACGCGCCGGGGCTGACCTGTGCATCGTGAACCACGCCGGCGGACCGGGACCGGTGCGGGACTTCGTCGCTGCGTGTCGCGCGCTCGGCGTGACCATGCCGTTCCTCCCGTGCGTGGCCGTCTTCACCGACGCCCGCTCCGCCGCCGTGCTGCAGGGCTTCCCCGGGTTGGTGCTCGAACCCGACGAGCGCCGTCAGGTCCTGACCGCGGCCGATCCGCGCGAGGCCGGCATCCGCGCCGCGGTGGCGCAGGCTCGCGAGATGCTGGCCATCCCCGGCGTGGCCGGTGTGAACCTCTCGGGTTCGGCGACGAGCGGGCCCGAGGAGGAGAGCGCGGCGATCATGGCCGAGGTGGCGGCCCGCGTGCGGGCGGCCGCCTGACCGTCGGTCGATCCGACCGTCAGTCGATCCGCGCCGCGACGAGCCAGCCGGCGGTGACGACGCCATCGGCGAGGAGCCCGCGCACGCGATCCTGGTCGGCCCGCCACGCGTCCAGGGCCGCCGCGCCGGCGTGGGTCCGTTCGACCTCTTCGTTGACCCGCGCGACGGAGGCGTCCCAACGCTCGTCGGGCTCGGTCCCGCCCTCGCCGGCGACCAGCAGCTCGAAGCCGCCGGCGGCCAGCTCGTCAGCCAGCGACGCGAGGGAACGGAAGGTGTTCGGCCCCGACACCGTGGCACCCGCAGACCCATCCGTGAGGACCAGGTCGGCGACCGCGACCCGGCCGTGGGGGCGGAGCACGCGACGCAGCTCCTCCGCCAGCGGACCGAGGTCCCCGACGAGCGAGAGCACTCCGAGCAGGGCGGCCGCATCACAGTGCCCCGACCGGATCGGGACCCGCTCGACCCGGGCGCGCACGATCGGCAGGCCCGGCCACAGGAGGGCCGCCCCGCCGACGCTCCCCGCCGCCGGCTCGACGGCGATGACATCGTTCCCCGTCGTGCCGGCCAGCCACGAGGACGCGCCGCCGAGCCCGGCACCGAGGTCGACGAGCGTGGCGCGGGGGCCGGGCAGGTGGCGAGCCATGCGCCGCAGCACATCCGGATAGCCGGCACCGTCACTGGCCGCCGCCATCCGCTCCAGCCCGGACAGCCCGAGCACCTCGATGGACCGGGCCTGCCACCACGACACGTCGTCGAAGAGCTCCTCGCTGTCGCGAGATGGCTCGGAGGTCCGGCCATCCGTCACGCTGTCGCCATCTTCAGCCGCTCCGCCATCCACCGCGCGTCCGCGACCGCGTTCCCGTCGTAGTCGTTGTTGAAGTAGCAGTAGACGTCGCGGCCTTCCTTCAGGAGCTCGGCCAGCCGGCGCGCCGGCCGCCACAGCCGCCGCCCGCCGTAGCGCCCGCGGTACGGGTGGGCGATGGCGTCAGCGCCGTGGAACCGCACGTACGTCCAGTCCGTCGTCAGCACGAAGGGGTGGTCTTCGAGCAGGTCGTGGATGCACAGCGCCGCCCCGTGGGACTCGAGCACGGCGAACACGGCGTCGTGCAGCCACGAGCGGTCGCGGAGCTCGACCGCCCAGCGCATGGTCCTCGGTGCGACGGCGAGGAGCTCGTCCAGGCGACCGGTGTCGCGCCGCCAGCGCGGTGGCAGCTGGACCAGCGTGGGACCGAGCGCCGGCCCCAGCAGCTCGGCGACGTGGACGTGTCGGGGCAGCCATGAGGCGGCATCGCGCAGCTTCATGCGGTGCGTGCCGAAGGCGCCGAGCTTCAGGGCGTAGATGAAGCCGGCGGGCGCGGCCGCGCGCCACCCTTCGACGGTGGACTCCTTCGGCAGGCGGTAGAAGGTGCTGTTGAGCTCGACCGTGTCGAACAGCGAGGTGTAGTGCTCGAACCAGCGTCGAGCCGGCAGCTCCCGCGGGTAGACGACACCGCGCCAGTCCTTGTACTGCCAGCCCGAGCACCCGACCCGGACCTCGCCCTGACGTGGCCGCGCCACCGGCGTCAGCCGCGGCCGGTGGGTGGTGCGGACCGGTGCGGGGCGATCGAGGGGTGAGAGGGAGGGCTCAGACCCCGCACCGGTCGGTGGCTCAGCGGTCCACCGCTCGTTGCAGCTGAGCCTTGTTCATCCGCGAGCGGCCCGAGATCCCCTTGTGCTTGGCCTCGGCATACAGCTGCCGGTAGGTCCGGCCGCCGGGGCCCTTGTGGGAGCGCAAGCCGCCCCGCCGGCCGGGCGACAGGTCGTCCGTCGAGGTGCGGCTGGGCCGCGCGGCTTCGCCCTTCTGCGCCCGCTCCTTGTTCACCGTGCGAGCGGCGATCTCCTCGGCCGTGTCCTCGGATTCGCCCCGCTCGAGCAGACCTTCCTTGACGTGGGCGTACTGGCGCTTGCGCTTCTTCGACCAGGCGGCGGTGGGATCGTTCGGCATCTCGCCCCTCCTCGGGCTTCCCGTCGGGCGTGGCGATCGTCTTCCCACGAGTTGCGGCGGTCAAACCTGCCCGGGTGACCTCACGCGCGCTCGACCCGAAGACCACCCGGCAGCCCGCTCACCTCGACGTGATCGCCCCGGCAGCGGACGTCGAAGCGACCGTCCCAGAGGCGGAGCCCCCGCACATCCAGCGTCGACGTGGCGGGCGGCAGCCTGGGGGCCACGCGGACGACGCCAGACGGCACGTCCGGCTCCAGCCCCAGCAGCACCCGCAGGAGCAGGAGTGGCGACGCCGCCGACCAGGCCTGGGGCGAGCACGACGTCGGGTAGGGCACGGGCGTGGCGACGTCGGTCCGGGCCAGGCCGAGGAACAGCTCGGGCAAGCGGCCCTCCGATCGGTCGGCCGCCGCGAGCAACCCCTCGATCATGCGGAAGGTCGTCTCGGCCCGGCCCGCGGCCGCGATCCCCGCGATGCCGATGGCCGTGTCGTGGGGCCAGACCGAGCCGCAGTGGTAGCTCGTCGGGTCGAACGCGGCCTCCGACGAGGCCAGGGTGCGTATGCCCCACCCGGTCCAGAGGTCGGGCGCGCCCAGCCGCTCCGCCGCGGCCGCCGCGTGCTCGTCGTCCACGATGCCCGACCACAGGCAGTGCCCCATGTTCGAACCGAGGCCGTCGATGGGCCGCTTGTCTCGATCGAGGCCCATCGCGAACCAGCCCAGGTCCTCGAGCCAGAAGTCCCTGTTGAAGGCTCGCTTCAGCGTCTCCGCCTTCCGCCGCCAGCGCGCCGCCCGGGGCTCGTCGCCCGCGCTGGCCGCGATCGCCGACCGGGCGCGGAACGCCGCGTAGACGTAGCCCTGGACCTCGCACAGGGCGATCGGTGCGTCCGCCAGCCGGCCGTCGTGGCGGCGCATGGCGTCTCCTGAGTCCTTCCAGCCCTGGTTGGCCAGCCCCCGAGGGTTCGCTCGCAGGTACTCGACGTAGCCGTCGCCGTCCCGGTCGCCGAAGTCCTCGATCCACGCGAGGGCGCGGTCGGCGTGCGGCAGCAGCCGGGACAGCTCGGCCGGCGGGAGGCCCCAGCGAGTCAGCTCGCCCAGCAGGACGACGAACAACGGAGTGGCGTCCACCGATCCGTAGTAGGTCGTGCCGCCCTCCAAGGCGAGCGTGTTCGCCCCGTCGAAGCGGGTCTCGTGCATGATCCGCCCCGGCTCCTCCTCCGTACGGGAGTTGATGTCCTTGCCCTGGAGGTGGGCCAGCGCGTCGAGGACGCCGAGGGCCAGTGTCGGATCGACCGGCAGGGCCATCAGCGAGGTCCACAGCGAGTCGCGCCCGAAGAGGGTCATGAACCAGGGGGCTCCGGCGGCCACGACGGGGAGTCGTCGACCGGAGGGGTCGAACAGTCGCAGCCCGGCAAGATCGGACAGCGACCTCCGGTACGCCCTCGCCAAGGCCGGATCGTCCGTGTCGAGGGTGGGCGCCTCCTCGATCCACTCGGCCTGGCTGGGAGCGGTGTGCGCGTGCGTCAACGGCCAGAGGGACCGATCGACCCACTCTCCGCCGAGCGCGACATCGACCGTCCAGGTCGCCCTCACGCAGCCGCGCGGCGGTACGGCGACGGTCCAGGTGAACCCCCCTTCGTCGAGCTCGACCTCACCCGCCCCGTCATGGGCGGTGACGCGCACCGAGGTGGTCCGGCGCACGACGCCGAGGACCCAGTCGAAGCAGAGGGAATCACCCTCGAGGTACACCCGGCGCCGGCCGTGCGGGCGCGCCTGGCCCTGCTTGACGGAGAAGAGGTCGGCGAAGTCGGCCGCGACGTCCAGCCGCACGGTCGCGCCGAGCTCGACGGCCACCGAGCTCCGCAGCTCGATCTCCTCGCACAGGAGCGGCGCCAGCCTCCGCCGGCGCACCACCAGCAGCCGCTGGCGGTCGGTGCTGGTGCCGGTGCGCCCGACGAAGCTCGCCGCCGCGCCGCCTTCCTCGGCCACGCCCAGCGCTTCCGGTTCGTGGCCGCCGATGGTCAAGCGGAGCCCGCTCACCACCCGGGTGTCGCCGATGAAGAGGCCGTGCGGCAGGCTCGGCGACATCGCTCCGTAGCGGTCGGAGAGGCAGAACGTCTGCCCCGACAGGAGCATGACCCGCGCCGTGGGATCGCCCAGCGACGCGGACTCCGTGCTCTGGACCCACGGTGACCCGGACGCGATCGTGTCCCCCGAGCTGGACGGGTGGGGCTGGTCGGGCACCCGTCCATCGATACCACGGCACTGGGGCGCAACCAACGACCGTCCGCCCTGGGGGCGCCACGCCGGCGGGCAAGAACGGGTGGTTGCGCACCATCGAGGTGTGGCGGAGGGGCAGAGGCGGGTAGGGCCCGCTCGGCAAGAACCGTCGACAAAGGAGTTTCTCTGCGATGCGCATCGGCATGATCGCCCCCCCGTGGCTACCGGTTCCGCCGCCGGCCTACGGCGGCACGGAGGCCGTCCTGGACGGCCTCGTCCGTGGTCTCGTGCAGGCCGGGCACGAGGTCGTGCTGGCGGCTCATCCCGACAGCCAGACCCCGGCCGAGATCCGATCGATGCTTCCGCGGGGGACCACGGATGCGATCGGTCAAGGCGCCACCGAGCTCGCCCACGTCGTGTCCGCCTACGAGCAGCTCGACGACGTCGACGTCATCCACGATCACACACTGTCGGGTCCGTTGCTCGGGCCCGGGCGCACCGACGTGCCGATCGTCGCCACGCACCACGGCGTCTTCGACGACGCGACCACTCGCATCTTCCGCGCCGTCGCCCAATCGGCCCAGGTGATCGCCATCTCGCAGTGCCAGGCGGCTTCGGCAGGTGACATCCCGATCGCCGCGGTCGTCCACCACGGGATCGACGTCGCTGCCCTTCCGTTCGGCGACGGTGACGGGGGCTACCTGGCCTTCCTCGGCCGCATGGTCCCGGAGAAGGGGCCCCATCTGGCCATCCAGATCGCCCGGCGGGTGGGGATGCCCTTGCTGATCGCGGCCAAGATGCGTGAGGGCCCGGAGATCGCGTTCTTCGAGGCCGAGGTCCGGGACCTGCTGGGCGGTGACATCGAGTACATCGGGGAGCTCGGCCATCGGGACAAGGTGCAGCTGCTGTGCGGCGCCCGCGCCCTGCTCAACCCGATCGCCTGGAAGGAGCCCTTCGGGATGGTGATGCTGGAGGCGCTGGCCTGCGGGACACCCGTCGTGGCCCGCGCCGAAGGCGCGGCCCCGGAGATCGTCGATCACGGCACGGTCGGCTTCCTCGGGCGGACCGACGCCGACCTCGAGCACGCACTCCACGACCTCGACCACATCGACCGGCTGACCTGCCGGACGTGGGCCGCCCAGCACTTCTCGCTGGAGCTGATGGCCAAGCGCTACGAGGAGCAGTACCTGCTGGCCACAGACAAGGCCCTGGCCGCCTGAGCCGCAGGGTTCGCGCGTCGCCCGAAAGGGTACTGAACGGGGATGGCCGCCAACGCACCAGGGGCCGTCCGCGTCACCGACGGTGCCGACGGGCTCAACGGATCCCACCACGAAGCCTTCGGCGACGCGCTGGCGCGCACGGTCTCGGTGCTCGGCGCGGCAGACCTGCCCTTCGCCATCCTCGGCGGCGTGGCCTCGGCGGGCTACGGCCGAGCGCGCTGGACCAAGGACATCGACGTCTTCTGCCGCCCGGAGGACGCCGATCGCGCGCTCGACGCGCTGGCCGACGACGGCTTCGAGGTCGAGCGCACCAACCCGGCCTGGATCTACAAGGCCTTCCGCGACGGCGTCCAGGTCGACGTCATCTTCAAGGGCAAGGGCGGCATCTTCTTCGACGAGGCCATGGCCGAGCGGGTCCGGACCGTCACCCTCGTCGGCGTAGAGCTGCCCGCGATCTCTCCGGAGGACCTCATCGTCCTGAAGGCCCTGAGCCACGACGAGGAGTCGCCCCGCCACTGGCACGACGCCCTCGGCGTCCTGGCCTCGGCCGACCTCGACTGGGACTACCTCCTGGAGCGGGCCCGCCTGGGTCCGAACAGGGTGCTGGCGCTCCTGCACTACTCGCTCTCGGTGGACGTGCCGGTCCCCGCCTCGGCGATCAACCAGCTCCACGCGCTGGTGTCGTCGACCTGGAGCTGATCGTGGCCGATCCGACCGACTACCTCGTGGCCCGCCTGCACGAGGCGCTGACCCACGATCCGCGGGTGCACGACCAGTCGCTGGAGGTCCGGGTGGAAGGGCAGCGGGTGGTCCTGCGGGGCGAGCTGGCGACGCCCGAGCGGTGCCAGGCGGCGATCGCGGTCGCGAAGGAGCTGTTCCCCGAGGCCACCGTGGTGGCCGACCTGAAGAGCACACCGGAGCGGCCCGCGCCAGACGCGGAGCACCTGTGACGGTCCGCATCGCGGCGGTCGGAGACGTGCACGTCGGCCTCGACTCGCGCGGCCGGCTCGTGCCGTGGCTGGCCGAGGTCGGCACCTGCGCCGACGTGCTCCTGCTGGCCGGCGACCTCACCCAGGTCGGACAGGTCGTGGAGGCCGAGGTGCTGGCGGGCGAGCTGGCCGAGGCGACGGTGCCGGTCATCGCGGTGCTCGGCAACCACGACCTCCACTCCGACCAGGGCGACGAGGTCGCCGCCGTCCTGGACGACGCGGGCGTGACCGTGCTCGAGGGCGGCACGGCCGAGGTCGCCGTCGGGGAGGTGTCGCTCGGCGTGGCGGGAGTGATCGGCTTCGGGGGCGGCTTCCCGGGCCGCACGGCCAGCGCCTTCGGCGAGCCGGAGATGAAGGCGTTCGTCCGCCGTACCGTCGAGTCGGCGGCCCGGCTGGAGCATGCCCTCTGTTCGCTCGACACGGACATCCGGGTCGCCCTGATGCACTACTCACCCGTGGCCGACACGCTGGGGCGGGAGCCGCTCGAGATCTACCCCTTCCTCGGCAGCTACCTGCTGGCCGAGGCCGTCGACCGCGCCGGGGCGGACCTGGCCCTCCACGGCCACGCGCACCGCGGCAGCGAGCAGGGTGTGACGCCCGGGGGCGTGCGGGTGCGCAACGTCGCCCAGCCTGTGCTCGGCGCGCCGTTCCGCCTGTTCGAGCTCGACGCCGTCCCCCGCCAGCTCAGAGTCGGATGCGGCTCGACGATCGGCGAATCGGCGCTCGACGGCCACGGTGCCGGGGGAACGCGACACGGGTGATGGCGGCGCGGGCGCCCGCGACCCGGCCTCCGGCCGGATTGCACTTCGGGCTGGACGACGAGCCGGGGATCCGGAGGACCGGCCACCGTCGCCCCCGCTACCACGATGAGCTGACCGGCGACGTCATCGACGATCCGGAGCTCCTCGACCGCATCCGGGCGCTGGCCGTCCCACCCGCGTGGACGGATGTCTGGATCTCAGCCGATCCCTGCAGCCATCTCCAGGCCACGGGCCGGGACGCGAAAGGGCGCAAGCAGTACCGCTACCACCCTGGCTTCCGCGAGCACCAGGAGGAGGCCAAGTTCGAGCTGCTGGTGCCGTTCGGCCGTGCCCTCCCCGTCCTGCGTCGTCGCGTCGAGGGCGATCTGCGCCGCGCCGGGCTACCGAGGGACCGCGTGGTCGCCGTCATCGTCGAGCTCTTGGCACGGACCCTCGTGCGCGTCGGGAACGAGGAGTACGCCCGGGCCAACGGGTCCTTCGGGCTGACGACGCTCCGCGACCGCCACGTGAAGGTCGAGGGCGCCCACCTCCGGCTGCGCTTCACCGGCAAGAGCGCCAAGGTGCACGAGGTGGCCCTCGACGACCCCCGCCTGGCGCGCCTCGTGCGGCGCTGCCAGGAGCTCCCTGGTCAGCTGCTCTTCCAGTTCGTCGACGGCGACGGCGCCCAGCACCCGGTCCGCTCGTCCGACGTCAACGACTACCTCCGCGCGGTGACCGGCATCGACGCCACGGCCAAGACGTTCCGCACCTGGAACGCCAGCCTGTTCGCCGCCGTCGCGCTCGCCGGGCAACCGGTGCCCGAGACCGATCGCGCTCGGCGCAGCGTCGTCACCGCGATGCTGAAGGTCGTCGCCGCGGAGCTCAACAACACGCCGGCGGTCTGCCGGCGGAGCTACGTGCACCCTCGTCTGGTCGATCGCTTCCTGGCCGGCGAGCTGGCGACGGAGTGGTCGGCGACGTCGGCGCGCGGCTCGCCCGACCTGAGCCGCGACGAGCGCAAGCTGCTGGCCTTCCTCGACGCCCCGCCGGTCGGTCGAACCGGCTCAGCCTGCGGGTGATGCGGGCACGGTGGCTCGGATGACCAGCTCGATGAGCGAGTCGATCATCGCCGCATCGAGCCGCGAGCCCTTCACCAGCACGCGGTAGGTGATCGGGCCGACGAGCAGGTCGTGGATCAGCTCGAGGTCGGCATCTGGCGCCAGCTCCCCCCGGTCGCGGGCCCGGCGCAGCACCTCGCGCATCGGGCGTCGCCGCTCGTGGAGGAAGCGGTCGAAGTCCTCGCCGAGCTCCCGGTTGACCCTCGCCGCGGCCAGCATCTGGGGGAACACGTGCTGCATGACCCCGCTGCCGATCCCGTCCCGGATGGCGCCGCACAGCTGCTCGAGGTCGCCCCGGAGCGAGCCCGTGTCGGGTGTGGGGAGCTGGGCCCCGCACTCGTGCCACGCCGCCAGCACCAGGGCCTCCTTGGAGTCCCAGCGCCGGTAGATGGTGGCCTTGCTGACGCCGGCGCGGGCGGCGACGGCGTCGACGGTGAGGCCGGCCAGGCCGGTCTCCCCGACGAGGTCGAGCGTGGCTTCGAGGATGGCGCGATCGGCGCGTGCGTCACGCGGCCGGCCCGGCTTGCGGGCCTCGTCGACGGCGCCGGCGCGCGGGCCGTCAGGCGGGGCGGTGACCACGGCGCCCACGTCAGCTCCCGGCCGCGCCGGCTACCCCGGGGACGGCTGGGGCACCGACGACGGACAGGGCGTCGTCCTCGTGCGGAGCGTCGAGGGCCAGCGGGTCGTGGGCCCGGGCCGGCAGGAACCGCCAGGCCACGAAGACCGCGAGGAGGACGACGGCGGTGCCGAGCCGGAGGCCGGCCGAGAGCCCGTTGACGAAGCCGTCACGGGCCGCCGTGGCGAAGTCGCCCGCCTGGTCCCCGAGCGACGTCGCGACCTTCAGGGCGCCGCCGAGCGAGCCCCTGGCCGACTCCGCGGCCGCCCCGGTGACGCCGGCGGCCGACGCCGCCTTGTCGACGCTGGCCGCGTAGACGCTGGCGACGATGCTGCCGATGGCGGCCACGCCGAGCGCGCCGCCGACTTGGCGCGTCGTGTCGTTGACGGCCGAGCCGACGCCGGCCTTCTCACGGGGCAGCGAGCCCATCACGCTCTCCGTCGCCGGGGCCATGGTCAGGCCCATGCCGACCGACATCACGCACATGTTCAGGATGACCCGCAGATAGGACGAGTCGGCCGTGATGAACGACAGCGCGAACAGCGACCCGGCGATGACGAGGAGGCCGATCGTGACGACCCGCTTGGTGCCCACCCGCTCGACCAGCCGGGCCGACAACGGGGCGGTCAGCATCAGGGTGGCGGCGTAGGGCACCAGCCGCACCCCGGCCTGGATGGGCGAGTAGCCGTGCACGAACTGCCAGTACTGGGTCATCAGGAACAGCGAGCCGAACAGGGCGAAGAAGCTCAGCGTGATCGCGGTGTTGGCGGCCGAGAACCGGGGGTTCTTGAAGAACGACAGGTCGAGCATCGGGTGGTCGCTGTGCAGCTCCCAGCCGATGAAGCCGCCCAGCGCGACGAGGCCGATGGCGAACGCACCCAGCACCGAGGCCGAGGTCCAACCGGCGTCCGGCCCCTCGATGATGGCGAACAGCAGGAACGCCAGCGTGGCGATGCTCAACAACGCGCCGGGCAGGTCGAGGCGGGGAGCGCTCGGGTCCTTCGACTCGGGTACGAAGAAGTAGCCGAGGGTCAGCGCCGCGATCGAGATCGGCAGGTTGACCCAGAAGACCGAGCTCCAGGAGAAGTGCTGGAGCAGGAGCCCTCCGGTGATCGGGCCGAGGGCGACGGCGATGCCGGAGAAGCCGGCCCAGATGGCGATGGCCCGGCCCCGCTCCCGCGGGTCGCGGAACACGTTGATCAGGATCGACAGGGTCGAGGGCATGATCAGCGCCCCGCCGATGCCCATCAGGGCGCGGGTGAAGATGAGGTGCTGTGGCGAGCCGGCCAGAGCGGAGAGCACCGACCCGGTGGCGAAGATGACGATGCCGATGCGCAGCGCCCGCTTGCGGCCCCGGCGGTCGCCGAAGCTGCCGGCGGTGAGCAGGAGGCCGGCGAAGACCAGGGTGTAGCCGTCGACGATCCACTGGAGCTGGCTGTTCGAGGCGCCCAGGTCCCGGACGAGAGACGGGATCGCGACGTTCAGGATCGTGTTGTCCATCACGATGATCAGGAGGCTGAGGCACAACGTCGCCAGGGTGAACCATCGCCGGGCGTGGATCCGCTCGTCGATCGCCTGCTGCTCTGCTGCCGTGATCGTCCCCGACGACATCTGTCGCGTCTCCCGTTTCCTGTGCGCTGGCCGCACGTCCCTGCATCGTCTATTTCTGATACGAAACCGTTTCGTATCGAATCTAGACGGGTCGGCCGCGCGCCACCAACCGAGCCGCGATGACTTCCGTCACAGGAAAGGGATGGTCAGGCCGACGAGCGGCGGCGAGCGGTGCCCGTGGACGTCGACGCCTTCTTCCGCGCCGCGGAGCGCTTCGCCGCCTTCCTGGCCTTGCCCCCCTTCGCCTTCGCCGACCGCTGGCTGGCGGCGCGGCGACCGCCGCTGCGCTGCGCCTCGACGCTGGCCCGGAGCGCGTCCATCAGGTCGATGACCTTGGCGCTCGGTTCCTCCTCCTCGGCCTCCACGGTGACGTCCTTGCCCTTGGCCTTGGCGGCGATGAGGTCGCGCAGCTGCTCGGTGTAGGTGTCGTGGTAGCGGGTCGGATCCCAGTCGGAGGCGAGGGCATCGATGATCTGGGTGGCCAGGCGCAGCTCCTTGGGCGCCGGCTTCGATCGGCCGCTCGGCACGCCGTCGATCTCCGACACGGCCGCCACCTCGTCCGCGAAGTGCATCGTCGACATGGCGAGCGCGGCCTCGAGCGGGCGGACCGCGGCGAGGTACTGCTTGTTGCGCATCACCACGGTGCCGATGCCGACCCGCTGCGCTTCCACCATCGCGGCGTGCAGCAATCGGTACGCCTTCGTCCCCGACTCGTCAGAGCCCAGCCAGTACGTGTGGTCGTAG
>JBKPRL010000020.1:0-12018 GCA_046734535.1 bacterium | reverse complement strand
GAGCCGTTGGGCATCCGCCTGGTCGTAGATCGAGAACGACGACGGGTAGCCGATGGCCGCCGCCTCCCGCCGCAGGATGCGCACGCAGGCCGAGTGGAACGTGCTCACCCACATCTTGCGGGCCACCGGACCGACCAGGCTCGCCACCCGCTCGCGCATCTCGTCGGCCGCCTTGTTGGTGAAGGTGATGGCCAGGATGCGCATGGGGTTGACCCCGTGCTCGCCCACCAGGTGGGCGATGCGATGCGTCAGGACCCTGGTCTTGCCCGAGCCGGCACCGGCCACGACGAGCAGCGGACCGTCCGTGTGGACGACCGCGTCCAGCTGGTCAGGGTTCAACCCGTCGATCAGGGCCTCGGCCGCGTCGACGCGCTCCTCCTCAGATGGGACCTCGGATGGGACCACCGGCATGGTGGTCCCATCCTACGGAAGGGGTGTGGCGCTCCCGGATCTGGCGCTCAGCCGGCGCCGACGAAGCTGGCGCCGTTCGGCGCGCCCATCCCGGTCAGCGTGTCGTAGCCGTTCAGCGTGCGCAGCGACTGCAGGTCGGCGTCGATGGTGCGGACCGACGGGTTGGCGAACCCGGCGCTGGCGTCGACCATGTTGTTGTAGTTCCGGCGGACCACGGCCGACTTCGGCCCCGGCATGATGTCCCTGAGCGCGCCCGAGCCGGACAGGGAGTAGAGGAAGGGGTTGGCGAAGCCGTGGGGCGCACCGGCCTGCTGGTCGGCCAGCGCCATGATCCCGGCGAACAGCGGGGCCGACAGGCTGGTGCCACCGATCCGGTACTCGTCGTAGCTGACGCCCTCCGGGAAGGTCTGCGTCTGCCCGACGAGGAAGCCGGTGTTGGGGTCACCGTCCATCCCCACGTCGGGGACGACCCGCCGCTTCGGGGCGCCCAGGCTGGTGGCCAGGTCGTTGGGGACGACGCCCTTCTGGTAGTCCGGCTGCGGGTAGACCCGGCTGGCGCCGCCACCGGCGCCGTAGAGGAAGTCGCCACGCGGCCCGGGGGTGTACTTGCCGGTCGCGGGGTCGAACCCGCTGATGCCGGTCGTCCAGCCCTGCTCCAGGGCGACGCCGCCGTTGGCGTCGACGCCGAGGCTCGTCCCGCCGACCGCGGTGACGAGCGGCGAGGAGGCGGGATAGTCGGCCGACGGGACGGGCCCGCCGTAGCCCGAGTTGCTCTCGTCCCCGCTGTCGCCGGACGAGAAGTAGAAGCCGATGCCCTCCGCCGCGGCCTGCGTGAAGATGCGGTCGTTGGCCCTCCGGTCGGCGGCCGTGCTCTCACCGAAGCTGCCGTACGAGTTGGAGACGATGTCGGCCTTGTGCCCGTCGACGAGATCGTTCAAGGCGGGGATGAAGTCGGCGTTGTGGCAGCTCTTGGTACCGACGAAGTAGATGCTGGCGCCGGGTGCCATCGTGTGCACCGCCTCGACGTCGAGCGTCTCCTCGCCATACCAGCCCGACGCGTCGCAGTCGTTGGGCCCGCCGTTCGTGAACGGCCGGTAGGCCTTCTGCGAGAACTTCGACCGCTTGAACGGGTGGGAGGGGTCGTTGCGCTGGGCGTACGTCGTGGCGTCGCTGACGATGGTCGGCGAGGCGTAGGCGTCCACGATGGCCACGGTCACGCCGGAGCCGTCGATGCCGCCGGCCTGCACGCCGGTGATCCCGTACGCGTTGCGCATCTGGTCGGGCGAGTAGCCGCAGGGCGCCCACGGCATCGGGTTCGGGTAGTTGTCGTACGGCGGCAGCTGGGTGGCCTGCTTCTCGTTCCAGAACGTCGAGCACGGCGGCGCGACCCGGAACCCCGGTGACGGCGGAGCATCGGCGCCCACGGCCGCCGCCGCCGCTTCGGCGGCCTGCGCCGACGCGCTGGCCGGGGCCTCGTCGGCACCGCCGACGTGGGTGGGACGCATCTGGACGTCACTCAGCCCGGTGACCCCGTCGACGGAGTCGATCAGGTTGGCAGGGACGGCCGGCTCGGACGTGTTGACGCGCCGCTGCTTGCCGTTGGTGTTCACCGTCACGAGTGCGGTCTGGAAGGTTTTCTCGACCTGCACCGCGCTCCCCTCCGCCTCGATGAAGGCGCGGTTGGCCGGGACGCTCGTGACCTTGAGGCCCTGCGACGTGAGCCACGCCGACACGGCGTCGACCGAGGCCTGGGTGGGCGAGAAGCGGGCCCGGTACTGCTCGGGCGTCAGGTACTTGCGGTACTGCGCGTTGCCTGGCGTCGACACCGCGAGGACCAGCGCGTCCGCGCCGGCCTGGTCGCGCTGGCGCAGCTGCACCTGGAAGCGGACCTTCGAGCTGCGGGCGACCGCTGGGTTGTTCGCGGCCAACCGGGCCGAGGGGAGCGTGCTCCCGTTCAGCCGCACCATGGACGGCGCCGCGCCGGCGGAACCGAGCCCGCCGATGGCGACGATGGGCACGGCCAGTGCTGAGACGCCCAACGCGATCAGAGTCCGACGAACCATCGCTGTCCTCCTGGCCCCACAACCCGACGTGCCCGGCGGGCGAACGTAGGCGACCGCCGAGGGGAACGTACCATCCAGCCGCGACACGGCCCGAAACGACTCCACCGCCCACCACGGGCCGCGCGGTTCGAGGCGGGCGGGCTCACGATCCGTGAGCGTCATCGCCGGGCCACCGCAGCGTGACCACCTCGTCGGGCCATGCCAGTGGATGGTCCCGGAGGAAGCCGGCGACCTCGTCGACCCGTTCGGCGGGCAGGCAGAGCCGGCGCAGCGTCGAGCGGACGGCCCGGTCCGGGTCCGCGAACGGCCCCTCGTCCGGCGGGCGCCGAGCGCGCCAGACCTCCGGGCGCCACCCCCGTTCGCGCACCACCGCGACCAGGTCGTCCGCGGTCGGCCCCGACGGCCGGTCGAGGTCCCAGAACCGTCGCCAGGCGTCGCTCCACACGACCTGCGGGTGCACCGCGGTCAGCTCGACGACGACCGCCAGCTCGGCGTGTGCGGTCAGCGCGTCCAGGAACGGCCCGATGTCCGGCACGTTGTAGACGACGTGGTGGCAGACCACGAGGTCGGCGCGAGGGGTGGTCGCGGCGACGTCGGGCCAGCGACCCTCGCGGGTCACCACCTCCACGCCGCGGAGGGCGGCCGACCGCTCCAGCTGGCGCAGCATGCCCGCGCTCCGGTCGACGCCGATGACGCGCGCCGCCGGAGGCACGAGCGCCAGCGAGGCCCGCCCTCCCCCACAGCCGACGTCGAGCACCGACCCGCCGCCGGGCGGCAGCACCTGTCGCTCGAACGGCGTCGACGCCGTGGTGACCGGACGCTCGTCCTCTACCGCGAAGTCAGTGGGCACGCACGTCCACGGCGTCTCGGCGGCCTGGGCGAGGATCTCCTGGGGGATCTCCCAAGCCGACAGCTGCCTGGCCCACCTCGTCGCCGCGTCGCCGGCCGGGTCCACCGCGCGATCATGCCCGGCGATGGAGATGCACTTCGCCACCGTCTGGGAGGCGCTCGCCGATGCGCAGCCCGACGTCCCCGCCATCGTGCACGGCTCGACGAGCCGGAGCTGGCGGGAGTACGACGAGCGGGCGGCCCGCTTCGCGGGCGCGTTGACGGCGGCCGGCCTGGGGCCGGACAGCAAGGTCGGCCTCTACCTCTTCAACTCCAACGAGTACCTGGAGGCGCAGTTCGGCGGGTTCAAGGCCCGGGCGGTGCCGGTCAACGTCAACTACCGCTACCTCGACGACGAGCTGGCCTACCTCCTGGACAACGCCGACGCCGAGGCGCTGGTCTTCCACACGTCGCTCGGCGACCGGGTGGCGCGGGTCCTGCCCCGGCTTCCCCGACTCGAGCTGCTGGTGGCCGTCGACGACGGCCGGCCCGAGGACGGCACGGCCGTGGACGGCGCCGTGCCGTGGGAGGAGGCGCTCGCCGCGCAGCCGCCGATGGAGCGCATCCCTCGCGGCGAGGACGACATCTACATGCTCTACACGGGCGGCACCACCGGCATGCCCAAGGGCGTCATGTACGCCATGGGTGGGCTGACGGCCAGCTTCGTCGAGGCCGGCTTCCCGCTCCTCCAGCTGACCCCTCCCACGGACGCGTCCCAGATCGCCGAGCTGGTCACCGAGGCCGCGGCCAAGGGCGACCGCCTCATCTCGATCCCCGCCTGCCCGCTGATGCACGGCACCGGCGTGTGGCTGGGGACGATGATCCCCCACCTCGCTGGGGGCACGGTGATCACACTGGAGCGGCGGTCGCTCGACGCCGATGAGCTGCTGGAGGCCGTCCAACGGCACCGGGTCAACGCGATCTCCATCGTCGGCGACGCGTTCTCGAAGCCCATCCTCCGCGCGCTCGACGAGGCCCGCGCGGCCGGCCGGCCGTACGACACGTCCTCGTTGCGGACGATCATCTCCTCCGGCGTCATGTGGACGGCAGAGGTCAAGGAGGCGCTCCTCGACCGCATGGAGCAGCTCGTGCTGGTCGACGCCATCGGCTCCACCGAGGGCTCGATGGGCATCAGCGTCACGATGAAGGGCCTGCCGCCGTCGACGGCGAAGTTCAACCAGATGCCGACGACGAAGGTGTTCACCGACGACGATCGGCCGGTCCAACCCGGCTCGGGCGAGATCGGCATGGTCGCCGCGGGCGGCAACGTCCCCCTCGGCTACTACAAGGACGCCGAGAAGTCGGCCCGGACGTTCCGCGTCATCGACGGCGTGCGCTACTCCTTCCCGGGCGACCTCGCCACGGTGAACGAGGACGGCTCGCTCAACCTCCTCGGGCGGGGCAGCCAGGTCATCAACACCGGAGGCGAGAAGGTCTTCCCCGAAGAGGTCGAGGAGGCCATCAAGCGGGTCTCGACCGTCGACGACTGCCTCGTCGTCGGACTCCCCGACGACCGCTTCGGCGAGTCGGTGACCGCGGTCGTCTCGCTCAGCCCGGGGGCGACGACCGACGAGTCCGCCATCATCGCCGAGGTCAAGCAGCACCTGGCCGGCTACAAGGCGCCCAAGCGGGTGGTGTTCGTCGCGCAGGTGCCGCGGGCGCCCAACGGCAAGGCCGACTACCGCACGGCCCGCGAACAGGCCCTGGCCTCCGGCTGAACCCCCGGCCCACCCGGCCCTGGGGCTTCTGGCGCGGTTTCGTCTCACCGGCGGCACGGTCCCGCGCCAGAAGCGGCCGGGGCACGGGCCGAGGAGCCGGCCCCGCCCTGGGCGCCCAGGGCCCCAGCTGTCTACGGGCCGAGGCGACGGACGGCGGCCAGCGCGCGCTCGGCGAGCTCCTCGGTGCCGGCCCGGAAGGCGTCGATGTCGGCGCCGTCGTCGGCCATGGCGCCGTGGAGGTAGCGCGCGTACACCCCCTCGCTGATGACGGCGAGGCGCCAACACGAGAACGCGACGTAGTAGTCGATGCCGGAGAGGTCGAAGCCGGTCCGGGCCTCGTAGCGGACGAGCAGCTCGTCGTAGGACGGGAAGCCTCCGGCGCCCGTGGGGTCGTTGGGACGGCTGGCGTGGTCGCCGGGATCGGTCCAGTAGACCCGCAGGTAGCCGACGTCGGCCAGCGGGTCACCGAGCGTGCACAGCTCCCAGTCGAGCACCGCCGCCAGCCGGCCCGCGGTCCGGTCCACGAGGCAGTTGCCGAAGCGGTAGTCCCCGTGGGCGATGGTGACCGCCTGCTGCACGGGGATCCGGGTCCGGAGCCCGTCCTCGACCTCCTCGATCGCCGGCAGGTCGCGCGTCTTCGAGTCCCGCCACTGCGCCGACCAGCGCTTCAGCTGCCGCTCGACGTACCCCGTCCGCTTGGCCAGGTCGCCGAGCCCGACGGCGTCCACGTCGACCAGGTGGAGCTCGGCGAGGACGTCGACGAGGTCGAAGGCGAGGTCCCGGCGCGCCGCCTCAGGGACCGCCGCGCCCTTCTCCGGACTGTCCAGGACCACACCGTCGACGTAGCTCATGACGTAGAAGGGGGCACCGTTGACCTCGGTGTCCGTGCAGAGGGCGAACGTCGTCGGGACGGGGACCGGGGTGCCGGCGAGCGCAGAGATGATGCGGTGCTCGCGGGCCATGTCGTGGGCGGTGGCGAGGACGTGGCCGAGCGGCGGCCGCCGGAGCACCACCCGCCGGCCGGCAGCGTCGGTCACGGTGTAGGTGAGGTTGGAGCGGCCACCCGCGATCAGCGCGAACGAGAACGGCGGAACCGCGTCCGACACGTGCGCGGCGAGCCACGCCGAGACGGGAGCCTCGTCGATCCCCCTCGTCACTCCCATTCGATGGTGCCCGGCGGCTTCGACGTGATGTCGTAGGCCACGCGGTTGATGCCCCGCACCTCGTTGATGATGCGACTCGACATCCGCTCGAGCAGCTCGTAGGGCAGGCGGGCCCAGTCCGCCGTCATGGCGTCCTCACTGGTCACGGCCCGGATGATGATCGGGTGCCCGTACGTCCGCTCGTCCCCCATCACGCCGACCGAGCGGATGTCGGGGAGCACCGCGAACGCCTGCCAGATCTCCCGCTCCAGCCCCGCGTCGTGGATCTCCTGGCGCACGATGGCATCGGCCCGCTGGAGGAGGGCGACACGATCGGGTGTCACCTCGCCGATGATGCGCACGCCGAGACCGGGGCCGGGGAAGGGCTGACGCCAGACGATCTCGTCCGGCAGGCCGAGCTCGTGGCCCAGCCGGCGCACCTCGTCCTTGAACAGCGCGCGGAGGGGCTCGACGAGCTCGAGCGCCATGTCCTCGGGCAGGCCGCCCACGTTGTGGTGGCTCTTGATGACGGCGGCGTGCGCGGTGCCGCTCTCGATCACGTCCGGGTACAGCGTCCCCTGCACGAGGAAGGTGGCGTCGACCAGCCCGCCGGTGTGCTCCTCGAAGATGCGGACGAACAGCTCGCCGATGATCTTGCGCTTGTCCTCGGGCTCCGTGATGCCGCGGAGGCGCTCGAAGAAGCGCTCACCGGCGTCGACGTGGATCAGCTCGATCCCGAGGTGGCGGTGGAACGTCTCCACGACCTGCGCGGACTCACCCTCTCGCATGAGCCCCGTGTCGACGTACACGCAGGTCAGCTGGTGGCCGATGGCGCGGTGGACGAGTGCGGCGGCGACCGCGGAGTCGACCCCGCCGGACAGGCCGCAGATGGCCCGGCCGTCGCCGACCTGGGCCCGCACGGCCTCGACCTGCGTCTGGATGATCGACGCCATCGTCCAGGTCGGACGGCAGCCGCAGACGTCGAACAGGAACCGGGAGAGCAGCGCCTGGCCGCCCGGCGTGTGCGCGACCTCGGGGTGGAACTGGACGCCGTGGATCCGCCGGCCGGCGTGCTCCAGCGCGGCGACGGCGACCTCCGCGGTCCGAGCCGTGGCCACGAAGCCCTCGGGCGCCCGGACGATCGAGTCGAAGTGGCTCATCCAGACCGGCCGGACCGGCTGGTCCGGATCGAGGAGGACGCTGGCCGCGCCGGTGACCGTGAGCTCGGTCCGCCCGTACTCGCCCCGGCCGGTCTGCGCCACCTCGCCTCCGAGCTGCTGGGCGACCAGCTGGGCGCCGTAGCAGATCCCGAGGATCGGGATGCCGAGGTCGTAGACGGCGGGGTCGACAACGGGCGCGCCGGGCACGTGGACGCTCTTCGGGCCCCCGCTGAAGATCACGCCGGCCGGCGCCCGCTCGGCCAGCTCGGCGCCGGTGATCGTGTGCGGGACGATCTCGGAGTAGACGCCGGCCTCCCGCACCCTGCGGGCGATGAGCTGGGCGTACTGCGCGCCGAAGTCGACGACGAGGACGGTGTCGAAGCCCGGGTCCACGGGTCAGTGACCCATGCCCACCCGCTGCGCCCGCTGGAGCGACTTCCCCTCGGTCTGGAGTGCCGGAGCCACCATGACCTCGGCCTTCTGGAACTCCTTGAGCGTCTCGTAGCCGCACGTCGCCATCGATGTCCGCAGCGCGCCGAAGAGGTTCATGCGGCCGTCGTTCTCGTGGGCGGGGCCGACGAGTATCTCCTCCAGCGTGCCCCGGATCGGCGTGCGGACGCGCGCGCCACGCGGCAGGGTCGGGTGGAACGTGGCCATCCCCCAGTGGAACCCGCGGCCGGGCGCCTCGACGGCCGCGGCGAGAGGCGAACCGATCATGACCGCGTCGGCGCCGCAGACGATGGCCTTGGCGATGTCGCCGCCAGTGCCCATGCCGCCGTCGGCGATGACGTGCACGTAGACGCCGGTCTCGTCCAGATGGCGCATGCGGGCCGCCCGTGCGTCCGCGATGGCGGTGGCCTGCGGGACACCGATGCCGAGCACGCCCCTGGTCGTGCAGGCGTGACCAGGGCCCACGCCGACGAGGACCCCGACCGCCCCGGTCCGCATGAGGTGGAGGGCGGCCTGGTAGCTCGCGCACCCGCCCACGATCACCGGCATCTCGAACTGGCGGATGACCTTGAGCAGGTTGAGCGGCTCGCGGTTCTTGGACACGTGCTCGGCGGAGACGACCGTCCCCTGGATCACCAGCACGTCGAGCTCCCCGGCGGCGATGGCCGGGAGCAGCTGATCGGTTCGCTGCGGCGTGACCGAGGCCGCGGCGACGACCCCCGCCTCCCGGATCTGGCGGATCCGGGCCGTCACCAGCTCGGGGACGATCGGCTCCAGGTAGATGTCCTGCATGCGACGGGTGGCCTTGTCCTCGTCGAGCTGGGCGATCTCCTCGAGGAGGGTGTCGGGGTCCTCGTAGCGGGTCCAGAGGCCCTCCAGGTTGAGCACCCCGAGGCCACCGAGGCGGCCGATCTCGATGGCGGTGGCCGGGGAGACCACCCCGTCCATGGCCGAGGCGAGCAGCGGCAGCTCGAAGCGCAGCCCGTCCAGCTCCCAGGAGATGTCCACGTCCTCCGGGTCGCGGGTGCGCCGGCTGGGGACGATGGCGATGTCGTCGAAGCCGTACGCCCGACGGCCCGACTTGCCCAGCCCGATCTCGACCTCGGCCATCAGCAGCGTCTCCTTCAGCCTCGCCCGTCGGGATCGATCGTACCGAAGGTCCTACGGTGGAGCCGATGATCCGCCGTCTGCTGGCCGCAGTGCTGCTCACGCTGGCCGTGGCCGGCGCGCCCGCGGCGGCGCGCGCCGCGGACGACACCACGACGTCGACGCTGCCGGTCGACGCCGGCAACCGCTCGGTCATCCCCGCCCCGAACTCGGGCCGGCCCCCGACCGATCCCGGCGACCCCGGCGGGTGGGGACAGCTCCTCCTCTTCGGGGTGCTGTTCGTGGGCTCCGCGATCGTCTTCGGCCGCGTCCTCTGGGCCGCTCACCAGCGCAGCCGGGCCAACCGCATCCCGGACCGTGGCGCCACCGGTGGCTGAGCGCGCCGATGGCCTCGACCCGTGCTCGCATGCGGCCGGGCCGAGGCCATCGATTCGGGCTTCTCGTGCGTGCTGGCGACATCGCAGCACCGACGTCCAACCCATCGCGTCCTGAGCGTGCTCTTGATCCGGATCATGCCGGTCGAGGTGTGGGAGCACCCGGTGTGAGCGGCGGGCGACGACGCATCGACGTCACCGCGGTATCAGCCCGGTGGAGCTTCCCCTTCTGTGCTCACGCCTGTGATCACGGGCAATACCTCCTCCAAACGAGCCGCTCGTCGTGACGGACGGCACCGGCTTGGTGCCCGCGAGAGTGCACCCTCAGCGGCGCGAAATCAACCCCTTGACACCGGGCTCGATCGGCGCGTCACGAGGAGGTCGGCGGCCATCATCTGACTCCCGGTGACGAGGGCGTGCGGGGCCTCCCACGGGACGAAGTGACCGCAGTCGCGCAGTAGGAACGGACCGACATGACGGCCGAAGACCGCCGCCGCCATGCGGTCGAAGTCGGGGTAGAGGACGTGGTCCGACGAACCGAAGAGGATCAGCGTGAGCGTGCGGTCGTTGCGGGCGAGGAGCGGCGTCTCGGAGCGGGCCGCAGGATCGAAGACGCTCTCGTAGCCGCCGAAGCTGGCCCGGAGCGACGCCGCGGAGGCGAACGGCTCGGTGTGGAAGTCGATCACGGCGCTCCCCCCGAAGCGCCCCGGAGGCTCGGAGGGTTCGATGAACGCTCCGGGGTGCGCCCAGAACCGGCTGCTGTAGAAGGTGGCGATGTAGCGGCGCCGTCGCTCGGGGCTGTCGAGCTCCGCGGCCAGCCCGTCGGGGTCGGTGCCCTGACGGACGAAGTAGTCGCTGGCCTCCCGCGCCGGACGGGACCGCAGCCCGGCCATCCGCTCCTTGTCGTAGGGCAGCGGCGAGTTGAAGAGGACCATCCGCTCGACCCAGTCCGGATGGCGCAGGGCCAGGTCCTGGATGACCGGGCCGCCGAGATCGCCCCCCACCAGCACGACCTGCTCGTGCTCGAGGTGGTCGTGCACCAGCGCGTAGAGGTCGTGGCTGTACGCGGGTACGTCGTGGAACCCGTCCGGGCCGAGCTCGCTCTCGCCGAAGCCGCGGAGGTCCGGCACGATGACCTCGAAGCCCGCGTCGGCCAGCGGCCCGATGACCCGCCAGAAGATCCGCTTGGTCTCCGGCCAGCCGTGCACGCAGACGAGCGGCACCCCGCCGACGCCTTCGTGCACGTAGGCCTGGCGGAACCCGCGAGGTGCGGCGAAGTGGGTGAGGAAGCGGGCCGGATCGGTGTCGGACACGGCTCGACGGTACGCCACCCGTAGGCTGATCTCCCCGTGCCCTCCGACCCGCTCCACGCCTCCGCCGTCGCGCTCCTCACGGGTTGGGCGGCGCCGGACGACGACCAGGACGAGGTGCGCCGGCAGCTGCTGGACCACCTCGTCGGGCACCCGGACGCGATGTGGCGATCCTGTCCCGACGGCCACCTGACCGGCAGCGCGCTGGTCGTCGACTCGACCGGCACCAGCGCCCTCTTCACGCTCCACCCCAAGATCGGTCGGTGGCTCCAGATGGGCGGGCACTGCGAGCCCGGTGATGCGGACCTCGTGGCCACGGCGCGGCGGGAGGCGGTCGAAGAGAGCGGGATCGACGGTCTCGTCCTCCTGCCCGGCCCCGTCGACCTCGACATCCACGCCCTGCAATGCCCGAAGGGGCACCCCAACCGTCACCTCGACGTCCGCTGGCTGGCGATCGCGCCGGCTGACGTCACCGCTCGACCGAGTGACGAGTCACCAGACCTCCGCTGGTTCCCGCTGGACGCCCCGCCGCCGGATGCCGACGACAGCACGCTGCGGCTGGTGCGGCTGGCCCGGGCCCGCACCATCGATCGCTCGTCCGTCACCTGACGTATCCGTCCGGCTCACTGCTCACTCCTGTCCTTCGAGTCGGAGGGACAACAGGTGGGCGCAGCGGGCAACCGAGGAGCACGCAGACCGGCGTGGCGCCGGTTCTGCACGGGGTACGCCCTCTCGGCGGTCGCGCAGTCCATGGCGGCCGTCCCGGTGCTGGTGCTGGTCCACCAGCGAACGAGCTCGCTCTCCTGGATGGCTGTGACCGCGGCGGCCCGGCTCGTCCCCTACCTCCTCTTCTCCCCCGTCGCCGGCGTCCTGGCCGACCGGGTCGACCGCAGCCGACTTCTCCGCGCCGCCCACGCCGTTCGCGCCGCAGGCGTGCTGACCCTCGCCGCGGCGGCCGCCGCGGGGGCACCGGCCGGGCTCCTCGTCGGCCTGTCGTTCGTCGTGACGGCCTGCGGCACGCCGTGCTTCCCGGCCGCGTTGGCCGGCCTGCGCGACCTCGTCGACGCGTCCGAGCTCGACCGCGCGACCGGCGCCGTCAGCACACTCGAGACTGCGGCCTTCCTGGCCGGCCCCGCCGTCGGCGGCGTGCTCGTGGCCATGACCAGTCCGTCGACGGCGCTGCTGATCAACGCGCTGGTGCTCGTCGTCGCGCTCGGCCTGGTCCCGAGCGGCCTCGGTGGAGACGATGGCAACAGGTCCGGCTGGCGCTCCGCCCGCGTGCTCGGCGATCTCGTCGCGGGCAGCCGTCTCGTGGCCGCGCGGGCGCCCGTCCGCCACTGCCTCGTGGCCGCGGTCGTGGTGAACGTCATCGGCGGCATGGTCTCGGTGTTGGTC
>JBKPRL010000019.1:0-16473 GCA_046734535.1 bacterium | reverse complement strand
GGAGCACCTCGCGCTCCACGAACCGGTGGACCGTGTCGCGCAGGGCGCGGTGCTCGTCGTCGAGCTCGGAGCCGTCGCTCGAGCTCCAGCCGCGGCTGGAGCCGCCGCCGCTCACCAGTGCACGCTGGCGCCGGGCGCGATCGGCTCCAAGTCGCGGCCCCAGCGGCACTCGGCCATGTCGACGTCGGGCTCCTTGCCCAGGACCAGCTGCGCGACCAGCTTGCCGGTCATCGGGCCGGAGGCGTTGCCGAACACGTGGCCGGCGGCGACGAAGAGACCCGGCGTGACCTCGTCGATGATCGGCACCAGGTCCGAGGTGAAGGGCAGCACCCCGGCCCACATCCGGTCGATCCCGACGTCGCGGAGGCCGGGGAAGTCGTCCGCGATGGCGGTCGCCGTGTCCCGCAGACCCGACAGCGTGACCTCGTGGGTGAGCTCGGCCGGGTAGTCCATCGGACAGCCGAGCAGGACCTCGCCGTTGGCCCGCTGTGACACGAGCTGAAGCATCCACCGCCCCGTCTCGATCTCGTAGGGCGCGAGGAACGCCCGCTCGTCCCACGACGGGAGGTCCCGGAACAGGCCGTACTGCTTGGCCGCCAGCGGCCCGTAGACGACCGGGTGGATGTCGAGCGGGCGGGGCACGGTGGCGAGCACCTGGAGTCGCTCCATGCCGACCGGCACCGCGAGGTCCTGGCCGGCCAGCAGCTGCTGCGTCCACGCGCCGGTGGCGATGACGACGATGTCGGCCTCGACGGGTCCGGCGTCCGTCTCGACGCCGACGACGCGGTCGCCGGCCCGGGCCAGCGCGGTGACGGTGACGCCCTCGCGGACGTCCGCGCCCTCGGCCCGGGCGCCGGCGGCCAGCGCGGCGACGACTGTCGGCGTGTTGATCTGCGCGTCGTCGGCGCAGAAGCTGGCACCGAGCACGTCGGGGCGGATCGGTCCGACCTGCCGGCGGACCTCGGCGCCGGTGATGAGCTCCATGTCGAGGCCGTCGTCTCGGCGGCGGGCGACGAACTCCTCGAAGACCCGTCCCTGCTCGGGCGAGGCGAAGTAGATCAAACCGCCCTCGGCCCTGAACTCGAAGGGCACGGGCAGGTCGCGGGCCAGCTCGTCGTAGAGCCGGCGCCCGGCCAGGGAGACCTCGAGCGCCCAGCCGGGGTTGCGGCAGGGCAGCCACACGAAGCCGGGGTTGCGGCCGGAGGCGCCGTAGCCGACCGCCTGCTGCTCGAGGAGGGTGACCGAGAGGCCCTCGCGGGCGGCGAAGTAGGCGGTGGCCGTGCCGACGAGTCCTCCGCCGACGACGACGATGCGATCGGTCACTGGTGGCTCCTCACATCGTGACAGAACATCCGAGACTGGCCCCCGTCGGGAACACCAGTGACCGGTTCGCCGCTTCGCGGCGAACAATCGACCGTGACATGGACCTCGCTTCGCTCGGTCATCGCGACGCCTCCAGCGCGGAGCCCATCGGTGCCCGGGCCGTCAAGAGGCCGGTGATGACCTCGGCCTGCTCGGCGCTGTGGCTGCCGTGCTGCTGGTAGTAACCGGCCCGGCTCATCCGGTACTGACCGCTGGCCTGCAGGTCCGCGAAAAGCTCGGCCACCTTGACCGCCATGAGGTTGGGGTTCACGACCGACAGCGCCGCCAGCTCGGTCGCGCCCTGGAGGGCGGCGAGCTCGTAGCACGCGGAGACGATGGTGCAGCCGATGACCACCGTCTCGGCGCCGGAGGTCCGCATGACGTCTTCCACCTTGGCGAAGGTGTCCTTGGCCACGGTGAGCGGATCGAGGACCATGTCGTCGACGAACCAGTCGATGGCGTCGACGGTCCGGCAGCTCGACTCCAGGCCGTAGAGCCGGATGCGGTCACGCAGCTCGGGCACGGCCTTGTGGTGGTCGGTGAGCACGGCGAAGCTGTGGCCGAACAGGCGGGACAGCAGCACGGACGCCTCGAGCGGTCCGACTACCGGGATGTCGACCAGCTCCCGGCACTGGGTGAGCGCGGGGTCGTAGCAGCAACCGATGACGAAGGCGTCGAAGCCCTCCCGCTCGGCCGCGACGGCCGCCGCCATGATCTCCGTCTCGGCCAGGTGCTTCGGTGCGTAGTAGTCGATGTCCCGCGGCGCGTGGGCCAGGTGACGGATCTCGACCTCGGTCGAGCCCCGGAGGCTGGGCAGCAGCGTCGAGGCGATCAGCTCGTCGTAGGCGTCCGTGCCGAAGGGGTTGAGGAAGCAGAGTCGGGGCATCGGCCTCAGCGTACGACCCCACGGTCACTTGGCGGCCCGCCGGTCGGCGGTCCGCCGCCTCTCCCGGGCGCGCCGGGTCGCTCGTCGGGCGCGAGCCGTGGGCTGCCAACCTCGGAGGGAGTCACGCGAGGTCACGGAGATGGAGATGTCGCCTGACTACCTTCCTCCGTCAGCAACGTGCCGGAGGTCGGTCGCGGATCCCACCGCGGCGGGGTCGGGTGGGCAGCAGGTCGGTGGGAGACTGCGCGCATGGCGCACGCCGGGTCCCGCGGGATGCTCTTCGACGAGTTCGAGGTCGGCCAGGAGTGGGACAGCCCCGCCCGGACGATCACCGAGGCCGACGTGGTGACGTTCGCCGCCTTCTCGGGCGATCACAACCCGCTGCACACCGACGAGGTGTTCGCCAGGACGACGCAGTTCGGCGGGCGGATCTTCCACGGCCCGGGCGTGTTCGCGATCGCCACCGGCCTCGAGTCCCGCCTCGGCATCAAGGAGGGGACGGCGATCGCCTTCCTCGGCATGACGTGGAGCCTCAAGGCCGCGGTGAAGCCCGGCGACACGATCCACGTGCACGAGCGGGTGGCCTCGGTGCGGACCACGAGCAAGCCGGACCGGGGGATCGTGACCTTCGACGTGGCCGTCCTCAACCAGCGGGGCGAGGTGTGCCAGGACGGCCAGTGGGTCGTGATGTTCCGGCGGGAGCCGGCGTCGTGACGGAGACGACCTTCGACCGCGTCGTGACCGAGCAGGCACGGGCTCGGCCTGAAGCACCCGCGGTCCTCTTCGGCGGCGAGTCCTGCTCGTACGCCGAGCTCGACGCGCGGGTCGAGCGGATGGCCGGGCAGCTTGCTACGGCCGGCGTCCACCCGGGCGACCGGGTGGTACTGGTGGCCGACAACTCGGCCGACCACCTCGCCGCGGCGTTCGCGGTCTGGCGGGCCGGCGGTGTGCTGGTGACCATCTACCCGTCGTCGACGGAGGCGGAGCTGGCCCACGCCATCGAGCGGGCCGAGCCGAAGCTTGCCGTGGCCGGGACGCGGGTGGCGGGAACGGTCCGCGCCGCGGCGGGCGATCGGACGATGGCCGAGCTCGACGGGACCGGTGCGCTGGCCGGGCTGCCCGTCGGGTCCGCGGCCGGCGGAGGCTCCGATCGAGCCCCGGCCGACGCGGATGCGCTGGCGCTCATCTGCTTCACCTCCGGCTCGACCGCCCGGCCGAAGGCCGTCATGCACCGTCATGCCGGTCTGCTCGGCGCCGCGGCCGCATACGCGCGTGTCTGGCACCTCGGGCCTGACGACGCCACCCTGGTCTGCCTGCCGATGGCCTGGGCGTTCGGCCTGGTGACGACCTCGATGGCCGCGCTGCTCACGGGTGGACGCGTCGTCCCGCTGGCCCGAGCCGACCCCGAGGCGATGGTTGCCGCGATGGCCGACCATGGCGTCACGTTCTTCGCCGGTGTGACGACGATGTTCGGCAAGCTGGTCCAGTTCCTCGACCGCCGGGATGGTGGTCGCGCCGACCTCCCGCGCCTGCGCCTGTGCATCTCCGGTGGCGAGCCCCGCAACGAGGCCGCCTTCTCACGTTGGCAGCAGCTGACCGGGTGCCCGGTGCACGACGTCTACGCGGCGTCCGAGTGCTTCCCCGTCGTGACCTACGACCCGTTCGTGGATCCACGACCGCGGCCGGGCAGCGCCGGGCGCGTCGTGGCCGAGGCCGCGCTGCGGTTGGTCGACGGGGAGGGGCACGACGTGGCGACCGGCGCGACCGGCGAGGCGTGGACCCGCGGCCCAGCCCTCCTGCTCGGCTACTGGCGTGACCCCGACCTCACGGGGCAGGTCCTGACGGCGGACGGCTGGTACCGGACGGGCGATCTCGCCCGGGTCGACGACGAGGGCTACGTGCACGTCGTCGGGCGGGTCTCGACCATGATCATCCGCGGCGGCAGCAACGTCTCGCCGGCCGAGATCGAGGCCGTCCTCCAAGACCATCCCGACGTGCGGGAGGCGGCCGTGGTCGGGCTGCCGGACGCGCAGTACGGCGAGGAGGTGGCGGCCGCCGTCGTGCTCGAGCCCACCGCCGACCTCGACGCGGCCGCGCTGCGAGCGCACTGCGCGGGCGTGCTGGCTGGCTACAAGGTGCCGTCGCGCGTCGTCGAGGTCGACCACCTGCCCCGCAACCCGCACACCGGGAAGGTGCAACGCACGGACGTCGTCGCGCTGCTCCTGACGTCCGCGGGGGCGGAGGTCGAACCGTGACCGCCATCCTGCGGGTCGCCGCGGTGCAGCTCGAGCTGCGGGCCGAGCCCGACCTCGAGCACTTCGCCACCCACGTCGCGACCGTTGTGGGCCGAGCGGCGGAGGCCGGTGCCGAGCTGGTCGTGCTGCCCGAGCTGGCCAGCACCGGACTGCTGGCGTCCGATCCCGACGCCGCCTCGCTGCGGGTCGCGGACGTGCCGGCGGCGTACCGGCGGATCTTCCCCCCGTGCGTCGAGCCCATCGCCGGCGTGCTGCGGGAGCTGGCGACCACCCACGGGCTCACCGTCCTCGGCGGCAGCCACTACCGGCGGGCGGCCGACGGCACCTACCGGAACACGGCGCTGCTCGCGCACGCCGACGGCCGCGTGGAACGACAGGACAAGCTCCACCTCACCCCGCAGGAGCAGGCGATGGGCACGACCCCGGGCGACGCGGTGCTCGTCACCCGGGTCGGACCGGCCACCGTGGCGGTCCAGATCTGCGCCGACCTCGAGTTCCCCGAGGTCACTCGGCACCTCGCCCTCCACGGGGTCGACCTGGTCCTCTGCCCGTCGCTGACCTGGAACCGTCGCGGTGCGCAGCGGATCCGCTACTCGACCCACGCCCGCGCCCTCGAGAACCAGCTCTTCGTCGTGACCGCCCCCCTGGTCGGCAGCTGCGGGATACCGGCCGACGGGGCGATCCACGGGACCGGCACGGCGCTCGTGGCGGCACCGATCGACCGGACGTTCGGGCTCGACGACGGCGTCGTGGCCGAGCACGAAGACACCCGGACCGAGGGGATGGTCGTCGCCGACCTCGACCTGGACCTGATCACCGCGTCACGGGCTCGACCCGAGCCGCCGGGGTTGTCGAACGTGCGGCCCGACCTGTACGCGCGGCTCGCCGCCGAGGATGTCACGGCGCCGGCCGGGCTGACCCGGCGGCCCGAGCGGCCGGAACCGGAGATCGAGGACCGGCCGGCGTGAAGACCGCCTTCACCGACCTCCTGGGCATCGAGCACCCCATCGCGTCCGCCGGCATGGCCCGGGTGGCGCAGGCTCCGCTCGTCGCCGCGGTCAGCGAGGCCGGTGGGCTCGGCTGCCTGGGCGGCGTCAGCTTCCTGCCCGACGCCTTGCGGGACGAGATCCGGGCCATCCGCCGTGCCACGGCCCGGCCGTTCGCGGTCAACCTTCTCGTTCCACCGACGCTCGTCGACCCGGACGCATCGTCGTGGGTCGCGGTCGAGGCCCGCTGGCGGGCCCTGCCCGCGGAGGATCGCGCCAAGCTCCGCGGTGTCGAGGCGATGCTCACCTCGGGTGCCGTGCAGGGCCAGGTCGAGGTGGTGCTCGACGAGCGACCGGCCGCGGTCGTGCTCACGTTCGACGTCCCCGAGTGGTTCATCCGGGCCTGCCACGAGCGGGAGGTGCGGGTGATGGCGCTCGTCGGGTCGGTCCCGCGCGCCGAGCAGGCGGCGGCGGCCGGCGTCGACCTCGTCGTGGCCCAGGGGACCGAGGGCGGCGGGCACACCGGTCACGTGGGCACGATGGCGTTGCTGCCCGGCGTCGTGGACGCCGTCGCGGTGCCGGTCCTGGCCGCGGGGGGCATCGTCGACGGCCGCGGCCTGGCCGCTGCCCGCTGCCTGGGTGCGGCCGGGGCGTGGATGGGCACCCGCTTCATCGCCAGCGCCGAGGCCTACGGCCACCCCGCGTACAAGCAGCGGGTGGTCGAGGCCACCAGCCGCGACACCATCCTCAGCCGCGCCTACACGGGGAAGCCCCTCCGGACGCTGGAGAACGCCTGGACCCGGGACTGGGCCGGTCGCACCGAGGAGATCCAGCCCTTCCCGGCACAGTACGCGGTGGCTGGTGTGCGGGTCGAGACCGGGTACCAGGACGGCGATGTCGAGGAGGGCATGATGCCCGCCGGACAGGCCGTGCAGCAGCTCACACGGATCCAGCCGGCCGGCGACATCGTGCGGGAGGTCGTCGCCGAGGCGGAATCCATCCTGCGCACGTTGTCGTCCGAGAGCTGAGGCAGCCGCGGACGATGGGCGGGCGCATGCCCGCCTGGCGGCCGCGCCGACGGCGGCGATGGAGTAGAACGGTCCCGATGGCGCAGGGGGCTGGCGTCCGGGCCGAGATCGAGGCGCTGAACATCGAGTTCTGGTATCGCGTCGACCACGAGGGCGGCGAGGGGGTCGCCGAGCTGTTCTGTGAGGACGGCGTCTACTCGGTGCCCCGTGGGCGCAACGAGGGGCGGGAGGCGATCGCACAGTCGTACGTCCTGCGGCGAGCGCGCGGGCCTCGCGTCTCCCGCCACGTCCACAGCAACCTGCGCCTCACCGTCGTCTCGCCGACCGAGGCCCACGGCGTGTCCATGCTGACCCTGTGGGCCCGCGACGGCGAGACGCCCATGTCCATCGCGATGCCCGTGTCGGTTGCTGACGTCCGGGACACCTACGAGCAGGGCGACGACGGCGTCTGGCGCATCCGCCACCGGCACATCTCCCCGGCCTTTGTCGGGGACGAGCCGGCCGTGCTGCCGTTCGCACCGCACCCAGCACCTGCGTCGGTGTTGGACCACGACGAGAGCCGGGAGGCCTGATGACCTACACCCAGGACGATCCCCGATCGCAGCTGGCCACCAAGGAGGCGGCACCGCGGCCGAGCGGCGCGTCGTACCCACCGCAGTACTTCGAGCTGGGCGCGTCGGCGCCCGACGAGGTCACCGCCGACGGTACGGCGACGTGGTTCGTGCGCAGCCAGAGCTGCGCCGTCGCCTACTCGGAGGCAGTCGCGGGCCAACGCTTCGGGCGGACCGGCCAGCCCGATGAGTACGTCGTGCTCTTCCCCGCGGAGGACGCGTCCGCCGTCATCACCGCGGGCAGCGATCGGGCGACGATCCACGGCCGCACGGTGGCGGTGGTGCCCGCCGGGGACAGCGAGATCGAGGTCGAGACGGATCAGGTCGTCGTGCGGATCTTCTCCGCCCGGACCGAGGACGTGATGGCGCGCTGCCGGAACGCCGACGCGTTCGCGGAGCCCGATCCCCACGTCGCGCCCTTCGAGCCCTGGCCGGACCCCGTCGACGGCCCTCGCATCCGCACGTACGCGCTGGCCGACGTGCCGGACGAGCCCGGCCGCTTCGGCCGGATCTTCCGCTGCAGCACGATCATGGTCAACTACCTCCCGTCGGACGAAGGGGCGAGAGATCCCAGCAAGCTGTCACCCCATCACCACGACGACTTCGAGCAGATCTCGTTGCAGCTGCAAGGGTCCTACGTCCACCACATGCGCACGCCGTGGACCGTGAACATGGCCCACTGGCGCGACGACGAACACCACCTCTGCGCAGCGCCGGCCATCACCATCATCCCGCCGCCGACGATCCACACCAGCCAGAGCGTGAACGACGAGCACCACCAGCTCATCGACATCTTCTGCCCACCCCGCATGGACTTCTCCCAGCGGCCGGGATGGGTGCTGAACCACGACGAGTACCCGATGCCGTGACCGTCCCTGCCGGCCTGCGCGCGCTCGGTCCGGCGACGTTCGGGACGTGGGTCAAGCTGCCGAGCCTCGAGACGCTCGAGCTGCTGGCCCGAGCCGGCTTCGAGTTCGTCGTGATCGACATGGAGCACAGCCCGCTGACGCTCGACTACGCGTACCGAGCCATCGTCGTCGCCCAGGCGCTCGGCATCGCCGCGCTGGTCCGGGTACCGGACCGCAGCGGGAGCCACCTCCAGCGGCTGCTGGACGCCGGAGCCGACGGGATCCTCGTGCCCCAGGTGGCCACCGCGGCCGAAGCCCGCCGATCCGTCGAGCAGATGGTGTTCTCGCCGGTCGGGCGGCGGGGGATGGGCTCCACCTCCCGGGCCGGCCGCTGGGGCCTCGCCACGACCGCCGAGTACCTGTCCACCGGGGACAGCGTCGTCCGGGCGGTCCAGGTCGAGGACGCCGCGGCCTTCGACGAGCTCGACGCCATCCTCGACGTCCCTGGGCTCACCGCGGTCTTCCTCGGCATGGGCGACCTGTCCCTGTCGAGCGGGCTGCCGGCCTCCGGCCCCGAGCTGCAGGAGCTCACGGCCCGCCTCCTCGCCGCGTGTGCCGCCCGACGGCTGCCCTGCGGCACCGCGGTGGGCGATGCCGCCGCCGCGGTCGCGGCGGCGCGGCGCGGCTTCTCGTTCGTGATGGTCAGCAACGACGCCACGATCTTCGGGCGGGCGGCGACGGAGCTCGGCGCTGCCGTCGCCGCCGGCTTGCGGCGGTAGCGGCGCATCCGTCAGATCGAGAGCGCTGAGCCGATGTCGAAGCCGATGACCGTGAAGTTGGGGGTCTGGTCGTAGTCCTTGGGGATCCCGCCGGCCGTCGCGGACAAGAGGGCCTGGAGCGACTTGCGGGCTGACGGCTCCTTCCACGCCTTGAGCAGGGCACCGGTGAACGCGCCGTTGACCCGGCCGTCCCGGCTGAACTGGTGGTCCTGGCAGCCGGAGAGGAGCACGACCGTCGCCGCCATGGTCGTCAGGCGCTCCTTGGGCACCTTCTTCTGCAGCTCGTCGTACTCGGCCTGGTGCGCCTTCTCCGTGGCGATGGCGACCGACATCGGGAGCTGCTTGGCGGTGGGCAGGTCGTCGTCCGGCGGGTCGCCGCGATCGACCGTGCCGCTGTGGCAGCTGTCGGAGAAGATCACGACGCGCACGCCGGGCTTGAACGTGGCCAGGAGACCGAACAGCTCGTCGTCGATGAGCTCGCGGTCGTAGAGGCACCACGTCTCGTCGAGGTCGTCCTCCTCCGGATCGTCGTCCGGGTTGAGGTTCGTGACCTGGCCGCCGTGACCGGAGTAGGTGAGGAAGAAGATGTCGCCCGGGTCCAGCTCGCCGGCCACCTTGGTGATCTCGCCGATGACCGCGGCAGAGGTGGCCTGCTTGCTCAGGAGCGGTCCCCGCACCTCGAACTTCTGCCCGGTGGCCAGATCGACCATGGCGTGCGCGTCGGCCTCGCACGCGGCCAGCTCCCCCTTCCACGGGTTGCCGTCGCCGTCCTTGTAGTGGTTCGGATCGACCTCGTTCAGACCGATGTGCAAGGAGACCCCACGGGCCATGCGCCGTCCCTCCTCGTGATCGACGGCGGGAGGCCCCGCCGCGCCGTGTCCGGGCCCTCGCCCGGCGTTGTGACGGTAGTTCGCCGTCGGGGCGGGCGCGATCCGCCTCAGTCCACCCCGCCGAGCTGCCGCAGGATGTTGAGGGTCACCTGCTGCACCACGGGGTCGCGGTCCAGTCCGAACGCCCAGTCCGTGGTGCCCGCGTGGAACACCTGGCCGGCGCCCTTCCGGAACGTGCCCATCACGGCGTGGTTGTAGGCGACCTTCTCGATGTTCTCCGGGGAGGCCTCGCCGAAGAGGCCGGCGGCGACGCCCTGGAGGTCGCCGGGCGGCTCGGTGCTGGCCCACAGCTCCTTCGGCGCCTCGCACTCCTCCTCGGTGATGGAGATCAGGCGGGCCGGAGCGGTGCCGAGCACCTCGAACCCGGCGGGGGTGCGATCGGCGAAGGTCGGCTCCGGTCGCCCCTCGACGAGGGTGAGCTCACAGCCGTCGACCTCGTAGCCGACGATCACGTCGGCTGCGCCGAGCAGGTCGCCGTAGCACAGGTCGGTCCCGTCGAACACCGGGTGCTCGGGCCGGTGCACGGTGTAGCCGCCCGACGCCCGGGGCGTGGCCCGACCGACCCGCGCGTACCCACCGCGGGTGAAGCTGAGGCCCGTCGTCAGGCACTCAGGGCGGCCGATCGACGGCAGGGACCACATGGTCGACAGGAGGTGCGACCGGTCGGTGCCGAGGACCGGGTCCTGCGCGTAGTCGCCCTTGTAGCAGACCATCGTGCGACCATCGTCCTCGTAGCGGACCTGCCAGAAGCAGGTGTTGCCCGAGAAGATGGCCCAGGACCCGCCGGACTCGACGAAGTCATCGGCCCGGTCGCGCATCCCCCACGACCAGTACTCGTCGTGACCGACGCTGAGCATGAGCCGGTGCCCGCCGAGGACTTCGGGGTGGACCTCGAGGTCGGAGCTCACGGCGTAGTCGAGCGCGATGCCCTGCCCCTCGGCCCACCGCACGAACCGCCGCTCCCACGTGTGCCAGCCGGAGGAGGCGCACCACAGCGGGTAGTCGTTGTCCCCGAGGTAGCGCTGGAAGCGCAGGTGCTCGACGTCGGCTTCCCGCTCGATGCTGGCGACGCGGCCGTCGTAGTCGGTCTCGAACGGTGCCGCCGGCCGGCGCACGTAGCCCCGCTCGATCGGGCGGGCGAAGGAGACCTTGGTCGCGCCGCTGTAGAGGCAGGCCCCGCCCCACTCGTTGTACGCGTTGTAGGTGTTCGTGGCGAGGACGAGGATGGCGGGCGCCACGGCGGAAGGCTCGGGACGGACCACGAAGAAGGCCTCCGAGTGGGCGCGCTCGCCGGTAGCGCCGTCGCCCACGAGCGCGATCTCGTAGAAGCCCGATGGCCATGCGGGATCGACCGCGAAGGAGAACGCGACCGGCCAGTGGCAACCGACCGCGTAGGCGTCGTCGGTGATCGGGTGCTCGACACCACGGATGCCCTCACCGCGCCAGACGACGACCCGATCCCTGCCGATGCGGGCGACCTCGGCGGAGAAGCCGGCGACCCTGCTGCTGCACCGGACCTCGACGACCTCGCCGGCGCGGTAGCTCTGGCGGTCGGCGAAGCCCTCGACGACGGGCCAGCTCGTGAAGTGGTGCCTCATGAGCCCATCTTGGTCGGGCGGCCCCGGGCGCCCGTGAGACTCCGCGTCGCCGTCGAGCGGGCCGCCCACACCGACCGCTCGCGCCTCCACACGCGTTCTGGCGGGATCCCGTGGCCGTAGGGCGTACAGGACGCCGCGAGACCACGGGCGTCGAGGGCTTCGGCTGGTGACCGCGCGTCAGCGGAAGGCACAGAACTCGTTGCCCTCGGGGTCGGCCATGACCCACCACTCGATCTCGTCGTCCTTCGGCCGGAGGAGGATCGCGCCCCGCTCCTGCAGGAGCTCGACGTCCGCGTCGACCATCTTCACGTCCCAGTGCACGCGGTTCTTCGCGGTCTTCCGCTCCGGCACCTGCGTGAACACCCAGTACGAGAACGGGAAGCCGGCCGCGCCTTCCACCCATGCGAAGGTCCTCTCCGGACGGTACCCGAACGTTCCCCCGGTGCGGTCCGCCCACCAGCGGGCGATGCCCTCGGGATCGGCGGCGTCGACGACGAGCTCGAAGGGCCCGAACGGGGCGTCCGGGTCGGTCGGGTGCGGTCCCATGACGCACAGCGGGATGCCGTCGGGATCCTCGAGGACGTACCAGCGGTCGTCGTCGGTCGGCAGCCGCACGATGCGCGCGCCGGCGGCGACGAGCGGCGCGGGATCGCCGTCCGGCAGCCGCAGGTCGAGGTGGACACGGCTCTTGCCCGCCGGTGCCTCGGCGACGTTGTTGACCCAGATCGTCCGCTCCCGGGGACCGCCCGGCGGCGGGTCGAGGTGGTAGTCGCCCCACTCGTGGGCGACCGCGGCCTGGCCGAGCGCGGCGCTCCAGAACGACACGACCTCCGCGGCTCGACCGCCGCCCGCGGTCACGTCGAAGCACAGGTCCTTGAAGGCGAGATCGGGCACGTCGCCCAACCTAGGCCGAGGGGTGATTCAATCACTGACCGTGCACGACGACACCGCCCACTCGCTACCCGTCAAGCTGGCCACGGGGCCCGTGACCTGGGGCGTCGACTTCGCCGACCGACCGAGCAACCCGCCGTGGTCCCACGTCCTCGACGAGATCGAGGCGTCCGGGCTCGGCGCACTGGAGCTGGGACCGGTCGGCTACCTGCCGGAGGACCCGGCCACGCTGCGGGCTGAGCTGGGCCGTCGTCACCTCACCGCGGTCGGTTCCTACGTGTTCGAGGACCTCCATGACCCGGCCGAGGAGAAGACGGTGCTCGCCGTCGCCGAGCGGGCGTGTCGGGCCATCGCCGCGGCCGGCGGCGCGGTGCTCGTCATCATCGACCGGCCGGACGAGACCCGCGTGGCCACCGCGGGACGCCCCGACGTCGCACCCCGGCTGTCCGACGAGCGGTGGGAGGCCATGTTGGACGTCGTCAACCAGGTCGCGGTGGTGGCCCGGGCCGACGGGCTGCGACCAGTCGTCCACCCGCACGCCGGCGGCTACATCGAGTTCGCCGACGAGGTGGAGCGCCTCGTCGCCGACACCGACCTCGACCTCTGCATCGACAGCGGCCACTTCGCCTACGCGGGCATGGATCCCGTCGCCGCCATCCGCACCTACGCGGATCGACTCGGCCACTTCCACTTCAAGGACATCCGCCCGGACGTCATCGACCGGGTGCGCGCGGACGGGCTCGACTTCTGGACCGCGATCGAGGAGGACGTCTTCTGCCCGATGGGTGAGGGGGTCGTCGACGTGGCCGGGGTCATCAACGAGCTGGCCGCCGTGGGCTACGACGGCTACGCCACCATCGAGCAGGACCGCGTGGCCGGCAGCGGCACCCCACTCGAGGACCTGCGGCGCAGCGTCGCCGTGCTCGAGCGCATGGGGAGAGCGTGAGCGCGGTGGGGTCGACCGACGAGGTGCGCGTCGGCATCGTCGGCTCCGGCCAGATCGCCGGAGCCCACAGCGCGGCCTACCGGACGGTGGCCGGCACCTATCCGGCTGCTCCGCGCGCCGTCGTGCTGACTGCGGTCGCCGACGTGGACCGGGAACGAGCCGGCGCGCTGGCCCGGGCGTGGGGGTGGAGCCGGGCCGAGGTGGACTGGCGGGCCATCACCCGGGCCGACGATGTGGACCTGGTCGACATCTGCGTCCCCAACGCCCTCCACGCCGAGATCGCCATCGACGCGCTGGCCCACGGCAAGCACGTGGTCTGCGAGAAGCCGCTGGCCAGCAGCTGGTCGTCGGCCCGGGAGATGGTGCAGGCCGCGGACGCGGCCGCGCGCGTGGCCCAGGTCTGCTTCTACTACCGGGTCTGGCCGGCGGTGACATGGGCCGCCGAGCTGGTGTCGTCCGGCCGGCTCGGCCGTCCGCGCCACTTCCGGGGCTGGATGCTGCAGGACTACGCCGCCAACCCGGCCCACGACCTGGCGTGGCGGGCCCGCCTCGGCGAGTCCGGGGCCGGCGCGCTCGGTGACCTCGGTTCGCACATCATCGACCTGGCCCGCTCGCTCTGCGGCGACATCACCCAGGTCTGCGGCACGCTGCACACGTTGGTCGATCGCGGCCCGACAGCAGCGGGCATCGACGACCTGGCGGCGATGCTGGTCCGGTTCGAGGACGGGACGAGTGGCGTGCTCGAGGCCAGCTGGGCATTGAGGGGCCACCACTGCGACCTCGGCTTCGATCTCGTCTGTGAGCACGGCGGGGTCCGGTTCTCGTGGGAGCGCTTCAACGAGGTGCAGGTGCTGGAGGGCGACGCGGCCGACCCGACCAACGGCTACCGCGTCGTGCACATCGGCAAGGGCCAGCCCGACGTCGACCGCTTCGTGTCCGTGCCCGGGCAGGGGATGGGCTACCGCGACACGTTCACGATCGGCGTGTCCCGCGCGCTGACCGCCATCGCCGGCGGGCAGTCCACCGTCGCACCGTCCTTCGCCGACGGGCTCGCCGCCGCGCTGGTGGTCGACGCCACGCAGCGCTCGGCCCGCGACGGCGGGTGGGTGGACGTCGCCCGTCCCGGCGCGGCGGGAGCCGCCGCCGGCTAGCACCGGTCGCCGCGGGGACGCGCCCGCTACCCTCGACCAGATGCTCCGTGACCGGGCCGCTGCCCAAGGAGCGTCGCGGACCTTCCTCCCCGAGATCTTCCTGATCAGCGGCGCGGCATTGCTGCTCGAGGTGTCCTACACCCGGATCATCTCGTTCAAGCTCTACTACTACTACACGTACCTGACGATCGGGCTGGCCCTCCTCGGGCTGGGGTCCGGAGCGGTGTTCATGGCCGTGTCGGTGCGACTGCGCCGGACGAGGACCGGTGTGCTCCTCCGCTGGTGCACCCTTCTCGCCGCGGCGGCGGTCGTGGTCGGCTACATCGTCGTGGCCAAGATGCCGCTCGACACGCTGGCCCTGTGGGAAGCCGGCCGGCGCCGGCGGGTGGTGAGCCTGGCCGAGCTGGTGTTGATCTGCCTCGGCCTCTACGTCAGCTTCCTCCCCATCGGCGTCGCCGTCGCCGCGCTCTTCTCCCGCCGGCCCGAGCACATCAACCGCCTGTACTTCTCCGACCTGGCCGGCGCCGCGCTGGCCTGCCTGATCGTCGTGCCGCTCATGGCGTGGGCCGGCCCGGTGTCGGCCGTCGCCGCCGTCGCCGTCGTGCTGCTCGTCGTGGCCTTCCGCCTCGTCGAGGGCGACCACCGCCTCGCCCGCATCGCGGTGATCGCCGCAACCGTCGTGATGGCGGTCGTGGCCATCCGGCCCAGCCTGGCCCCGACGATCCGCACCGAGGAGACCAAGCAGCTGCGCACCGACCACGTGGCGGCCAGCCGCTGGAGCGCGCTGTTCCGCGTCGACGCCGTGCGGTTCCCGGACAACGTCGTGCTGTACCACGACGGCCTGTGGGGCTCGGCCATCTGGCCGTGGGACGGCGATCCTGCGTCGCTCGCCCACTTCGACCACGAGGACCGGTCGATCCCCTTCGCCGCCCTCGGCACGCCGCCCGAGCGCCTGCTCATCATCGGCGCGGCCGGCGGCCACGAGATCCAGGCCGCGATCCGCTTCGGCGCCAGGCAGATCGACGCCGTCGAGCTCAACCCGGCCACCGCCGGCCTCCTGCGCGGACCCTTCGCCGACTACGCCGGCCACATCACCCGCTATCCCGGCGTCCACTACGTGGTCGGTGACGGCCGCCGCTACCTGGCCGAGAGCCACAGCCACTACGACATGATCTGGTTCGTCGCGCCCGACAGCTACGCCGCGTCCAACGCCGCGTCCAGCGGGGCGTTCGTGCTGTCGGAGAGCTACCTCTACACGCAGGAGATGCTCGAGGAGGCGCTCGAGCACCTCACGCCGGCCGGCATGGTCGTCATGCAGTTCGGAGAGAAGGACTACGACCGGGCGCCGAACCGCACGACCCGGCTGGTGTCGACGGCGTGGAACGCGTATCGCGCGGAGGGGATCTCCGACTTCGCCGACCACGTCGCGGTGGTGACGACCTCGTCGTCCGGGATCCTCTTCGGCGGGTCGATGACGATGATGAAGGCGACGCCGTTCACCGCTGACGAGCTCGACCGCATCGCAGCCCGGCAGGCGGAGGTCGCAGGGATGGCGGTGCGGTACCTGCCCGGCCGCCCTGGCGACGATCCCAGCCGCCCCGTCAACACCGTCATCACCGGCGGCCCCTCCGCGCTGGCGTCGTACCCATACGACGTCGGCCCGATCACCGACGACCGGCCCTTCTTCTGGCACTTCACGCCCTACTCCGATGTGCTGCCCGAGCTCGGCCGCCCGGCGTCGAGCATCGATGTGGAGGTGGGCATCGGCGAGCGCGTGCTCGTCCTGCTGCTCGGCGTGGCCGTCGTGATGGCGGCCGTCTTCCTGCTCCTGCCCTTCGTGCTCGTCCGGCGCACGTGGCGCGCACTCCCCGACAAGGGGACGACCGCACCGATCTTCGGCCTCCTCGGCCTGGCGTTCATCGCCTTCGAGATCACGCTGATCCAGCGCTTCTCCCTCTTCCTCGGCTACCCGACGTACTCACTCACCGTCACGCTGATGTCGATCCTCCTCTTCACAGGTATCGGCGCACTCGTGAGCCCGCGATGGCACGGCCGCGCCCGCCTGCTCCTCGGCTGGCTCGCGGTGGCTCTCGTCGCCCTTGGCACGTTCTACGCGCTGCTGGCCCCCCGCCTGGTCGATGCCCTCTTGGCCTGGCCGACCCTGGCCAAGGCCGCGGTCGTCGTCGTGCTCTGCGCGCCGCTCGGCTTCTGCCTCGGGATGTTCATGCCCCTCGCCATCACG
>JBKPRL010000018.1:0-2312 GCA_046734535.1 bacterium | reverse complement strand
GCCCGAGCCACGAACCCAGACGGAAGCGACGGCACCGTGATCTTCACACGCGGTACGAGCACCACTGCGATCAGCTCCAGTCGCCCGTCCGTCCCAGGGGGTCCGAAGAACGGATCGCCATCATCGTTTCCGGTCGTCAGCATTCCGGCCAGTTGATCATTGACGTGGCGCGATCGTCCGGTCAGGTGGTGGTGTCCATATACCAAGGAAGTGCCACCACCCGATGCGGAATTCGCATCCAGACCCGGCGTGGGCGGCGACTGCGGCAGGTGAGCCGCGTCACCGAATGTCACCGAGCGCGGGTACGAACACTTCAGACGCGTCCTGCCTCGCCGTGATGCCATCAGCTGTTGGTGCAGTTCCGGTTAATAGACGGAGTCGCTGTCATGAACAAGCTTCGCCGGTGCCTGAAAACACACCTGCCGGTGGGCGAAACCGGCCACCTTCGGTTCCACGGTGCTACCGCGTGGACCCACGGACCGCACCCCGGACCCCGGGCGACGGACGTCCCACCGGTAATCGCGCCAGGTGAGGACCGGCCATGCCGGCACCAGAATCGTCGACGCGTACGTCGGCGGCCATGAACAGCACGACCATGAACGGCGCCACGACCACCGGTCGGGCCCACCGACTGGACGGCGCGGGCCCGGGCCGCGGACCCCGCCGGCCGTCCTGCGGCGACCGGGTGCACCGGCAACGGGCGGCCGAAACCCGCACCACCACCACCACCGCTTCCCCCTCGTCCTCGCGGAGCCACGGACGTACAGCGCGGTAGCGGCCGTCGAGGTGAACTTCGTCCAGGTTACCGCCGCCGGTGGGGCTGGACCCAGGCGTCATTCCTGCTGGCGAGTAGCAAGTGTGTTGCCAGGCCCGGCTGGGCTTCGTTCGGCTTCACCTTCGCCGGCTGGCTGCTCGCCGACGTCGTCGCCGGACTAGCGGGGTGTTCAAGCGGCACTGAGCCTCCTTTCTGCGGTGCGCCTCCCCCGCCGGATTTCTGGCTTCCGATAACGTGCGCCTGACGCGGGTCTGGGAGCGCTGGCAGGGGGGTGGGTGGAACTCTGCTCAGCGCTGATCTCCTCGCGCGTGTTCACCCCCGGGATCCCGCCGAACAGACCCCCGCCCAAAGCGGGCCCACACGACCAGCAGACCCGCGCCGACGATCGAACCCAGCGTCCGCATCGCCGGCCGCCGCATTGCCGAGGAGTGGGCCCAGCCGGACATATTCGGCCTGCTCGTGCAGCTGGGGGCGTTCCCGGCCCCGGTGTAGGCCCGGAACAACCCGCAGAACACCACCCGCCCATATACGGCACCAGGAGCGAGCGAGGGGGATGCTACGAAGTCGCCGTGTGGAGGTACCCCGACCGGCTGCTTCTGGGCTATGACCGCATCAAGCCATCGGAGAAGGTGAGCACGTTGATCGACGAGATCGACAGTGATCCGACGCACATCTTCTGAGGCTGACCCGGCCGCTGCCTGACCCGGCAGCGGCGACACCGACCGCCAGTCGGGTGGCCACCGACTCCATCCGCGCGATGGAGCCGCCGAGCCCTGTTCGTCACGGACGGGTGGCGTGGTCGGCGGTGCGCAGGTGGTGCCGGTGCGCCCGTGGGTCGCACACACTCGATACCCGGCGGGCACGCTCCCGCTCGGGCAGTTCGGCTTGGTGGGATCGCAGGCCAGGTTGCGTTCGGCGCGCGTGTGGGGGTCTTGCCGACCTTCGTCGGCCTCAGCAAGCTAGCCGAGCATCCGGTCGATCTCCTTGCGAGCCTGCTCCAACGCCGCGCGTGGCGCCTTGGTCGCCTTCGTGTCGCCGGCGATCCACAGCAGGGCCTCGCGCAGGCTGCCCGTCAGCTGTTGCAGGGCGAATGGGCCGCCGTCCGGCGGCACCGGCACCGGCCGATTCGGCGGCGTGAAGACCGCTCCGCCCTCGCCGAGGCGCACCCCCGTAAAGGATGTAGACGAGCTGGGCGAAGATCTGCCGCCGGAGATCTTCATAGGGCGAGTGGTGGGTCTCGACGGGTATCAGCAGGAACCCGCGGTACTGGCCGTCATGCATGCCGTAGCCGACGATATCGCCGTGGTTGTTGATGCTGTTGGCGCTCAGCAGGGTCCAGCCCGAGCCGGCGACGAACTGGTTCAGATCGGAGTGTCCCTGCCAGAGCACGGCGCGATCGCTGCCCGGTCCGCGCGAGCAGTAGCCGACCGCGACACCGTCGTCGTTGATGTCGTTGGCCTCGCTCTCGACGGTGCCCGGCAGGTAGGGCCAGCAGCCACGTGCCGTCGGGCGCGAGAGCCTCGCGCACGTGCCGGGC
>JBKPRL010000017.1:0-27559 GCA_046734535.1 bacterium | reverse complement strand
GGGCTACCCGCACCCTGACCACCTGAAGGTGCACGAGATCTCGGGTCCGGCCTTCGAGCGCGCCGGGGACCCGACGTGGTACCCCGAGCTGGGCGAGCCGTGGCAACCGCTCAAGCTCTACTACACCGTGTGGAGCCGCCGTCGCCTCCTCGCCGTCCACGACGCGCTGCTCCGCCTCCGGGGCTCCTCGCCCTACGACGAGAAGTGGTTCGACCGGCCCGACCACGACGGCCGCATCACGACCCAGATCCCCGTCGGCGGGTACCTCTGGGCCCGGACGGAGTCGCTACGGGCCCACGCGACGCAGGTCGATCCCAGCGAGCCGTTCTGGTTCGGGCTGTCGGACGAGGAGCTGAGCGGGACCTACCCGTTCGAGGACTGGATCCTCGCCCGCTCCCTCGTCGGCGGTCCGCCAGACGGCACCGTCGAGGACGACCTCTTCGCCGGCGTGCGCGAGCGAGTCTCCTCGTGACCACTGACGTCCCGGGCGACGCTGGTCGCTCCGGCACGGTCCGGTACCACATCATCCTCGGCAAGAAGGACGAGATCCTCGTGGGCCCGGACGACCCCGACGTGGAGGTCATGATCGGCAAGGCCGACTGCGGCCTCGACCCCAACGTCGCCTACATGCAGGGGCGGTTGAAGGCGGCCGGCCACACGGGCGTGCTGTTCGACGCGCTGCGGTCGGGTGCCGCGGCGGAGGTCCTCCAGGCCCACGCCTGAGCGTGGCGCCTGGTCAGGCGGAGCTGTGGGCCGGGCGCTCCCAGCGCATCAGGTCGCGAAGGTCCCGGTAGCCGATCGTCACCGCGCCGGCGGCGTCGAGGGCCTCCCGCAGCGCGGGGTCCATGATCAGGTCCAGGTCGTCGACCCAGCCCTCGGCGTCCGGCGAGATGGCCCTGACCTCCGGCGTGTCGATGGCCGGCTGCACGTGGAGCTCGGTGACCCCGGGCCGGAGGGACGCGATCTCCCGCATGACGCGCTCCCGGCTGCCGGCGCGCCAGGCGTTGTCGAAGTGGTCGGGGAAGAGCACGCCCTCGTCCGAGGCCAGGTGGCGGAACGGGAACCCCGCGTCCCGCTCGCCGACCGTCGACGGCAGGCGGATGGGCAGGCGGAAGTCCACGGCGAGGTCGAGGTAGACGTCGAAGAACTCCGGCCGCAGCGACATGGCGGAGAGGTGGGGCGCCAGGTGCGTCACGTCGATTCCCCACTCGAGGGCCCGCTCCAGCTGCGTCCGGCACTCCCGGCGCACCTCCTCGGGGTCGGCGTGCTCCCAGAGGTCGTCGATGGCGCGGGGAAAGCCGCCGTCGCCATCGACCAGGGACGGCGCATGGGTGATCGGCCCCCAGCGGTAGAGCGCGTGCTCCGCGTTGAGGGTCAGGTGAACGCCGAGGTCCTCGCCGCTCTGCTCGGCCGCCGCGTGCCGGGCCCACGGCCCGGGCACCATCAGGGAGGCGCAGGTCGCCGCGCCGTGGCGCAGCGCGGTGAACACCCCGACGTTCAGGGCGTGACACGTGCCGAGGTCGTCGCAGCTGATGATGACGAGCTTGTCGTCGGACCGGTAGCCGAGGCGCTCGACGAGCGACGACCGGTCGTGGTGCGGCACACGCCCACGCTATCGGTGGCCCTGGGCACGGCGCCGGGCGCCCCGCCCGGCGCACCCCAGGTCACGGCGACGAAGGGCACGCAGCCCACAGCCCGCGACGAGCGCGCCGCGCCTCGTCGGTGGCTGACGCGATGACCGCCGCGTACGCCGTGTTCGGTCGGATCGACAGCACCGCCGCGGCACCCTGCCGTGCCAGCTCCAGGTTGATGAACAGCCCGTCGCTCCGCCGCACGTAGGCCAGCAACCGCCCGTAGTCGTCCCGGGGCTCCGCATCCCGCTCCAGGCGGACCGCGGTGCCGGCGGGCAGGAGCAGCGTCGTGAGGGCAGAGGCCTCCGGGCCGTAGCACTCGACCGGCCGGCGGGGATCTTTCGTCTCCGGGGTGTTGATGCCGATCAGCCGCACCCGCTCCGTCCGGCCGCCGATCCGCACGTCGACGGTGTCGCCGTCGACGACGTGGTCGACCACCGCGTTGGTCTCGACGGCCGGGATCGCCGCCGGTCCTCGCGGCGGTGCCCGCGTGCCACCCGAGGCGGGAGAGACCCCGCTGTCGCCGGCGGACGGCCGGCAGGCGGCGAGGAGCACGAGCGCGACGACCGCGGACCGGAGGAGCCGCCTGCGCCGGGTAGGGGTCATCTCGCTGCCTCCGGGTCGAAGTCGTCGGCCGGCCACCGGAGCGGCAGCGAGGGGCCAGTCTCGCACGGGGGTGTGGCACTGATCAGGTGCGGTCGCGCCCGATGGGGCGCGGGACGACCAGGGGTAACGTCCGCAACAGTGGTGGGTGGAGCGAACGTGAAGCGCACGATCTGGTGGGACGGCCAGGCCGTGACGGTGATCGACCAGCGCTACCTGCCCCATCGGTACGTGACGCGGCGGTGGCGCACCGTCGAGGACGCGGCCGAGGGGATCCGGGTCATGCAGGTCCGGGGCGCGCCGCTGATCGGGGTCGCCGCTGCCCACGGCGTGGCCCTCGCCATGGCCGTTCGTGCGACCGACCAGTCGCTCGACGCCGCCCTCGCGCAGCTGACCGCCACCCGTCCCACCGCGGTCAACCTCCGCAACGCGCTGGAGCGCATCGACCTCGACGTACGCCGCCGACCGATCGAGCTGCGCGCCGCCGCGGCGCGGGTCCTGTCCGAACGCCTGGCCGACGAGGACGCGGCCGCCTGTCGCGCCATCGGGGAGATCGGGTCCCGCCTGATCCGAGACGTCGCCGACCGGGTCGACCGGCCGGTCCAGGTCATGACCCACTGCAACGCCGGCTGGCTGGCCTGCGTCGAGTGGGGCACCGCCACCGCGCCGGTCTACCTCGCTCGCGAGCGGGGACTGGCCGTGCACGTGTGGGTCAGCGAGACCCGGCCCCGCAACCAGGGCGCCGCGCTCACCGCGTGGGAGCTCGGGCAGCGGCGCGTGCCGCACACCGTCGTCGTCGACAACGCCGCCGGACACCTGCTGCGCTCCGGCCTCGTCGACGTGGTCATCGTCGGCGCGGACCGCATCGCGGCCAACGGCGACGTCGCCAACAAGGTCGGCACCTACCTCAAGGCGCTCGCGGCGCGCGACTGCGACGTGCCCTTCTACGTCGCTGCGCCCACCACGACCTTCGACCTGCGGGCGGCCACCGGCGCGGAGATCCCGATCGAGGAGCGAGGGTCCAACGAGGTCACCAAGGTCTACGGACGCGCCGACAGCGGCCACACCGCCGGCGTGACGATCACGCCGGCCGACGCCCAGGTCCGCAACTGGGCCTTCGACGTCACGCCGGCCCGCCTGGTCTCCGGCTTCCTCACCGAGCGGGGACTCATCCCCGCCGCTCCGTTCGCCATCGCCCAGCTGCTGTCGTGAGCGGGGCCGAGGAGGCCGCTGGGCGGGCCGCGGTCGTCGACGCCGCTCGCCGCCTCGAGGTGCTGGGCCTGAACCAGGGCACCGCCGGCAACGTCGGCCTGCGCATCGAGGGCGGCCTGCTCGTGACACCCTCGGGTGTGCCGCCGGCCGGGCTCGAGGCGGACGACGTCGTCGCGCTCGACGCGGACGGCGCGGTGCGCGGTGGCGAGCGTCGCCTGCCGACCAGCGAGTGGCGACTGCACGCGGCGGTGCTGGCCGCTCGACCGGACGTCGGCGCCGTCGTCCACACCCACTCGCCGGAGGCCACCGCGGTGGCCTGCCTGCGCCGCAGCATCCCGGCCGTTCACTACGTCGTCGCCCGGACCGGCCGGCCGGCCGTACCGTGCGCGCAGTACGCGACCTACGGCTCGGCCGAGCTGGCCGCCAACGTGGTCGACGCACTGCGCGACGGCGGCGCGTGCCTCATGGCCAACCACGGCGTGCTGGCCGTCGCGCCGACCCTCGATCGGGCTGTCGCGCTCGCCGCCGACGTCGAGTGGCTGGCCCGCGTCCACCGCCTGGCGACGGCCCAGGGAGAGCCGGCCGTGCTGTCCGACGGCGAGATCGCCCGCGTCGCCGAGCGGTTGCGCGCCTACGGCCAACCTCCCCAACCTGACAGCTGACCCGTCATCCCGGCCGGGCCCCCGACGGACGCCTGAGCGCGGTTCTGGTCGCGAGATTGCCGCCGTGAGCGGCATCTTCCTGACCAGAACGGTGGCCAGGGCCGGCGGGTCAGCCCCAGAGGCTGCGGCGGGGCACCGGCGTCACGATGGTCGCGCCACCGAGCGCGCCGATGGGAGTGATGCACAAACGGCGCTCGGCCCCGTCGACGATCGACTCGCACCTGCCGCAGATGCCCTCCTGGCAACCGCGGCGGGGCCGGACGTGCTCGGCGATCTCACGGATGGCCTTCAGCGCGGCCATGGTCGGGTCGCACGTGATGCGGTAGCAGGTGCCGTCCACGGTGACCGAGGTCGTCGTGGCCGGCTCGCCGTAGCCGGCGAAACCTCCGCCGTCGGGGACCGACCGGCCGGTGGTGGCGGGCGGGTCCACGTCGGTGAGGGGCATGGGAGCGACGGTACGGATCAGCCGTCCCCGGCGGCAACGGCCATGTTCCGAAGATCGGAACGCACGGCTTGTTCGGCGGGGGCAAGGGTGGGCAGCATCGCGAGGTCCGACCACGCCGGTCGACGCCGGTCGACGATGGAGGTGCCGTGATGGGGTTCGACGGAGAGGCGTTCGTCGCCGAGATGCGCCAGGAGCTGATCGATTCGGGCCGCACGCTCGACCGGGCGACATGGGTCGAACGGGTCGTCCAGGGCGAGGCCACCCCGCAGGAGCTGGTTGGCTGGGCCCGCCAGCACTACTGGGGCGTGACGTACCACACCCGGCGGTTCCTCTCGATATGGGTCGGGCGGATCCCCTACGAGATGACCGAAGCGGTGATCGAGAACATCGGCGAGGAGGTGCTCGGCATCCAGTCGAAGTCCGGATACGGTCACCTCCATTGGCTCTTCCAGTTCACGCGGGCGCTGGGGGCGCCGGACAGCGTGATCGAGGACGCGACCCCCAACGTGGCCGCCGTCCTGTCCGAGAGCTTCCTCTACAACCTCGCCCACCAGCGCCCGTGGTACGAGTTCCAGTTCGGCGCCATCCTCGGCATCGAGAACCAGATCCCCGCCGCGTACCAGCGAGCCGTCGACGGCTTCAAGGAGCACTACACCGACGTGCTGTCGCCGGACGACTACGCGTTCCACACCATCCACATCTTCGTCGACGAGGAGCACGGCGGCGGGGTGGGCCAGTTCGCGGAGCGCTACCTCGACACGGAGGAGAAGCGACGCTCAGCGCGCGCCGCGTACTTCGCCGGAGCAGAGGCCACCCGTCGCTGCTGGGACGCCTTCGAGGGTGCCGCCTGGTGACCCGAGACGAGCGCGCGGCCGAGCGCGGCCGATGAGGCGGGCGGAGCGAGCCGCCCGCGCGGCCAAGAGCGGAAGATGATGGAGGACGCGCGGGAGACGGCCGCAGCCGCGCTGTGGGAGGCCGATCGGACCAAGGTCCCGATCGGTCCGCTGACCGAGACCTGGCCCGACCTTGACGTGGTCGATGCCTATGAGATCCAGCTCGCCAACATCCGACGCCGCCTCGACGCCGGGGCGACGGTCCGCGGCCACAAGGTGGGGCTCTCGGCCAAGGCGATGCAGGAGATGCTCGGCGTGCACGAGCCGGACTACGGCCACCTGCTCGACGACATGTTCTGCTATGAGCACGACAGCATCCCCGTGGCCCGCTTCTGCCAGCCCCGGGCCGAGATCGAGGTGGCCTTCGTGCTCGGCCAGCGGTTGGCGGGGCCCGGTGTGACGGTGGCCGACGTCGTCCGGGCGACCGACCACGTGCTCCCCTCCATCGAGATCGTCGACTCGCGGGTGCGGGACTGGAAGATCAAGATCCAGGACACCGTGGCCGACAACGCGTCGTCAGCCGCGCTGGTGCTGGGCGCGCGACCGACCGCTCTCGACGCGGTCGACCCCGCGCTGATCGGCGCCGTCCTGCGCAAGAACGGGCAGATCGTCGAGACGGGCTGCAGCGGGGCCGTGCTCGGCAACCCGGTCACCGCGGTGGCGTGGTTGGCCAACACGCTCGCCCGTTTCGGTGTGGCACTGGAGCCGGGCCACGTCGTGATGCCGGGCTCGTGCACGCGCATGGTGCCGGTCTCGGCCGGCGACGTCGTGCGGGCCGACTTCGACGTCCTGGGCCACGTCAGCGCCCGCTTCGTGTGAGAGGAGTTACGTGATGGCGACGACCACCAAGGTGTCGGCGGCGATCGTCGGCCCCGGCAACATCGGGACCGACCTGATGATGAAGCTCCTGCGGTCGGACGTGATCGAGCCCTGCTACATGGTCGGCGTGGACCCGTCCTCGGAGGGCTTGCGCCTGGCCGAGCGCGCCGGGCTCGAGGCGTCACCCGAGGGGGTCGACTGGCTGCTGAGCCGTGCCGAGCTGCCGGCGATCGTGTTCGAAGCCACGTCGGCGTACGTGCACGTCCGCAACGCTCCCCGGTACGAGGCGGCGGGGATCCGCGCCGTCGACCTCACGCCCGCGGCGCGCGGGCCGTACGTCGTCCCGCCGGTGAACCTGCGGGAACACGTCGGGCTGCCCAACCTCAACATGGTCACCTGCGGCGGCCAGGCCACCATCCCGATCGTGTACGCCGTCAGCCGCATCGCCCCGGTCGACTACGCGGAGATCGTGGCGACGGTGGCGTCGGCGTCGGCGGGTCCGGGCACCCGGTCGAACATCGACGAGTTCACGCGCACGACGGCCCGTGCCGTCGAGGTCATCGGCGGCGCCACGCGGGGCAAGGCCATCATCATCCTGAACCCCGCCGAGCCGCCCCTCATCATGCGCGACACCATCTACTGCTCGCTGCCCGCCGACGCCGACCACGGCAAGGTCGCGACCTCCATCCACGACATGGTCGACGAGGTCCAGACGTACGTCCCCGGCTACCGCCTCCGCGGCGAGCCGCAGTTCGACCAGATGGACGACGGCGGCGGGCGGGTGGCGACGTTCCTCGAGGTCGAGGGCGCGGGCGACTACCTGCCGCCGTACTCCGGCAACCTCGACATCATGACGGCGGCCGCGACCAAGGTGGGCGAGGAGATCGCACGGGAGCTCCTGACAAGGGGGAAGGCATGACGTACTCGGACCAGCTCGGGACCCAGGCCATGACGTACTCGGACCAGCTCGACGTTCGTGTGACCGACACCAGCCTGCGCGATGGCTCGCACGCCAAGCGCCACCAGTTCACCGAGGAGCACGTCCGCTCGATCGTGGCCGCGCTCGACGACGCCGGCATGCCCGTCATCGAGGTGACGCACGGCGACGGTCTCGGTGGTTCCTCCTACAACTACGGCTTCTCGAAGACGGACGAGCGGACGCTCATGAAGGTCGCAGTGGAGACAGCGACGACGGCGCGCATCGCTGCGCTCATGCTCCCCGGCCTCGGCACCAAGGACGACATCACGGCCTGCGCCGACCTCGGCGTCTCCATCGTCAGGGTGGCGACGCACTGCACCGAGGCCGACATCTCCCTCCAGCACTTCGGGCTCGCACGCGAGCTCGGGCTGGAGACGGTCGGGTTCCTGATGATGGCCCACTCCCAGTCCCCGGAGGTGCTGGCCGCGCAGGCGCGGATCATGGCCGACGCCGGTTGCCAGTGCGTGTACGTGGTCGATTCGGCGGGAGCGATGATCCTGGAGGACGCGTCGGCCCGGGTCGCCGCCCTCGTCACGGAGCTGGATGGTGACGCGCAAGTCGGCTTCCATGGCCACGAGAACCTGGGTCTCTCGGTGGCCAACAGCGTGTTGGCGGCCCGCGCCGGCGCGGTGCAGATCGACGGCTCGACGAGGGCCTTCGGCGCGGGCGCCGGGAACACGCCGCTGGAGTGCTTCGCCGCGGTGGCCGAGCGCCTCGGGATCCGCACGGGCCTCGACGTGCTCAAGATGATCGATGTGGCCGAGGACGTGGTGCGCCCGGTCATGGACGGTGAGTGCGTCAAGGATCGCCTGGCGGTGATCATGGGCTACGCCGGCGTGTACTCGTCGTTCTTGAAGCACGCCTACCGGGCGGCCGAGCGCTACGACGTGCGCGGAGCCGACATCCTCCTCGAGTGTGGCCGGCAGAAGCTGGTCGGTGGCCAGGAAGACCAGATCATCCAGATCGCCGCGGCGCTGGCCGGCGCGCCGGCATGAGCGGGGCCGGGTTCACCGATCCCGACGCGGCAGACGACGTCATCGGCACCTCGGACGACCTGCTGGCCGCGGCGGTCAGGAACCGCGCGCCCGTCGCCCGCCTGACCGAGGCTCACCCCGACCTGTCGTTGGAGGACGCCTACCGGATCCAGGCCGCCGGCTGTGACCGCCGGGTCGCCGCGGGGGAGCGGGTCATCGGCGCCAAGCTCGGGCTGACCGCGCGGGCCAAGCAGGAGCAGATGAAGGTGTCCGAGCCCGTGTACGGGCGGCTCCTGTCGGGTGGTGTGCACCCCGGGGCCGACCCGGTCGTCGTGGCGGAGCTCATCCACCCCCGCGTCGAGCCCGAGATCGTGTTCGTGATGGGAGGGGGCGTCCGCGGGCCCGGGGTGACCGCGTCCGAGGTGCTCGCCGCGACGCGGGCGGTGTGCTGCGGGCTCGAGATCATCGACTCCCGCTACGCCGACTTCTCCTTCACGGCCGCCGACGTCGTCGCCGACAACACCTCCGCGGCGCGCATCGTGCTGGGCCCGACCTTGGTCGACCCCGCCGGCCTCGACCTCGCGCTCATCGGGCTGCTCCTGGAGGTCGACGGCACGACGGTGGCGACGGCCGCCGGCGCCGCCACCATGGGGCACCCGGCAGAGGCCGTTGCCATGCTCGCCAACTGGCTCGGTGAGCGAGGCGAGGCCATCCTGCCGGGATGGATCGTGTTCTCGGGTGGCCTGACTGCTGCCGTCCCACTGGGGCCCGGGTCGACCGTCACCGCTACCTTCGGTCACCTCGGCACCGTGTCCACGCGCGGGATCTGACGTGCCCCTGATCCAGGTGTCGTTCGCGGCCGATCACGGGGCCGCGGCCGGGCCGCCGCAGCATCCGTGAAGGACCTGCTCCTCGACTTCGGCGGCGTGCTGCTGCTCACCCCGTTCGAGCTGCGCGACGCGGCGGAGCGCTCGCTCGGGCTGCCAGCAGGAGAGCTCTCGTGGGCCGGCCCCTTCGACCCGCCGTCCGACCTCCTCTGGCAGGACTGGCAGGCCGGCACCATCACCGAGCGGGACTACTGGCGGCAGCGAGCGGCCGCCCACGGCCTGGAGACGCAGGCCTTCATGGGCCAGTTCTACGAGCCGGGCGGCGACCACCTGGTCCGCCGGGAGATGTGGGACCTCGTCCGCTCGTACCATGCCGGCGGCGGCCGGGTGGCCATCCTGACCAACGACCTCGCCGCGTTCCACGGTCCGGAGTGGATGGAGCGCGTCACGGTCCTCGGCGAGATCGACATCGTGATCGACGGCTCTGTCACGCACGTGCTGAAGCCCGACCCGCGTGCCTACGAGGCCGCCCTCGCGGCGCTCGGCGATCCCGACCCGGCGAGCGTGGTGTTCGTCGACGACCAGCGCGGCAACCTCCGCGGCGCGCAGGAGTGCGGGCTCGTCACCGTCTGGTTCGATCCGGTCGACGTCGAGGGATCGGTGGCCCGGGTGCAGGCCGCCCTCGACGACTGACCGTTCGCGGGCGGCCGGTCAGCCGATGGTGACCGTGGTGCAGCCGAGGGGCGTCGAGGTGGCACCGTTGCCGATGCCGAGGGCCTCCACGCAGACGGACTGCCGCCCCCTCGCCGCGGGAGCGGGATAGCCGAACCCGTGGTAGGGGCCCATGCCGGGGTAGGCCGATGCCAGGTCGGGCCGGCCGCCGTTGGCCAGCACGACCGTCCGCCCGGCTCCCGTCGTGATGGCGACCTGGATGGGCAGATCGGACTCGGGGTCGAAGGCCCAACCGCCCACGATCACCTGGTTGCCGGCCGCGGGCACCACGACCTCGACCGCGCCGACGGCGTCCGTGCCGCCGGGATGGGGAAGAGAGGCGGCGTAGTCCCGGAGCGGCTTCCACTGCGCCGGGTCCTCCATGCCGAGCGCCCACTGCGCGATCCCCGAGATCCCGTAGGTGCCGACCAGGCGGGCCTTGGCCATCATCGAATCGAGGTCCGGGTACCACACGGTCCGCGTGACCTGACAGGTGACCGGCGCCGCGGTCGTCGTAGCGGCGACGCCGGCCGGCGGCGGGCCGGTGAAGGTCTCCACATAGGAGAACGTCATCTCGCCGGACGCCGGATCTCGAACGGGCGTGGCCCCCTTCTCCTGGATCAGGGCCGCGGTGTTGACGTTGCGCACGTCGAAGCGGTCCGGAACGACGCCGCTCGGACAGGTCCCGGTGACGCCGGCGACGAAGCTGCGCCCATACGCCGGCACGCCGACCTGGACCTTCGACGGCGGCACGACGGTGACCGCGTGGGCCACGATCTGCTGCACCCACCACAACGGAGCCATGGGCCCGGGGGACGAGACGCTGTACTCGTAGGCCATGATGCGCAGCCGGTCGATGTACGGCGCGATCCCGCCCCAGTCGTAGACCCAGTAGCCGCTGCCGGGCTGCCCGGAGCCGTTGTAGATCGGCGGGGTGGTCACGGTGAGGAGCTTCGCCCGCGCGTGCAGCGCGGGGCCGAGCTCGCTGATGAACTGGACCCACAGTGGTCGGGTGGCGGCCCAGCTCGCGGTGCCGTCGGCGAAGGCGAACTGCTCGTAGTCCAGGTCGATGCCGGCGTAGCCGTTGGCGACGGCCAGGTTGACCAGGGTGTTGACGTGGGCCGCCCGCTGCGCCGCGTCGGCCAGCACGGCGGCCATGCCGTGCGCGGCCATCCCGTCGCGCACCGCCGGGATGAGCGGCAGGTGGGCGGCTCTCGCCTGCGCGACGACGGCCGAGTGGTCGGCGGACGCCTCGTCGTTGGCCAGCGTCGTGGCGTCGGTGGCGCGGTACCAGAAGGGCGAGACCTCCGACAGCAGGTCCCGCGCGGTGTCGATGCTGGTGCGGCCGCTGTCGGTGCTCCAGTACGGCACCCACCCGGTCACCGCCCGCCGGGGAGGCGCGCACGCGCTCAGGAGGGCGACCACGGCCAGGGCGACCGCCAGGAACGGGCTGGCGCGGCGCATGTCAGAGCCGCTCGATCACGGTGCCGGTGCCCAGTCCTCCTCCGCAGCACATGGTGATCAGGCCGAAGCGCCCTCCGGTGCGCTCCAGCTCGTGCAGGGCCTTGGTCATGAGCACGGCACCGGTGCCGCCCAGCGGGTGGCCGAGGGCGATGGCCCCGCCGTTGGGGTTGACCCGGTCCATGTCCGGGCGGAGCTCGGCCGCCCACGCCAGGACCACCGAGGCGAAGGCCTCGTTGATCTCGACGGTGTCCATCTGGTCGATGGTCAAGCCGGTCCGCTCGAAGAGCCGAAGGGTGGCGTCGATCGGGCCGGTCAGCATCAGGATCGGGTCGACGCCGACCAGACAGGTGTCGACGACGCGGGCCTTGGGCGACAGGCCGAGCGCCGCCGCCTTCTCCTCCGTCATGACGAGCACGGCGGCGGCGCCGTCCGAGATCTGCGACGACGAGCCGGCCGTGTGCACGCCATCGGGGCGGGCGACCGGCTTCAGCTGCGCCAAGGCCTCGAGGGTCGTCTCCCGCAGGCCTTCGTCCCGGGCCACTCGGTGGGTGGTACCGGCCGGCTTGCCGTCCTCGTCGAGGTCCGGCGCCTCGACGGGGACGAAGCTTCCGGCGAAGCGGTCCTCGGCCCAGGCCCGAGCCGCCCGCTCCTGGCTGGCCAGCCCGAAGGCGTCGGTGGCGTCCCTGGTCAGGCCCCACTTGTCGGCGATGCGCTCGGCGCCCTCGAACTGCGACGTCATCTCGTAGCGACCGAAGTAGGTCTTCGGGATCGGGATGCCGAGGCCCAGGTCCTTGCGGGAGCTGGACCCGATGGGGATGCGGCTCATCACCTCGACCCCGCACGCCAGCGCCGCGTCGACCACGCCGGCTCCGACGAGCGAGGTGGCCAGGTTGGTGGCCTGCTGGCTCGAGCCGCACTGGGTGTCGACGGTGGTGGCAGGCACGGAGAGCGGCAGGCCGGCGGCCAGCCATGCCGTCCGGGTGAGGTTGAAGCTCTGCTCGCCGACCTGGCTCACGCAGCCGCCCACGACCTGGCCGATCTCGGCCGGGTCGATGCCGGTGCGCGTCACGAGCTCGGACTGGACGGTGGCCAGGAGGTCGGCGGGGTGGACGCTGGACAGCCCTCCGCCCCGCCGCCCGACGGGGGTCCGGACCGCGTCGACGATCACGACGTTGGTCATCCGGGCATCCTAGGAGGATGCCTGTCGCCGAGGGCCCGCCCTTCGTCCCGATGCTCCTGCCGCCTGACACCCCGGCCATCTCCGGCACCCGTTGGTACTGGGTGCGCCGCGACGAGGTCGCGATCAGCGACCAGGCGCCGAGCGACGGCTGGCCCCAGCACTTCCTCGGCATGCTCGGCATGGTGGCGTGCTGGGGCGTCGACGTGCCCGAGGACGAGGAGGGCCCGGCGGACGCGCCGCTGTTGGACCTGCGCCGTCTGTGGGCCGAGGTGCCACTGCCCGAGTGGACCGTCGCCGGCCGGGCCGTCCAGCTCGTCGCCTGGGGTCGGACCCACCGCTACTGCGGGCGCTGCGGCCGGGAGACTGAGGCCGTACCGGGTGACCGGTCGATGCGCTGCACGGGCTGCGGCCTGCTGGCCTACCCCCGCCTCTCGCCTGCGGTCATCGCGCTCGTGCACCGCACCGCGCCCGACGGCGAGGAGGAGGCGCTCCTCGCCCGCGGCGTCCAGTTCCCGCTGCCGATGTTCTCCTGCCTGGCCGGCTTCGTCGAGCCAGGCGAGTCCCTCGAGGCCGCGGTGCGGCGCGAGGTCATGGAGGAGGTCGGCGTGCGGGTGGACGACGTCCGCTACCAGGGCTCCCAGCCGTGGCCCTTCCCGCACTCGCTGATGATCGGCTTCTTCGCCCGGTGGGTGGAGGGCGAGCTCGTGCCCGACCCGAGGGAGATCGCCGAGGCCGGCTGGTTCCGACGGGACGCGCTGCCGCCCGTCCCGCCGTCGATCTCGATCGCCCGCCGCCTCATCGACACCTGGGTCGACGGAGGTGATGGCACGCGTGCGGGCGCCGGCCTCAGCCAGGGGCGAGCCGGAGGTGACGGCCGAAGAACTCGAGGATGATCTCCATCCGCTGGACCCGGTGGATCGGCGAGCCGGAGCGCGACAGCTCGTGGGACTCCGCCGGGAAGCGGTGGAACTCCACTTCCTTGCCCAGCAGCCGGAGCGCGACGAACAGCTCCTCGGCCTGGTTGATGGGGCAGCGCAGGTCGTCCTCGGAGTGGATGATCAGGAGCGGCGTGTTGATGTCGGCCGCGAAGCGGATGGGCGACATGCGGGCGTAGAGCTCGGGATCCTCGAGGTGCGAGGCACCGTGGGTGACGCGGAACTCCGTGGCGATGTCCGAGCTCCACTCCTCGCTGAGGAGGTTGTTCACGGCTCGTTCGCTGCAGATGGCCTTGAAGCGGTCAGTGGTGCCGGCGAGCCACGTCGCCATGTAGCCGCCGTAGCTGCCGCCGAGCATGCCGACCCGGTCCGGGTCCGCCGCGGGCCAGCGCCGCAGCGCCTCGTCGAGGATGGCGTGCACGTCGTCGACGTCGACCGAGCCCCACCCCCGCCCAGGAGCCTTCGGGTGGTTCGGGCCGTTGATGGCCTGGCCCCACGCCGTGTCACGGCCCGACGAGCCGCGAGGGTTGCCCATCACCACGACGTAGCCCGCGCCGGCCTGGATCTGCGCCTCGTCGAAGAACCGGTCGCCGTACTGGGAGAACGGGCCGCCGTGGACGTTGAGCAGCACGGGGTAGCGCTGGGCCGGGTCGAAGTCCGGAGGCGTGATCACCCAGCAGTCGACCTCGGCTCCGTCGGTCGACGGCGCCACGAACCGTTCCGCCGGCCGCAGCCGCGCGCGGGCCGCGAACCGCTCGGTGACGGTCGTGAGCCGCCGCTCCGGCCCGTCGCCGACGATGGCGTAGAGCTCGGCCGGCCGGTCGACGGTGCTGACGGTGAACGCCGTCGTCCCGCCGGCCCGGTCGTAGCCCGTCACCACGCGCTCGCCGCCGATGAGCGGCTGCGGGTCGGCACCCTCGCCCACCCGGTACACGTGGACGTCGCCGCGGTCCTCGCACGCGACGACCAGTCCGTCGCCGTCCCAGATCGGCGGCTGTGCGCCGGGGAAGGGCGCCCAGGTGCGGTCGAGGTCGCCGGTGGCGATCCACCGGCGCTCGCCCGACGTCAGGTCCAGCAGTCCGACCTGGCGGTTCTGGGGGTCGGTCAGCGGGTCGTCGATGCCGAGGAAGGCGACCACCTTCCCGTCGGGCGAAACTGAAGGCTCGACGTACTGGCCGGACTGCGTGGTCAACGGGCGACGCTCGCCGTCGAGGGGGACCAGGTGGAGGTCCTCGGCCAGGTCGCGGTCCCAGGTCTCGTAGGCCGCGCCGTGGCACACGACGCCCGAGGAGTCCGCGAGCCAGGCCGGACCGGCGAAGTTGTGCTCGCCCGGTGTGAGATCCCGAGGCGCCTCGGTGCCGTCGGCCGGGACGATGTAGATGTGGTTCGGCCGGTCGTACACCCAGGCCTCGTCGTTGAGGCGGGAGAAGAACCGGGTGACCTTCCGGGGTGGCTGCTTGGCCGGGTCCTCCTCGTCGTAGCGGCTGTCCGGCGTGCGGGAGGCGAAGGCGAGGAGCTGGCCGTCGGGTGACCAGACGAGGTGGTCGACCCCGCCCTTCATCGTCGCGATCGTCCGCGTCTCCCCGGCGCCGTCGACCGGGATCACGTGGATGGTGGTCTCCTCGTCCTTCTCGCCGCGGTGGGAGGTGAACGCCAGCGAGCGCCCGTCCGGCGCCCACACCGGAGAGCCGTCACCCTTCTCGCCGGCGCTCAGCGGCCGGGCCGCCACGTCGCCCGCTGTCGCGGCGATCCAGATCTGGCTGCGGTAGCGGTTCGCGGGCTGATCGACGCGCCCGACCACGAAGGCCGCCACGGTCCCGTCCGGGGAGACCACGGGCGCGCCGGCCGAGACGATGCCAGAGATGTCGGAAGGTTGCATCGGCAGGAACCTAGCGGCGGCGCCCGCCGGTGTCCCTCGGCGTTCGCCGGCCCGGCCCAGCGTGAGTAACGTGTCGCATCTTCCTCCACGGGTTGGGGGCCAGCGTGAAGACCGCGGGCGAAGCAACTGGTCCCGTCGCCGGACAACCTCCGTTGACGGGTGCGCGAGGCGCAGCAGGCCGCGCCCCGGAGCCGGGAGAGCGGAAGCCGATCACGACGGCCCGTGTGCCGATCACCGCCCCCCGCCGTGGCTTCACCGGGACCACGCCGGCCGTGGGGCACGCCGACCCGCGCCGCGTCGAGCTCCATCCCGTCGACGATCCTCCCGAGGATCGCTGGACGGCGGACCAGGGCGCATCGCTGCGCCGCATCAGCGAGCTGCGGGGTGGCCGCCGGGGCTCCCGCAGCGGCGGCTGGCGGCCGCACCTGCCGCACCTGCCGATCCGGCGCGTCGGCTGGCTGGTCACCGCGGCCGTCGTCGTCGCCCTCGGCTGGCTGGGCTTCCACCTGATCTCCGGCGGTCCATCCGTCCAGGGGCTGCGCAGCGGCGAGGTCGTCTCGCCGACCGCGCTCGCGCAGCGGGACATCACGGTGAGCGACATCCACGACGTGTCCTCGGTCAAGGTGCGCCTCGGCGGCCAGGAGGTCGCGGGCGTGACCCCCGTCGGCTCGCGGCTGCGCTTCCGGCTGCCCGTGCTGGTGGACGGCAGCTACGTCCTCACCGTGACCTCGGACCGCCGCCCGCTCGGCCGCGTCACGACGACTCGCCGCTTCGTCGTCGACGGCACCCCGCCGGGCGTCCGCTTCACCGGTCCCGCCGAACCGGTACCGATCGACGAGCCCCTGATCATCACCGGATCGGTCGACGGCGCGACCGACGTGGTGGCGACCGGCGGCAAGGCCACGATCGACGGGTCGAAGGTCACACTGCGCTTCGCGGTGCCGCCAGCCGCGCCGATCGTGATCACCGCCACGGACCGGGCCGGCAACAAGGCGGCCATGTCCATTGCGGTGCCCGTCGCCTACCCGAAGACGAACGGCATCCACGTCACGGCCAAGGCCTGGGCCGACCCGCAGCTCAAGGCCGGTGTGCTCCGCATGATCGACGAGCACCGCATCAACGCCGTCGAGCTCGACCTCAAGGACGAGGACGGCGTCGTCGGCTACGACTCACAGGTCAAGCTGGCCAACGAGATCGGTGCCGTCCAGCCCAGCTATACCCTCTCGGCCGCGCTGGACGAGCTGCACGGCCTCGGCGTGCGGGTCATCGGCCGTATCGTGGCCTTCCGCGATCCGATCCTCTCCAAGGCGGCCTGGGCCTCCGGGAACAAGGACTGGGTGCTCCAGACGCCCGACGGTCAGCCGCTCGGTGCCTACGGCGGCTTCACCAACTACGTGCGCCCTGAGGTGCGGGCCTACAACCTCGCGATCGCGCAGGAGGCCGCCATGGCCGGCGTGGACGACATCATGTGGGACTACGTCCGGCGCCCCGAGGGCGACCCCTCGACCATGGTCGTGCCCGGTCTGACCGGCCGCTCCAGCGACGAGATCGGTGCCTTCCTCGCCGAGGGCCACGCCCTGCTCCGGCCGCTCGGCGTCTATCAAGGCGCCGCGGTGTTCGGCATCTCGGCCACGCGGCCCCAGACCATCGCGCAGGACATCCCGCTGATCGCCCAACACGTCGACTACCTGTCGCCGATGCTCTACCCGGAGAAGTGGTCCCGGGGTGAGTACGACGTCGCCGACCCGCAGTCGCAGCCCTACGACATCATCTTCCGCTCGTTGGTCGACTTCCAGATCCAGGTCGAGCCGATGCACCGGGCCGTCATGCCGTGGCTTCAGGACTACACCGGCCGGGTGGCCTACGGGCCGGCCCAGATCCAGGCCCAGGTGCAGGCGGCCGCCGACCGGGGTGTCACCAGCTGGATGTTCTGGAGCCCGCACACGCAGTACAGCGTCGACGGCTACGCGCCCCTCTCCTGAGGCCCATCTACGCTGGAGCTCGTGGAGCGTTCCCGGTACCTCGGCGCCATCGAGGACGAATCCGCCGGCTTCTACGCGGCCGTGTCCGCGGCGCCCATGGCCGGGCCGGTGCCGTCGTGCCCGGGCTGGACGGTGGAGGACCTCGCCTTCCACCTCGGCTGGACCCATGGCTTCTGGGCCGAGATCGCGGCTCGCCAGCTGCTCTCGCCGAACGACGTCGAGGAACCGTCTCGGCCGCCGGCCGACGAGCTCCTGGCGTGGGCCCGCGAGCGCACGACGCACCTAGAGGCCGCGCTGGCCCAGACCGACCCGGGGACGACCGTGTGGACGTGGGCGCCGGCGCAGGACGTGGCCTTCATCGTCCGTCGCATGGCCCACGAGACAGCCGTCCATCGCTGGGATGCCGAGCGGGCGGCGGGCGAAGCCCGGCCGATCGAGCCCGAGCTGGCCAGCGACGGCGTGGACGAGTTCCTGAACGTCATGCTGCTCGAGCCCCGGTTCTCGTCAGCGCCCATCCACGGCTCGGTCCACCTCCACGCCACCGACACTCCGGGGGAGTGGCTGGTCCGCGAGCAGGAGGACGGCACCCTGGTCGTCACGGCGGAGCACGCCAAGGGGGACGCTGCGGTGCGAGGGCCGGCCAGCGACCTGGTGCTGGCGCTGTGGGGACGGGTGGCGCCGGATGCCCTCGACGTGATCGGCGACCGCGAGGTCGCGGCGCGGTTGCTGACTCGGACCACTGTGGGGTGATGTGTACCCGGTCGTCCTGCGCCTCGAGGGGCGGCGCTGCCTGGTCGTGGGCGCCGGCCGCGTGGCGCGGCGCAAGGTCGAGGGGCTGTTGGCCTCCGGAGCGGTCGTGACCGTCGTCGCTCCGGTCGTCGACGACGAGCTGCGCGTGCTCGCGGCCGGCGCCGGCGGTCGCCTGACGATCGAGGAGCGGAGCTACCGCGAGCAGGACCTCGCCGGCGCGTGGCTGGCGATCGCCGCCACCGACGACGCGACGGTCCAGCAGCGGGTGTCCGACGACGCTGAGCGGGCCGGCGTCTGGGTGAACGCAGCCGACGACCCGGACCGGTGCGCGCTGTTCCTGCCCGCCGTCCACCGCCGTGAGCCGGTCATCGTGGCGGTCTCGACCGAAGGCACCAGCCCCGCCCTCGCCGCCTGGTTGCGCGACCGCTTGGCCGCCGCACTCCCCCCGAGGCTGGACGAGCTCGTCGCCGCGGTGGCCGCCGAGCGCGACGCCGTCCGCGCCAGCGGCCGATCGACCGAGGGGCTCGAGTGGCAGGCCCGCATCGACACGCTGGCTGCCGCGTTGGACGACCGGGCGCCGCCCGACGGGGGGGAAGGTCGATGAGCGCCGCGGGCGGCGGCGCGCTCCGGGCCGCGACGCCCGGAACTCAGCGTGCGCTCAGGGGTTCAGCGCGTGCTCAGTGCCTCGTTCCTACATTCGAGACGATGGCGGCCAGGACGTGCCCATGGGTGGACGCGCTGGCCCGACGGGCGCCCGGCCGTCGGGTCGCGTCCCGGAGTCGTCGCTGATCGATGCGACGGCAGACGACCCTGGGCATCGGACTGGCCGCCGTCGTCGTGGCCTCGGGCATCGGGTGGTTCGCGGGGCGACAGATCCAGTCGCCCGCCGAGATCGCGGCCCGCACCGCGCCACCCAAGGCCTCCCTCATCGCCGTGCCGGTCGAGCAGCGGACCCTCTCGTCGGAGGTCGTCGTCCGCGGCACCGTCCGCTTCGGCGCCCCCCAGTCCGTGTCGCTCCCGACCTCGCCGCTCAAGACGAGCAAGAGCATCGTGTCGACCGCGCCGGTCAAGGGGGCGGAGCTGACCGACGGCGCGGTCGCCTTCACGGTGTCCGGGCGCCCGGTGTTCGTGATGGAGGGAGCGCAGCCCGCGTACCGCGACATGGGCCCGGGCACCGTCGGCACGGACGTCCAGCAGCTGGAAGCCGGCCTGCTGCGGTACGGCTTCGATCCGGGTCCGGTCGACGGCGTCTACGACCAGCAGACGGCGGCGGCGGTCGCTGCGTGGTACCAGTCCGCCGGCTACAGCCCCTTCGGCCCGACGGCCGAGCAGCTCGCAGCGTCGAGCACCGCGCAGGGCGACCACTTCAGCGCGCAGACCGAGCTGCTGACCGCGAAGCAGGACCTCGCAGCGGCTCAGGGCCAGCTGGCCACGGCGCGGCAGCAGGCGGCAGGAGCCCGCGTGGCGGCGGCGGGCGCGCCGGGAGCGGAGGCGGCAGCCCAGGCGACCTTCGAGCAGGACAAGGCGGCGGCGCAGGCCGACGTGACGGCCAAGACGAACGCGGTCCAGACGGCCACGGCGGCGCTGGCCGCAGCGCAGAAGGACCTTGCCGACGCGCAGGCGGCGAAGCCCAAGCCGACCCCCGAGGAGCTCGCCGCCCTCGAGGCCGCGGTGCGTGCAGCCGAGAGCGACCTGAGCGCGGCGCAGGCCGACCTGGTCGCGTCCCAGGCCGCGCTGGCCGCCGTCGTCCCCCCGGTGCCGGGCGCCGCCACCGATGAGCTGAACCGGGCGGTCGCCCTCGCCGACATCGACGTCCGCTCGGCCTCGCAGGCCGTGGGCCTCGCCCAGCGTCAGGTCGCGGTGCTCAGCGACAAGGACAACGCCACGGCCGTCGCCTTGGTCGGGGTCAACGAGCAGCTGGGCGTGCAGATCCCGGCGGACGAGGTCCTGTTCTTCCCCAACCTGCCCCGCCGGATCGACGACGTGGCCGTCAAGGTCGGCGACGAGATCACGGGCCCGGTGATGACGGTGAGCAACCTGCAGCTGGCGGTGGACTCGGCCGTCTCGGCCAACGACGCCAAGCTCATCAAGGTGGGCGCCCCGGTCGTGATCACGCAGCCGGACCTGGGCATCACCGCGAACGGTCAGGTCACCCAGATCGCGGACACGCCGGGGACGAACGGGGTCGACCCCCAGCGGTACTACCTCGAGGTCACGCCGACCGATGCGCCAGCCGCGCTCGTCGGCACCTCCGTCGTGTTGACGATCACCGTCGACAGCACGAAGACCGACGTGTTGGCCGTGCCGGTCGCCGCGCTGTCGGTGGCGGCCGACGGCACCTCCCGGGTCGAGGTGAAGGCGGAGGATGGCACGACCCACTTCGTCGCGGTCACCCCCGGGCTCTCGGCCAAGGGGCTGGTCGCCGTCGTCCCGGCCGGAGCACTGGCCGCGGGTGACCTGGTGATCGTCGGCACCGGTGTCAGCAACGGCAGCGGGCTCGCCGGCGGGACCGGCACGACGGTCACCCCCACCTCCGACCTCACGGGGTCGGGTCCGGGCCTCACCACCGGGAGCACCGCGCTCGGTACCGGGGCCTCCCCCTCCGCACCCGCCACCGACACCGTTGGGAGCACCAATGCGCCGTGACCCTCACCGCCCACTGGCCGTCGCCGTCGCCGTCGGCACGTGGCTGGTGCTGCTCACCGCGTGCGGCGGGGGCGGCTCGTCGAACAACGGAGAGGAACCCGTCGAAGAGCAGCTCGGCCTGGAGCAGGACGGGATCCTGCAACGCCAGGGCCACGCGGAGAACCTCATCCGCGACTGCATGAAGGCGCAGGGCTTCGACTACACCCCGGTCGATCCGCAGGCCCAGCGGGCCGCGCTCGTCGGCCAGGCCGGCATGAGCGAGGAGGACTTCAACAAGCAGTACGGCTACGGGATCACGACGCTCTACGGCAAGGAGCAGACCGCCGACGCGTCGAACCCGAACGTCAAGTTCCGGGACGGGCTGAGCGACGCCGACAAGGCCGCCTACGACCACGCCCTCTACGGCGACGACACCAGTGCCACCTTCGGCCAGGCGCTCGACACCGGCGACTACAGCCGGCTGGGAGGCTGCACCAAGCAGGCGGTCGAGAAGGTCTTCGGAGGCGTCACCGTGTTCCAGTCGCTGCAGGAGAAGCTCGACGACCTGGACAGCTCCATCCTGGAGGACGGCCGCATGGTCAAGGCCGTCAAGGCGTGGTCGAAGTGCATGAACGACGCCGGGTTCCCGGACCTGACCGAGCAGGACCAGGTCGACTCCACCCTGCAGAACCAGCTGGAGGCGATCGTCGGTCCTCCCGACGACCCGAATCCCGACTACGACCAGGCGGCCCTGAAGGGGCTGCAGGCCGAGGAGGTCTCCATGGTGGCCGCGGACATCAAGTGCGAGAAGGACCACATCTCCTCCGTCGAGGAGAAGGTGCGCGCCGAGTACGAGTCGACCTTCCGGGAGCAGAACGCCGACCTGCTCAAGCAGGTCCCGCCTCCGTGATCGAGGCTCCCGTCGAGCAGCCGGCACCGGCCGGGACGCGGGGGTCCCGGCCGGTGGTGGAGCTCGCCGGGGTGTCGCGCGTCTTCGGCGTCGAGCCGCCGGTGCACGCGCTGCGCGAGGTCGACCTGTCGATCTGGCCGGGGGAGTGGGTGGCCATCGTCGGACCGTCCGGTTCGGGCAAGTCCACGCTGCTCAACATCCTCGGGCTGCTCGACCGGCAGACCTCGGGCACCTACCGCCTAGAGGGTGTCGACACGGCAGAGCTCGACGACCTGAGCCGCGCCGGCCTGCGCGGCCGTCGCATCGGCTTCGTCTTCCAGTCCTTCCACCTCCTGGCCCACCGCACGGTCGTCGAGAACGTGATGCTGGCCGAGCTCTACGTCGGCGCCCCGCGCAAGGGCCGGCGGGACCGCGCCATGTCCGTCCTGGACCGCGTGGGCATGACCGACCGGGCCGAGTTCCTTCCCACCCGCCTCTCGGGAGGCCAGCAGCAGCGCGCCGCCATCGCCCGTGCGCTGATGGGTGATCCGAGCCTCCTGCTGTGCGACGAGCCGACGGGCAACCTCGACTCGCAGAACGCCGACAGCGTGCTCGCCCTGTTCGAACAGCTGTCCCAGGACTCGCTGACCCTGGCGGTGATCACCCACGACGAGCACGTGGCCAGCCGCGCCCACCGGCGGGTCCACATCATCGACGGCGTGCTCCGGGAGGTCGATCGCGACGAGCACCCGGGCGGGCCCGCGGTGCCATGACCGCGGTCACCGAGCCCCTCGCGCCCGCCTCCGAGCGCCCTCCGCCCGACCGGAGCACGGCGCGCCCGAAGCTGAAGCTGCGCGACCTGCTCTCGGAGTGCCTCGCCAGCCTCCTGGCCCGACCCGCCCGCGCCGTGCTCACCGTCCTCGGCACCGTCGTCGGCGTGGCCGCGCTGGTGGCCACGCTCGGGCTCTCCAAGACGGCCGGCAACCAGATCGTCGGGCGCTTCGACGAGCTGGCCGCCACGGACATCGTCGTCACCCCGAAGGCCGGGACGACCGGCCGCGCCGTGAAGCTCGACGCGCTGCCATGGGACGCCGAAGCCCGGGCCAAGCGCCTGAACGGCGTCGTCGCCGCCGGGACGCTGAGCGACGTCGACCTCAGGGGCGACCTCGTCCGCGCGGTGCCGGTCAACGACCCGCAGGGTCAGACCCAGTTCCAGATGCCGGTCAAGGCCGCATCCAGCGGCCTGTTCCGGGCGGTGCGAGCCCAGCTGCAGTCCGGTCGGCTGTTCGACGACGGCCATTCGCAGCGGGCCGACCGGGTCGCGCTCCTGGGACCCAACGCCGCCGAGCAGCTCCACATCACGCGGGTCGACAACCAACCGGCCATCTACATCGGCGACCAGCTCTACGTCGTCATCGGGCTGCTCGACGGCGTCGGCCGCCAGCCCGCGCTGCTCGGCAGCGTGATCATCCCGGAGGGCACCGCGCAGCGCGAGTTCGGCCTCGCGGCCCCCAGCTCGGTCCAGGTGGAGACCCGCGTCGGCGCGGCCGGCGTGATCGCCAACCAGCTCCCCTTGGCCCTCAGCCCGACGGATCCCACCGTGCTCAAGGTGGTGGCGCCGCCCGAGCCCCGCCGGGTCCGGGCCGGCGTGCAGCACGACCTCGACACGCTGTTCCTCCTGCTGGGTGGGGTCTCGCTGCTGGTGGGGGCCATCGGCATCGCCAACGTCACGCTCGTCTCCGTGCTCGAGCGGGTGGGAGAGATCGGCCTGCGCCGGTCGCTCGGCGCGGCCCGCCGCCACATCGCCGGGCAGTTCCTGCTGGAGAGCACGACCCTCGGCCTCCTGGGCGGCATCCTCGGCGCCGCCCTCGGGACCCTCGTCGTCGTCGGCGTGGCCGCCGCCCGCACGTGGACCCCTGTGCTGGAGAGCTGGGTGCCCCTCGGCGCGCCGCTCCTCGGCGCGGTCGTCGGGCTGCTGGCGGGCATCTACCCCTCGATGCGGGCCGCCGCGCTGGAGCCCGTCGAGGCCCTCCGCGCCAGCCTCTGACCCCCACCGACCAGGCGAGCGCCGCCCGCGCCAGGCGCGCTGGCCGCGCCGCGCCGTGCCGGGGTGTTCTGGTCAGCGGAGTGCACCCTGGAGGGGCAATCCCGCGACCAGAACGGATCGCGCGGGCTGGCCGGCGGTGACCGGCGGTGTGAACTCAATCACCCAAAATCCGATTGATTAAGTCAGGATTTCGAGTACCCTCGCCCTCGTGCCCTCCATCGAGGATGTGAAGACCGGGAGCCGCGGTCTGCGGGGTGCGCTGGCCGACGAGCTGGTGGCCGGCGGCGCGGCGTTCTCGGAGGACAGCAGCCACCTGCTCAAGTTCCACGGGATGTACCAGCAGGACGACCGGGACGTCCGGCGGGAGCGGACCCGCGCGGGGCAGGAGCCTGACCACATCTTCATGGTCCGGGCCAGCGTCCCCGGTGGGGCGCTGTCCGCGGACCAGTGGCGGGCCATCGACCACGTCGCCGGCGTGGTGGCCGACGGCAGCGTCCGGCTCACCTCGAGGGGCGGCGTACAGCTCCACTTCGTGCGCAAGGGCGGTCTCCAGCCGTTGATCCGCACCCTCGACCAGCACCTGGTCACCACCCTCGCCGCGTGCGGCGACGTCGTCCGCAACGTCGTCGCCTGCCCGGCCCCGGCTGCCGACAGCCGGCAGAAGGTGCTGCTGGACCTGGCCCAGCGCCTCGCGGTCCGCTTCCGGCCCCGGACCCGCTCGTACTACGAGGTGTGGATCGACGGCGAGCAGGCCGTCTCGGCCGAGCCCGCCGCCGACGAGGAGCAGCCGCTCTACGGGTCTGCCTACCTGCCCCGGAAGTTCAAGATCGGCCTGGCCTGGCCGGGCGACAACTGCGTCGACATCTACAGCCACGACCTCGGGCTCGTACCCGTGCCGGGCCCAGACGGGGCGGAGGGCTTCGCCGTGCTGGTGGGCGGCGGCCTGGGGGCGAGCCACGCCCGCCCGGACGACACCTTCCCCCGCCTCGCCGACCCGCTCGGCTGGGTGCCCGCGGACCGCGTCGAGGACCTGGCCGAGGCCGTGATCCTCGCCTTCCGCGACCTCGGCAACCGGGAGGACCGCAAGCGAGCCCGGCTCAAGTACGTGCTCGAGGAGCTGGGCGTCGACGCGTTCCGCCGCGAGGTGGAGGCGCGCTTCGGCGCCCCGCTCGCGCCGTCGCCCGAGCTGGCCGAGTGGCACCAGCACGACCATCTCGGCTGGCACCGCCAGGACGACGGTCGTTGGTTCCTCGGCGTGCCCGTGCCGAGCGGGCGTGTTGCCGGACCTCTCCGCGCCGCGCTCACCGAGGTGGTCGAGCGCTTCGGCCTCGACCTCCGGGTGACGGCCCGCCAGGACGTGCTGCTGACGGGCATCGAGGCCGCCGATCGGAAGGAGGTGGTCCGCGCGTTTCGCGATCGCGGCGTCGCGCTGGCGGACGACGTCACGCCCGTCCGGCGCCTGGCCATGGCTTGCCCCGCCCTCCCCACGTGTGGGCAGGCGCTGGCCGAGGCCGAGCGGGTCGCTCCCGAGGTCATCTCCGTGCTGGAGGGTGAGCTGACCCGCCGCGGGCTGCCGGAGCTCGACCTGCACGTCCGCATGACTGGATGCCCGAACGGCTGTGCTCGGCCCTACACGGCCGAGATCGGCATCGTCGGGCGGACGAAGACCGGCTACGACCTCCACCTGGGCGGGGCGCCGGCCGGCGACCGCCTCGCCCGTCCGGTGGCGCGGGGCGTCAAGCTCGCCGACCTGCCGGCGGCGCTGGCACCGTGGCTGGACGCCTTCGCGGCCGAGCGGCGCGACGGTGAAACGTTCGGGGACTTCGTCCACCGGGTCGGAGACGTCGCGTGAGCCAGGCGACCGCCGTGGTGGTCGGCCGGCCTCGGCGCCGGCGGGCACACGCCGTCACACCGCCGTCCACCGATGACGGTCTGCGGCAGGTGGCCGCGGAGCTCGACGGCGCGCCAGCGGCGGAGATCGTGCGCTGGGCCACGGTCACGTTCGGCCGGCGGCTGGCCATCGCCGCCTCCATGACGGACGCCGTGCTCATCGACATCGCCTCTCGGGTGGCCCCCGGGATCGAGGTCATCTTCCTCGACACCCAGTACCACTTCCAGGAGACCCTGGCCACGGCCGAGCGCATCCGCGACCGCTACCCGATCCGCCTCCGCGTGGTCTGGCCCGACGCCCGGCCCGACGACCTCTGGCGCACCGACCCGGATGCCTGCTGCCACGCCCGCAAGGTCGTGCCCATGGAACGGGCGCTGCGGGGACGGGTGGCCTGGCTGAGCGGCCTCCGGCGCGCCGACTCCCGGGCCCGTGCCCACACGCCCGTCGTGCAGCGTGACCGTCGGGGCCTGGTCAAGGTCAACCCGCTGGCGGCCTGGAGCGACGAGGACGTGGCCCGCTACATCGACGCCCACGACGTTCCCGTCAACCCGCTGGTGGCGCGGGGCTTCCCGTCGATCGGCTGCTGGCCCTGCACGGCTCCCGCGGCGACGGACGGCCGGGACGGGCGCTGGCAGGGACTCGAGAAGACCGAGTGCGGGCTGCACCTGTGACGTCGACGCGAGACCCGTCGGCGGTGTTCGGCACCGTCCACCTCGTCGGCGCGGGTCCCGGCGATCCGGACTTGCTGACGGTGAGGGCCGCCCGGCTGCTGGCGGCGGCCGACGTCGTCGTCCACGACGCGCTGGTCGACCCGTCGGTGCTGGCGCTGGCGTCGCCGTCGGCGGAGCAGATCGACGTCGGCAAGCGCCCGGGTCGCCCGGTCCCGCAGGAGCTGATCACGACGCTGTTGGTCGACCTCGCCCACCGGCATCGCTGCATCGTGCGCCTCAAGGGCGGCGATCCCTACGTCTTCGGCCGCGGAGGCGAGGAGGCGCTCGGCCTGCAGGAGGCGGGCGTCCCCTTCACCGTCGTCCCCGGCGTGACGTCCGCCGTCGCGGCACCCGCGCTGGCCGGAGTGCCCGTCACCCACCGCGGCGTCGCCGCAGCCGTCACCGTCGTCACCGGGCACCGCCGCCCGGGTGACGAGCAGGCGACCGACTGGGAGGCGCTGGCCCGCGTCGGGGGCACGGTCGTGGTCCTGATGGGTGTGGCCGAGCGAGGCTCGATCGCCGCGCGTCTCATGGCGGGCGGACGACCCGCGAACACGCCGGTCGCCGTCGTCGAGCGGGCCGGCACGGCGGGCCAGCGGACGGTGCGAGGGCGGCTCGACGAGCTCGGTGACCTCGCCGTCTCCTCACCGGCGACGATCGTCATCGGGCCCGTAGCCGCGCTCGACCTGACGAGCGGCCGGGCTCCGGCGCTCGCCGCGACCGGCTCCGCCTGACGGCGGTTCCGGCGCGGGATCGTCGCACGGGCGAGACGGACTCGCGCCAGAAGCGAGTGCGCCGACAGCGGATCATCAGCCCCGCCAGCCCGCGATCAGGGGCCGGGTCCGGCGGCGGCCGCCCGGAGGTGGGCGGCGAGGTCAGGCACCTGGGCGTGCGCGTTCAGCCCGCTCGGGTTGGGCATGACGTAGGCAGGACGGCCGCCGACGCGCCGCTCCTGCCAGCCGGCGACGGCTCGTCGGTCCACCACCTTTCGCCACCCGTCGAGGCCGATGATGCAGACTGCGGCCGGTTGCAGCCATCTCGCCAGGCGATCCACCCGGCCGAGTCCGGACCGGTACTCCTCGACGTGGACCTCGGACGCGGCCACGGTCGCCCGCTTGACCAGGTCGGTCATCCCGATGCCGTGGTCGATCAGCGCCGCGCGCGCGTCGCGGGCGGTCTCGACCAGGCCCGCGGCCAGCATCGCGGGCCAGAAGCGGTTTCCGGGCCGAGCGAAGCCCACGCCGGCGTCAGCCGAGTAGAGGCTGGGGTTGAGGCCGACGCAGAGGAGCGCCATGTCAGGTCCGACGGTGTCGGCGAGGGTGCGCTCCCGCCGGACGTCGCTCCGCCAGCCGCGGCGGTCCCGGACGCGGTCGACGGGGGCGAAGCCGGCGCCGAGGAGCACGTCGTCGACGCGCTCCTCGCACCACGACCCGGGCAGGGTGACCGTGACC
>JBKPRL010000016.1:0-5692 GCA_046734535.1 bacterium | reverse complement strand
ACCTACACCGGGCTCACCGCCCAGACCAGCGCGACGCACGTCGGGCCGATCCACACGCTGCCCAACTACTTCGAGAACGGCATGTCCTCACACGGTGACCCCGCCCTGGCCTTCGGCCCGAGGCCGGGACCGAACGGGTTCTCGTGGGCCAACGGCTCGCGGCTGTACTACGCCAACCTCGCCTTCCCGTTGAGCACCAACCCGGGCTTCAAGGGCGCGTCGGCCGCAGCTGTGTCCCGCACCGACAACGTGCAGGCGGCTGCCGCCGGGGACCAGAGCGCATGGATGGACCCGGTGATCGTCAGCCGCCAGTACGCGGCCCTGTTGTCAGACAAGGAGGACATCTGGGCCGACAACGCGTCCTCGAGCCCGTTCTTCGGCAATGTCTACGTGTGCAACACCGCCTTCCGTAGCATCGGCGGGGCGCCCGAGCCCATCATGGTGTCGTCGTCCCGTGACGGTGGGAGCAAGTGGCGGCAGCGCCAGATCACCTCGGCGACAAACAACAACCAGTCGGGCGGACGTCAGGGCTGCGCCGTCCGCACCGACAGCACCGGCGTGGTCTACGTCGTGTGGGAAGGCGCCGACATCAAGACCAAGAGCAGCGTCTTCTACCTCGCCCGGTCGACCGACGGCGGCAGCAACTTCGAGAAGCCCCGTGCCGTCGCCCAAGTCACCGACGTCGGACAGTTCGACCCGGTCTCGGGCCGCATCGTGTTCGACGGCCTCGCCGGTACCCGCACCGACAGCTTCCCCAGCCTCAGCATCGCCAACGGCGCCCCCACCGGCACCGACGCCACCAACACCATCGTGTTGACGTGGCCCAACGGCACCATCAACCAAGAACAGGCACTGGTCCAGACCTCAGCCGACGGCGGCACCACCTGGTCCTCGCCGGTGAACGCCGCCCAAGGCGGTGACCGTCCCGACAACCCGGCCGTCGCCATCTCGCCCGACGGCACGGACGTGTACCTCGTCTACAACGCCTACCTGCAGCCATTCCAGACCACCACCGCCAACCCCCGACAAATGCAAGGCGTCACCCGCCACGCCGACGTCGGCGCAGGCGGTGCGCTCGGTGCCTTCACCACGCTCCATCGCGCCGCGATCGGAGACGCCAGAGGAACGACCCGCACGCTCAACCGCGAGGCGATCTACGACTATCAATACGCCGTCGCCGCCCGCGACTACGGAGCCACCGTCTGGATGGACGCCCGCGACGCCGCCGACTGCCCAGCCGTCGACGCCTACCGGCAGTCCCTCATCAACGGCACCCCCATCGCCCCGCCATCACCACTCACCGACTGCCCGCCGACATTCGGGAACCTCGACATCTACGGCGGGAGCTACGCCGACCCCACCTGATCACGCGGCCGCGGGAGCCGTTTGCCAACGACATGACCCCGACCGCGACCACCAACCCCTCGGCCGACCCCCCGGACCCCCACCCCGAACAATCAAACCGCCGAGCTCCAAATCGCGGTCTGCCGTTTCCGATGCCGTGAGCCATCACAAAGCGGAACGGGAGGGATTCGAACCCCCGAGCCTTTCGGCCGCCCGCTTTCAAGGCGGGTGCAATCGTCCGCTCTGCCACCGTTCCGCTGTCGGAGGGTAGCGGCGGGAGGGTCGATGATTTTCGATCCGTCGCGTGGTCGTACGGTCGTCACCGTCGAATCGATGCGAAGGAGCCTCCAATGCCTCATCGTGACACCGCCCCCGTCGGCGCACCCATCTGGATCGAGCTCTACACCTCCGACCCCGACCGCAGCCGGACCTTCTACGACGACCTCTTCGGCTGGGACTCCCAGGACATGGGGCCCGACTTCGGCAACTACGTCACCTTCACGAAGGGCGGGGAGCAGATCGCCGGCGGCATGCGCAACGACGGCCAGAGCGGCGCGCCGGACTGCTGGACCGTGTACCTGAAGGCCGACGACGCGGCCGCCGTCGCGAAGTCGGCCGCCGCCCACGGGGGCCAGGTCATCGTCGATGCCATGCCGGTCATGGAGCTCGGCACGATGGCCGTGGTCGCCGATCCCGGTCAGGCCGCGGTCGGCGTCTGGCAACCAGGGACCCACACCGGGTTCGGCCTCGTCGCCGAGGCCGGTGCACCCAGCTGGTTCGAGCTCTTCACCCGCGAGTACGGCGCGGCGATCGCGTTCTACCAGGACGTGTTCGGTTGGAAGACCGACGCCGTCAGTGACACCGACGAGTTCCGCTACACGACGATGGTCGACGGTGGCGAGCAGTACGCCGGCGTGATGGATGCCTCGGGATTCCTGCCCGAGGGCGTACCCGCCCATTGGTCGGTCTACTTCGGGACCGACGACGCCGACGCCACCGCGGCGCGAATCGTCGAGCTCGGAGGGACGATCGTCAGCCCGCCCGAGGACACCCCGTACGGCCGCCTGGCCACCGCGACCGACCCGGTGGGCGTGCAGTTCAAGCTGGTGCAGGGCAACCAGGGCCAGGACTGAACGAAGGGAGGCGTGGCCGGCCGCCGGTCAGTCGAGGTCGTCACCACCGGCCCGGCCGTGCTTCCAGTAGCCGCGCACGACGGCACGACGGCGCGGCATCCCGACCGTCTCGAAGAGGTGGCGGCGGATGCGCTGCATCGCCGCCGCCTCGCCGGCCGCCCAGATCCGGCCGTCACCGTCGAGCGGGGCGGCGATCACCGCGTCGGCCAGCGCGTCGCCGGGCGCTGCGCCCTCGGCCTGCTCGTGCCACGTCACCGTGAGGCCGGGGCGGTCAGGGAACGGGACGCGCGCTGACGCGTCGGCGATCTCGACGATCACCCGTACCTCGGCCTGGGGCGGCATGGCGGGGACGAGCAGGCCGAGCGCGGGGAGCGCGCTCTCGTCGCCTGCCAGCAGGAAGGAGCGGGCGTCGGCGTCGATCTCGTAGCCGCGGCCGGGACCCGACACCGCGGCGGGCGCGCCGCGGCCGGCGCTGGCGGCCCACGCAGACAGCGGTCCGGAACCGTGCAGGACCACCTCGATGTCCAGCTCGGCGTCGTCTCGTGAGAAGCGCAGCGGGGTCAGCGTGCGAATCGGGGGCCGGGTGCCGTCGTCGTAGCGGTACTCGTTGCCGTTCCACGTCGGGAGGACGAGCTCGGACGGCGTGTCCGAGGCCGCCCGCGACGCCGGAGGGGGTAGCAGCAGCCGGACGCTGCCGCCCGGAAGGCCGGGTTCGAACCCGGCGAGGCCGTCGCCGGCGAGGGTGATCCGCTGCAGACGGCTGCTGCGGGCCTCCACCCGGCGAACGGCCACGAGGCGCAGCGGCGGCGGCTCCCGACGCGTGCGAACGGCAGTGGTCACGGACGCGGCCGGCGGCCGGCACCCGAGGGTCCCGTGGTCGCTCGAGCGACCCCCGCCGCCAGCTCCGACGCCGGCTCCGGTGACGGCTCGGCGGCGGCGTCCTCGTCGGAGGAAGGGTCGGTCGGCGGCGACGGACCGGTCACCGGCGATGGTGCTCGGCGATCGCGGTCCCGCAGCTCGACGCAGAGCCGGCCGGCGACGAGCCCGGCGATCGGCGGCACGACCAGGAGAGCGGTGCGCAGGGTCCAGATGACGGCGTTGACGGAGAGCCCGAAGGTGACCGCGATCACGTCGCTGGAACCAGCCAGCAGCATCACGGCGATGAACGCGAACGCGGCGACGCCGATCCCGGTGTGGACCGGGTGGTCGCGCGGCCGGAACAGAAGGTGGTGCTCCCCCGTCGTCTTGCTGACCCGCTGCTCGACGAACGGCCAGACGTAGAGGACGCCGAAGACCACGGTGGGCAACAGCACCCCCGGGAAGAAGGGGTTGGGGATCTGGAAGCCGAACGCCCGGATCTCGAACGGCGGCATGAGGCGCAGGCCGCCTTCGGTCCAACCCATGTACCAGTCGGGCTGCGAGGCGGAGCTCACGTCGGCTTGGCGATACGGCCCCGTGACCCAGATGGCGTTGATCTGCGCCAGGCCGCCGAGCGCGGCCAGGACCGAGGCGACGAGGAAGAACAGGCCGCCGGCCTTCGCCGTGTAGGTCGGCCACAGTCGTTGGCCGACGACGTTGTCCTCCCGCCTTCCCGGACCTGGGTACTGCGTGTGCTTGTGGCGCACGACGAGCGCGATGTGGACCGCGATCAGCACGCCGATGGCCGCGGGGACCAGCAGGATGTGCGCGACGAAGAGCCGGTTGAGCGTCTCGGGACCCGGATAGGGGCCACCGAACAGCAATGACGAGACCCACGTCCCCACGAGCGGCACCGAGAGGATGATGGCGTTGGCGATGCGCAGACCCGTGCCCGACAGCTGGTCGTCGAGCAGCGAGTAGCCGGCGAAGCCGTTGATCATGGCCAGCACCAGCAGGGTGACCCCGATCATCCAGTTGAGCTCCCGCGGGCGGCGGAACGCGCCGGTGAAGAAGATGCGGGCCAGGTGGGCGGTGATGGCGGCGATGAACAGGAGCGCGGCCCAGTGGTGCATCTGGCGCATGACCATGCCGGCTCGGACGTCGAAGCTGATGCGGATGGCGGACTCGTAGGCCTGCGACATCTCCACGCCTCGCAACGGGTGGTAGCTGCCGGCGTAGGTGACCGTTGCCTGGCTGGGGGAGAAGAAGAGCGACAGGTAGATGCCGGTGAGGACGAGGACGACGAAGCAGTAGAGCGAGACCTCTCCGAGGAGGAAGGACCAGTGGTCGGGGAAGACCTTGTCGAGCGTCTTGCGGGCCAGCCGGGCGCCGCCGACACGACGGTCCAGCCAGCGGACGAGGCGGTTGGTGAGCGGGGTCTTGGCCATCAGCGCAGCTGATCCCAGAACCCGGGGCCGATCGGGGCCGAGAAGTCACCGGTGGCGATCAGGTAGCCGTCGGCGTCGGTCCCGATCGGCAGCTGCGGCAGCGAGCGGGTGGCCGGCCCGAAGATGGGGTGCGCGCCGTCGGCGACCTCGAAGGTGGACTGGTGGCACGGGCACAGCAGGAGCCCGCTCTGCGCCTGGTAGAGGCCGACTGGGCAACCGGCGTGGGTGCAGATCTTGGAGTAGGCGATCAGGTCGTCGACGGTCCAGTCGTCCCGGCCCGGGAGGGGCGAGTTCTGGCCTGGCCTCATGTGGATGAGGAGCGTCGGGCCGTTGGCGTTGTGGGGATCGCTCGCAGGGAAGACGGTGATGAAGCCATCCACCTCGACATCCGCGGGCCGCACCTGCTCGCCCTTGCTCGTCACGAGGTGATCGCCGGCCGTGAAGGGGCTGGCCTTCAACCCGGCACCCGGCTTCGGACCGAGCGAGCGGATCGGGAACAGCGCGGCGAGCCCGAGCGCGCCCGCCGCTCCGGCCAGCAGGCGGACGAGGAGCTTGCGCCGGCCGATCTCCTCCTCGCTGGCGACCAGCTCGGCATCGAGGGCCTGGAGCTGCGCATCGCTCGACGCGGTCGGCTCCCGCTCCTCCTCGTCGGGACCCTCGGGCAGGAAGCGGTGCGCCCACGAGATGACGCCGACGCCGATCCCGCCCAGCGAGAGGCGCAGCAGCACCCCCTCCCACTGGGGTTGCCCACCGGCCCAGTAGACGACGGCCAGACCCAGCGCGGCGGCGATGCTCACCACGAAGGCGATCACCGGCACCCGGGTGGTCGTCCTCTGGTCCTGCGGTTCCCGCTCAGGCACGGCGAGTCCGCAATCCCCGCACGATCCAGCGCAGCGCCGCGCCGATGAC
>JBKPRL010000015.1:0-25747 GCA_046734535.1 bacterium | reverse complement strand
CTTCAAGTTCTCGAGGTTGGTGACGGTCGCCTTCAGGGCGGGCGAGGTGATGATCATCATGTTGTTCGGGAGTGTGAGTACTCCCTGCTTGCCTTGAACGTCGACTCGGACGTCAAACGATGGGCAGATGCTGAGGACGGCCGTGAAATTGTTGGCACTGGGTGGTGATTGCTGCGCACCGACTGGTGCCGCCGCCCAGCCGGCGGCCAGGCCTAGCGCGCTCAGCGCCATCAGAAAGCGCCGGGCTCTCGTCGTCACGGATTTGGCAAACATGCGCTGCCCCCTTCCCCTCGATTCGCGCAGTCTGGCCGACCATAAGTCGCCAGCCGCCAAGTGTCTACTGTTTCGCGTTGGCTGATTCGATTAAGCCGTTCCGACGTGAGCCGTGGCCGCGTAGCGTGGCCGCTGGACCCTTATCGCGCCACAACCGGTCCCGTTCGTCGAACGTGAAGAAGCTGATCTCTTCCACCTTTTCCCAACCCTGGTCACAACTTGGTCATAGACCTGTGACCACGGGACGGTGCGGCACGTCAAGATAACGTGACCGGAGGCCTGGGAAGCTCCCTCTGGCCTGGACCAACAGCGAACCGACGTCACCCGCCACGACAGGCGCTCCAGGGTTCGAATCCCAGGGGGCGCACCACCGCTGAGCAGCAGCTCTGCACGTAGAAGGCCTGGGCTCATGCATCGGCCACAGGGCCGACCTCATCCGCGGACAGCCACGGCGGCTTTCGCGTCGTGTCCCCTGGCCGGTGTCACCCGCCGGATCGGCACGCGAGCGTGCGGTGGCGCGAGGCCTGCCCGTCCGAGGGGCCGCGCGTTCGGCTCCCCGCGGGTGTCCGTCAGCTCGCGCGCGACGGCCGATCAGCGTTTGCTCATCCAGTTGGAGATCAGCAGGGCTGCCCCGACGATGATGGCCGCTCCGAGGATGATCGCCGGCCCGGGAATGAGCACGGTGTCCATCCTGCCTCGCGTGGTTGTAGGGCGGACGCCGGTCCCCGCGACAACCTCCGTGCCGGATGCCTCCGAGGGCCGGCCGCTCGCGTCTCAAGAACGGTCAGAGGTCCGCACGCTCACGGCGGTCGATCGGGCCCTCGACCGCGAACGAGTACGTTCCCCGCGGTGGCTCCGGAGTCCGAGACCGCAGGATCAAACAGCGCGGCGGAGCCTGCGATCGTGCCGCGGTGGGAATGGCGGGCGTTCGGCGAGCGCACGGCCGCGGCCGCAGACCTGCTGGCCACGCGGACGCCGCGAAGCGTGAACGAGAGCGACGAGCTCTACTTCTTGTCGGTCAACAGCGACGCGTCCGTCAAGGTCCGCGACGGACTGATGGATGTCAAACACCTGCTCCAGGTGAACGACGACGGTCTCGAGCTGTGGAAGCCCGTGATGAAGGCCGAGTTCCCGTTGTCGGCGGATGAGGTCGCCTCGGTCCTCACGACGCTGGACGTGCCCATCCCGTCGCCCGGGAGCGTGTGGACGCTGGTGGCGTTCGAGAACGACGTGGTCCGACCCAATCCTGAGCTGCTCGCCCTCCGTGTCCACAAGCAACGGGCGCGCTACGTCGTGGACGAGTGCATGGCCGAGCTGACCGAGTTCAGCACCGATCAGTCGACGACGAAGACGTTGGCGCTCGAATCCCCGGACCCCTCCGTTGTGTGCGCACTGCTCGGCCAGCTCGAGCTGAACAGTCGGAGCAACCAGAGCGTGGCACGCGGGCTCAAGCGGCTCGTCCGGTTCGGGCGCTTCGCCGTCATCGACGTCGGCACCAACTCCGTGAAGCTCCACCTGGGTGAGCGGCGGGCGGACGGCGAGCAGCGCACGGTCGTCGACCGCGCCGACATCACGAGACTTGGTGAGGGCCAGGCGGACTCCGGCCTGCTCGCCGACGAGTCGATCCAGCGCACCGTCGAGGCCATCGTGGCGATGGCCGACGAGGCTCGCCGGGACCACGCCGCCGACGTCGCGGCCATCGGCACGGCCGGGCTGCGCCGCGCGCCGAACCGAGATGTCCTGCTCGACGCCGTGTGGGCCCGATGCGGGATCTCGGTCGAGGTCATCTCGGGCGAGGAAGAGGCTCGACTCGCCTACCTCGCCGCGACGTCAGCCCTGCCGTCGGCGCAGGGCCGCCTCGTGGTGTTCGACTCCGGCGGTGGCAGCACACAGCTCACCTTCGGCGAGGATGACCACATCGACGAGCAGTTCAGCGTCGATGTCGGCGCCGTCCGCGCGACCGAGCGTTACGGACTCACCCACGCCGTCTCGGAGGACGTGCTCGACGACGCCCTCGCCGGGATCGCGGCAGACCTCGACCGGCTGGACGGGCGGCCCGAGCCCGACGCCATCGTCGCGATCGGGGGCACCGCGACCAACCTGGCCGCGGTCAAGCACGGGCTCGAGCGCTACGACGCCGACGTCGTACAGGGGACGGTCCTCGACCTCGCCGAGATCGATCGGCAGATCGAGCTCTACCGCACCCGGGACGCGGACGGGCGCCGTGAGATCGTCGGCCTCCAACCGGCACGAGCGGAGGTCATCCTCGCCGGCGCCTGCATCGTGAGGACGATCCTCACCACGCTCCACCATGAGTCGCTCACGGTGAGCGACCGGGGCTTGCGCCACGGCGCGTTCATCGAGCGCTTCAGCTCGTGATCGCCCTGCTCGGCGGGATCAGCGCGCCAAGGTCCGGTCCTTCGGCATCGCGAACGCCACGGAGTTGCCGTCCGGGTCCTTGACCATGATGGTGTCCACTCGATCGTTGCCCACGACCTCGGCGCTGGTGTCGAGCCCCGTGGCACGAAGGAGCTTCGCGGTCTCGTCGATGTCGTTCACGACCAGCGTGCACGACCCCTGACCGGCTCGTTCCGGTCCCGCGTAGACCTGCAGACCGCCGCCGCGTTCGAACTGCCATTCCACGACCTCTGGCATGGGCCGGTTGCCGGGTCCGAGCAGCTTCTCGTACCAGTCGGTCGACGCTGCAAGGTCGCGAACCGCCAGGCTGGCAAGTGCGTTGGTGATCGTCATGCCCTTGGGCCTACCCGCCAGGGTGGTCCTCCTAACGGCGGATCCCTGCGATCAGCCAGGACGACGACCCGGGCGACGGGCGGTGGGCGGCGCCTGACGCCACGCGCGACGTGAACCCACCCCAGCCCATCGATGTCGAACGAGCACGACGCCGCGGGCCGTCCGCCGCCCCAAGCGGCTAGACACTGGAGCCGTGAGGGGCTCGGGCGTCCCCGTGAGGTGGTGTGCCCACAACATCGTGCCGGTCCCGACCGGCGGGAGGGTCTTCGTCGTCGGCGACCTCCTGCTCGGACCGCTGGCCGATGCGATCAGCGAGGCGGCGACCGGCGAGCTCGCCCGCCTCCTCGACGGCATCGAGGGTCCAGCGCTCGTGGTCCTCGCTGGCGACACCTTCGACCTCGCCGGAGCTCCCAACCACCGACCAGCCAAGGCCCTCACCGCCCACCCGGTGCTGGTCCGAGCCATCGCCCGATACCTCAGCGTCCCCGACCACCGCCTGGTCATGCTGGCCGGCGAGCGCGACCGCGGCATCGTCGAAGATCCGGCGCTGCGGGCCGAGGTGGAGCGGTTGACGGGCGCCACCGTCGCGCAGACGCTCGAGCTCGAGGTCGCCACCGGCTGCGGCGTCGAGCGGGTCCGGATCGAGCACGGGGACGGCTTCGACGACGGCGCGAGCCCGGCCGGCGTGAACGCCCAGGCCCGGCACCACGCGCTGGCCCTCGCCGCGGAGGGCTTCGACGGGTACATCACCGCTCACACCAAGGCCGCCGAGCTCACCGATCTCGGGGCGTGCTGGTACGCGAACTGCGGTTGCGTGAACCGGATCGTGCAGCCACGTGGGCGCCGCTTCGGTCGGGACGACCTCGCGGTCGAGCTGCGGCAGATCTCGTGGCTCGAGCTGGAAGCCGGGGCCAAGCTCCACGTCCGCCTGGTCGCCGGGCAGTCGCCCACCGTCGAGGCGCCGCTCCGCCATCACCTCACGTGCCGTGCACCGAGGGTCGTCGTCCCGGTCCGCCCGGCGACCGTCGCCACCCTCACCGAAGGCCAGACCTGGCCGCCGCAGCACCTCGAGGACCCGAACCGGTTTCCCCGCCGCGTCGGCGCCGCCGGCCTCGCCCTCGTCGCGCTGGTCAACCTGCTGTCCGCGCTCACGCCTCCCCTCGCCGATCGGTTCGCCATCCTCCACCGCACGTTCCCCTTCGCCGTGCCCGAGGTGGCCGACGCGACCGTCGCCGCCTCGAGCATCGCGCTGTGCCTGCTCGCGGTCGCGCTTCGTCGGGGTCAGCGGCGGGCCTGGGTGGCCTCCCTCGTGCTCCTCGCCGCGTCCGCCATCGGGCACGTCACGAAGGGCCTTGACGTCGAGGAGGCGACCATCGCCGCGGGAGTGCTCGCCTACCTCGTCGCCAACCGGTCGGCCTTCCGGGGCCGCGGCCGCGGGCCGGATGTCTGGACCCGGCTGGGACTCCTGGTGACCATCGTCGCCGGCGCCGCCGTCACCAGCGTCGTTACGGTCGTCATCATCGCCCGCGTCCCGCTTCACGTCGCCATCCCCGCCGTCGGCGAGCGCCTGCTCGGGATCCCTCAGGTCGCGCTCCCCCGGCGGGCCGACAGCTTCAGCCCGGTGCTGGCGGTCGTCGGGCTGGGCTCGCTCGCCGCCGCGGTGTGGACGCTCCTGCGGCCCTCGCGTGGTACGCCGTCGGAGGACGACGAGGAGGCGTGGCACCTCGTGCGCACCCAGGCGTCGGACACGCTCGACTACTTCGCGCTGCGAGACGACAAGCACCGCTTCATCTGCGGCCGCACCGTCGTCGCGTACGCGGTGCACTGCGGGACCGCGGTCGTGTCGCCCGACCCGATCGGCCCCCCGGACGAGCGGATGGCGACGTGGACGGCGTTCCGGCAGCACGCGGCCGCCCACGGCTGGCACGTCGCCGTCCTCGGCGCGGGCGTGGACTGGCTGCCCACGTACCGGGCCGCGGGCATGACGCCGATCTACGTCGGCGACGAGGGCGTGGTGGACGTCCGGCGCTTCAGCCTCGAGGGCGGCCGCCACAAGAGCCTGCGCCAGGCCGTCAACCGCGTCGCGAAGGCCGGCTACACGGTCTCGTTCCACGATCCTTCGCGCCTGGCGCCGGCCGAGGCCGATCAGCTGCGGAAGGTCATGACCCACAGTCGCCGCGGCGATGTCGAGCGTGGGTTCTCCATGACCCTCTCCCGAGCCTTCGATCCTCGCGACCGGGGACTCCTGCTGGCCGTCGTCCACGACCCCGACGGTGTGCCGGTGGCGTTCTGCCAGTTCGTACCGGCGCCCGGGATCGACGGCTTCAGCCTCGATCTGATGCGCCGCGCCGGCGGCCAGCCGAACGGGCTGATCGACTTCTTGGTCGTGCGGACGATCGAGCACCTCCGGAGCGACGGCCGCCGGGGCCTCGGCCTGAACTTCGCCACCATGCGGGCCGTGCTGGCCGGCGAGATGTCCGACTCGATGACGACCCGTCTCGGCCGGCGCCTGCTGCTGCGGATGAGCGACGACATGCAGATCGAGAGCCTGTGGCGCTTCAGCGCCAAGTTCGACCCGGCCTGGCGACCGCGCTACGTCGTGCTGGAGGCCCGGGAGCTGGCCTTCGGGACCGGCCTGGCCATCGCCCGGGCCGAGTCCTTCTGGGAGCTGCCCGTCGTCGGCCGCTTCTTCCGGCCGTCCGCGGTCGCCGCCTGACCGACGCCCTGGGCCGTCAGCTGCGCAGGCGGATGAAGGCTGACGGCGTCGCTCCCTGGTCCGCCAGGATGATGTGCATCACCGCGTTGATCAGCGCGAGGTGGGTGAAGGCCTGCGGGAAGTTGCCCAGGTGGCGGCCGCTGCAGGGATCGATCTCCTCGGCGTAGAGCTCGAGCGGGCTGGCCAGCGACAGCAGCTTCTCGCACAAGGACCGGGCCCGCTCCTGGTCCCCGATCTCGGACAGCGCCGAGACCAGCCAGAACGAGCAGATGAGGAAGGCGCCCTCCTCGGTGCCGAGGCCGTCGTCGGTCTCCTCCACCTTGTACCGCAGCACCAGGCCCTCGACCGTCAGCTCATCCGCGATGGCCCGGACCGTCTCCACCACCCTCGGGTCGTCGGCCGGCAGGAAGCGGAAGAGGGGGATGAGGAGGAGGGAGGCATCGAGCGCCGGTGCGCCGTAGCGCTGGGTGAAGACACCCCGCTCGTCCACGCCGTGGGAGAGGATGTCGTCCTTGATCTCTTCGGCGCGCTCCGACCACTCCTTCGCCAGCTCGTCCTCGCCCTTGAGGCTGGCCAGGCGGGCGCCGCGGTCGACGGCCACCCAGCACATGATCTTGGACGACGTGAAGTGCTGGGGCGGCCCCCGCACCTCCCAGACGCCCTGGTCCGGCTCGCGCCAGGACGCCAGCGCGCTCTCCACCTGGTGCACGAGGATCGACCAGATCCGCTCGTCGAGCCCGTCGCGCGTCTTGGTGTGGAGGTAGACGGAGTCGAGCACGGCGCCCCACACGTCGTGCTGCCGTTGCTGGTACGCGGCGTTGCCGATGCGGACCGGTCGGGCCGCCTCGTACCCCTCCAGATCGAGCACCTGCTCGGGCAGCTCGGCTCGCCCGTCGACGCCGTACATCACCTGGAGGTCCTTGTCCCGCTCGGCCACGTCGGCGATGAACCAGAAGAAGTCGTTGGCCTCCCAGTCGAAGCCCAGGGTGTACAGCCCCCACAGCGCAAAGGTGGCGTCACGCACCCAGCTGTAGCGGTAGTCCCAGTTGCGCTGGCCACCGGGCGTCTCGGGCAGCGACGTCGTGGCCGCAGCCACGAGCGCCCCCGTCGGCGCGAACGTGAGCCCCTTCAGGGTCAGCGCGCTCCGCTGCAGGTAGCCCCGCCAGGGGTGGTCCGGGAAGTGGCCCCGGGCCAGCCAGTGCTGCCAGTGGTGGGCCGTCCACACCAGCCGGTCGTAGGCCTCTTCCGTGGTCCGCGGCGCGGGGTGCTCGCTCCACGACAGCGCGCAGAAGCGGTGCTCGCCCTCCTTCAGCAGCGTGCGGGCCGTCGCTCGGCCACCCTCGATGCCGACTCGGAGGTCGGTGGTCAGCGTCAGCTCCAGGTCGTGGCCGGGGACGCGGGCGACGGCCTGCTCGTAGGCCTCGCCGCTGTAGACCCACTCCACCGGCTGGCGCCCGTAGTCGAACATCGGCTCGCAGTCCATGACCACCTGGACCTCGCCGTTGACGCAGCGGACGGTCCGAAGGAGCACGTGGTCAGCGTCGTAGTCGGTCGGCGCCCGGCGATGGGTGTGCGAGCGCTGGTCTTCATGGTGCCAAGGCCCCATGAGGAGGAGGTCCCGGACGATGATCCATCCGCTCTGTGTGCCCCAGCTCGTCTCCAGGACCATCGTGCCGGGGAGGTATCGGCGCGCCGCCGGGACGTTCAGGTCGTACGGGCCGAGACGGAAGTTGCCGGCGTCCCGGTCGAGCATGGCGCCGAAGACGCTGGGCGAGTCGATCCAGGGCAAGCACAACCATTCGACGTTGCCGCTCGGCGCGACGAGCGCGACGGTCTCGCAGTCGGACAGGAAGCCGTAGTCGCCGATGGGCGGGAACGGTGAGCGTCCACTGGCCGGGTCCTGCACGGAAGGGGACACGCCACCAATCTGTCACGGCTCGGAACCCCGCGCGCGCCCGGCTGACCCGGCCGCAGCGATCCCCCGCGAGTGATCCGGGGTGGCCGGGGCTCCGAACGTCGTCCGTGAACGGAGCGTCCAGCCCTCTGACCGCGGTCGCCGATGTCGTCCGCGGTGACCTGACCGCGGCCCTCGCCTACGTGACGCCCGCCGGCGGCGCCGTCGTCACCGCGGTTGCACCGTGCGGCATGTTCGACGAGGCGCACGACGCCGTCGGGTTCACCACGTCGCTCGGCTTCGGTCGCAAGCTGGAGCGGATCGTCCGCGAGCCGAAGGTGGGGCTGGCCTACCATGCTCGGGAGCACGGGTTCTCGGCCGATCCCCGCTTCGTGCTGGTCCAGGGGACGGCGACCGCCGACCTCACGCCGTCCCCGGCCCGGTTGGACGCCTTCGCCCCTCAGGCCGCCCGCTACCTCGGCGAGATCAAGCGGGGCCCGATCTGGGACCGCCTGCTGCGGGAGTACTACCAGGAGCGGGTGTTCGTGGACGTCGCCGTCGCCCGCGTCGCGACGTGGCCCACGCTGCTGGCCACCGGGTCGGTGACCACCACTGGCGCCGATCTCCCGGCACCGCCGGCACCCCAGGCGCCGCCGATCAAGGGGACCGGCCCCCGGGTGGACGTCGACAGGCTGGCTCGCCGTCTGAGCGGACTCCCCCATCGCCTCCTCGCCTACCGCGGCACCGACGGGTACCCGGTCATCGTGCCGATCGAGCTGGCCGGCCACGACCACCGCGGGCTCCGGTTCGTCGGGTCCGACATCCTTCCCACGGGCGGCCGCCGGGCCGGCGTCCTCGCTCACGCCTACCGGCCACAGCTCGTCGGCCTGAGCACCCAGGTCCTCACCGGCTGGCTCGAGGTCGACGACGACGGCCAGGCCAGGTACTCGCCCCACACCGCGAAGGGGTTCACGGCACCGCCGGCGAAGACGCTGCTGCTCGTGACGAACGGTCTCCTGGCCAAGCGGGGGTTGCGGCAGGCTCGCCGGCACGGACTGGCCGAACGCCTGACGGCCGCGGCGAGCTCGTCGACGGCGACGGCGCCCTCCCTGCCGTCAGCGTCGGCGGTCGACGCGCCCTCGGCGCCCGAGCCGGCCTCGGCCGGAGGCCGGCGCTAGACGCTCCGCGACCTCAGGTGGTCGGGCGGTCGACGAGCGCGAGCACATCGCGCACGCCCGCGGGCGCTCCGCAGTCGGGACACGCCAGCGCCGGGTGGATGGTGTGCCCGCACGCGCGGTGCAGGAGGCGCACCGGCGGCCCCTCTGGCGACGGCGTCCAGCGGTCGCCCCAGGCCAGCAGGGCAGCCACGACCGGGTACAGGTCGCGTCCCTTCTCGGTCAGCCGGTACTCGAAGCGCTCGGGCCGCTCCTGGTAGCGGACGCGGTCGAGGACACCCTCGTCCACCAGCGATCGCAGCCGTTCGGCCACGAGGGCCCGGCTGGCACCGGTGTTGGCCTGGAAGTCCTCGAAGCGGCGGGTGCCGATCAGCGCCTCACGGACCAGCAGCATCGTCCAACGGTCGCCGACCACCGAAAGGGCGCGAGCCACCGAGCAGCGGGCATCGCCGACGTCGCTCCATCGCACAGCTGCAGGGTACCCCTTGACGTTCAACTTGTGAACTGACTAAGTTCATGTTCAGAACTCACTGCCAGCACACGTGTCAGCGGGACGCCTCTCAGCGGAACGCCGGTCAGGGGAACGTCAGCACACCACTCGTCAACGGAGGACGCCGTGGCCGACCCGAGCACCTCGATCACCGTCCCCCCCGACGGGGTGACCGCGCCACGCCCACCCCGGAGCCAGTGGACCGTCCTCGCCTCGACGAGCCTCGCCATGTTCGCCGTCTTCCTCGACACGACGATCCTGTTCGTCGCCTTCCCGTCGATCACGGCCAGCTTCTCGACCGTGGCGCCGACCACGCTCTCGTGGGTCCTCAACGCCTACACGATCGTCTTCGCCGCCCTGTTGATCCCGGCCGGCCGTCTGGCCGACCGGGTCGGCCGACGACTGACGTTCCTCACCGCCGTCGTGATCTTCACCGTGGCGTCCATGCTGTGCGGCCTGGCGCCGGCCGCCGGCCCCCTGGTGGCGGCGAGGGTGCTGCAGGCGATCGGCGCCGCGGCCCTCGTCCCGGCCTCGCTGGCCCTCGTCCTGCAGACCTTCCCCCGCCAGAAGATCCCGATGGCCGTCGCCATCTGGGGTGCCGTGGGTGCAGTCGCTGGCGCGGCCGGTCCGACGGTCGGCGCCTTCGTCGTCGAGCACCTCGGCTGGCGGTGGGCGTTCTTCATCAACCTGCCGGTCGGGATCATCAGCTTCCTGCTCGGCCGGCGGGTCCTACCCGAGGGACGAGAGGCGCACCCCGGCCGGCTGCCCGACCCGCTCGGCGTCGGACTCCTCGTCGTCGGGCTGGCGCTGGCCGCGTACGCCATCGTGGAGACCCCGACGTGGGGCTGGGCCAGTGCCCGCTTCGTGCTCTGCGCCCTCGGCGCGGTGGCACTCGTGGGCGTGTTCGTCTGGCGGTGCGCTCGGGTGCCGAACCCCCTGCTCGACCTGCGGCTGTTCGAGGCGCGGAACTTCCGCTGGGCGAACGCCGCCACGCTGGTCTACGCCACCGGCTTCAACGCTATGTTCCTCGGGAACGTCCTGTTCCTCACCCGGGTCTGGCACTACTCGATCATGCGCGCCGGCCTCGCGATCGCCGTCGGACCGCTGATCGTGGCCTGCACGGCGCCGTTCTTCGGGCGCCTGGCGGGGCGCAGCGGCCAGCGGCGGCTGCTGGTCCCGGGCGGGCTCGTCTGGGCGTCGGGTGGCCTCGTCCTCCTCACCAGCATGACGACGACGCCGAGCTACGTGACGCACTACCTCCCGGCCATCACCCTGACCGCGCTCGGCGTCTCCCTCTGCCTTCCGCAGCTGTCGTCGGCCGCCGTCCAGGGACTGCCGCCGGATCGCTTCGGCTCCGGGTCCGCGGTGAACCAGGCGGTGCGCAACCTCGGGGCGACCCTGGGTGTCGCCCTCGTGATCGCCCTCACGAGCGACCTGACCCCGGCGATCGCGCTCGACGGGTTCCGGCGGGTCTGGTGGCTGCTGGTGGCCAGCGGCGTGACCGTGTCGCTCTTGTCGACCCGCTTGCGGACGCCCGGCCTCTTGGCTCAGCCGGCCACTGTCGACGCCGGCGCGACCGTGGACGCGGGTTCGGTCGGCGGGACGGCGGTGGTCGTCGTCGTGGGGGCCGGGTGGAGGTCGAAGTCCTTGCAGTCGTAGTACTGCACCACGGCGCGCGGGTCGTCGACCTTCAACCCGTCCGGGAGGAACTCGTAGGTGGCGTCGATGATGTTCACCTTCTCGAGCTTCGTGATCTCGACGACATGGCCCTCGGGCCGGTCGTTGACGGGGAAGCAGTACGCGTCGTACACGCCGGCCGGGTTGCCGACGTAGCGGATGTACACCGACTTGTCGCTGCGCGTGAACGGGCTCCCCGATCCGTTGCATGCCGCGAGCACGGCAGCCGCCACCGCCGCGGCGACGGCCACCGGGGTGCTCCCCCTGCAGGCGGCCGTCCACCTCGCCGCTCGGGCACGGGCCGGCCGGCGGTCCTTCACGTCTTCCAGAGCCGCCTGATCCTGCCGGCGCCGATGAGGATCACGTACAGGACGATGAGGATGAAGGCGAACACGAGGATCCCACCGATCGCGCTCGGTGGGTTCTGATCACCGGACGCATCGAGCGAGACCGCGTCGGCGCCGCTCTTCGCGTAGCACATGGCCGGGATGACCACCCGGTCGCCGGGCGGGACGTAGACCGTCGGCTGCCCCTCACCGTCGGATGCCAGGTCGTTGGCCTGCGCCAACGTCTCCACGACGTCCGCGTCCTTGTACTGGGTGTAGAGCAGGTCCTTGAAGCTCTGGTCCTGCTTCATGATCCGCTCGACCTGGTCGTCCACGCAGGCGGTGCCGCCCGGGATGTGGTGGATGAGGTGGACGCCGACGTCGGTTGTCGGAGGTTGCGAGCCGTTCCCGGCCGTCTCGGTGGGTGCGGGCTCCTGCGCCGGTCTCAGCCCGGCAAGACGCACCTCGCGGAGGGCGGACGGGTGCCCATCGACGGCCACCCTCCCATTCTGATCGCGCCGGGAGGCGGCCGCACGGATGCCGCGGAGTCCTCCCCTAGCCGCGGACCGGGGCGCTGGCGTTGCAGCCCATCAGGTACCGCAGCCGAGGGCTGAGCTGGCGGGCCTGCTCGGCCGTCATCGGCGTGCGCAGGTCGACGAAGGGCTTCACCCACGAGCGCCCGTACTGGACGATCACCCCGCAGCGTGGCTCGTCGGTCACGTTGGCGCCGTGGCGGTGCCAGGTCTGCGAGAGCCACAACGCGACCGAGCCCGCTGAACCCTCGAGCACCACCTCACCCTCCTGGCGGTCGTGGCCCTTCGGGGGCTTGCGCTGCGTGAGGTGGCTGCCCCGCACGGCGTGGGTGGCGCCGTTGGCCTCCGTGAAGGCGTCCAGCATCCAGGCCGACTGGATCGAGAGCGTGAAGTTGGGCAGCGGCTCGGGCACCTGCGTGATGGGCGAGTCGACGTGCCACCCCCCGCTGTCGGTGTGTGCGCCCACGTGGTTGACGCTCATGTCGAGGATGACGGCGTCCCTGCCCAGCTCCACGTCCATGATGGCGAGCAGGGTCGGGTGCTCGACGAGGACGGCGAAGGCCGGATCCTTGTTGATGAGGTTGAAGATGCGCTGCGAGCGGCCGTCGTCGAAGAGCGTGGGAATGTGGGTGAAGCTGATGCACACCTCGGCCGGGGGGACCGGCCACGGCGTGTCGAGCTCCTCGTGCTGGCGGTGGTGGATCCGTCGAGCGACGCGCCGGCGCTCGTCGTCGCTGAGCTGCCAGATGTCGTCGAAGTGAGCCAGCACGGCTTCGTCCGGAGTGACGTCGACGCCGTCGGCACCCGGGTCGAACGGGTGCTCACGCTCCTGGCGCAGGAGGCCCTCGACACGACTGCGGAGGTCGCGCACGGTCGCCGGGTCGAGGACGTCCTCGATGACGGCGTACCCGTCGTGGTGCAGCCGCTCGATGGCCGCGGTGGCCGACGGGACCAGGGACGATGACACGGCGGGGTCCTCCTCGCTCGGTGACGACCCTACGCCACGTCGAGCCGGCAGGACCGGCTCAGCCCATGCGGTCGAGGGACACGACGGCCCGCTCGTGGGTGCCCTCGCTGATGACGCCGCGGGGTCCCGTCACGCTCACCTCGAAGGTCAGGCGGCGCTTGGTCACCGCGGTCAGCCGGCAGCTGACGTCGAACGCCTCACCCTCCATGACCGCCCCTTGGTGGCTGATGCAGACGTGGGTGCCGACGGTCGTCTCGCCGTCGTCCAGGTGCTCCTGCGCGGCCGCGAGGCAGGTCATCTCGATGAGCTGGATCATCGCCGGCGTGGACAGCACGACCCGAGGCAGGTGGGGCGGCGACATCGCCGCGGTCACCGTGTGCCGGGATGCGCCCTCGACGCCGGCGAACAGGCTGTCCTTCATGTCCGGCAGTCTCGCGTGCGACGTCACGCGCCGGGACCGCCACTCGCGCCGGTTCTGGTCGGCGATCTGCCGCTGCAGGCGGCATTTTCCGCGACCAGAACGATCCGCACGGCGCCGCCGGTGCCGGCGGCAACCCCGGGGTGAGCGGCGTCAGGTGAGCAGCTTGGCCTTGGCGGCCGCGAACTCCTCCTCGCTCAGGATCCCCTGATCCTTGAGCGTGGCCAGCTCCTTGAGCTTGGCGATCGTCGGGTCCTCCTCTGGCGCGGCCGGAGGAGGCGGCGCCGCGGCCGCCTGCTGGGCGGCGGCGTTGGCGGCCGCCTGGTCGGCCATGGCCTGCTGCTGGGCCATGGCCTGCTGCTGCTGGTAGGCCTGGGCGTCGGCCGCCTGCTGCTGCTTGCCCTGCTGGTGGCGGGACACCCCGCCGACGACCGCGGTCGCCGTGCCGGCCACCACAGCCGTCCTGGCCATCGTGCCCACGAGGCCGGGCCGTCCGACCCGTCCGACTCCTCTGCGCATCATCTCGTTGATCTCCTTGCTCGGTGGGGGGACGCGGTCAACCTGCGGCGGGGAGGCCCTCGTAGGCCGCCTGGACGATCTCATGGGGGATGCGCTCGCCAGCGACGATGACGCCTCCGGCGTTGCGGAGGGCCTCGGCCAGCGGTGCGGCCCAGGTGTCCTCCCAGACGATGAGGAGCCCGGAGGAGTTCGGCTCGAGGACCTCCGCGGCCATCTCCAGGTCCTCTTCGTTGAAGAGGCCGTCGGCCTCGCCGTCGACGTCGGCCATGCCCGGCAGGTCCTCGTACTCCATCGACGTGATGTTGCCGTCGGCGTCCTTCAGCACGAAGACGAGGTCGAGGATGCGCACCGTGCCGCTCTCGACGAGCTGCGACAGCGCGGGGACGATCTCGCCCTTGAACTGGTTCCCTGGAAACCCGATGATCACGTACTCCACTGGCCCCATCGCCACCTCGACCACTCCTGTTCGACCCTGCTCGTCCCTGCTCGTCGGTCGACCGGTGCGACCGTAGGGAGCCGTCCGGTGGGCGCCCGGGCGGCGACCTGGGTCACCATAGCCGTGCCGCCGCGCGCGAGCGGCCGAACGGACGGCCGCAGCGGCGGCGGCGCGACCGACCCCTACCATCGACCGCATGGAGCTCGTGCTCGTCCGCCACGGCGAACCGGAGTGGGTGCGGGACGGCTACAACGTCGACGACCCGCCGCTGACGCCGCGCGGCCAGGACCAGGCGACTCGCCTGGCCGAGCACCTCGCGGACCAGACCTTCGACGAGATCTACATCTCGCCGTTGGTCCGCGCCCGTCAGACCGCGGCACCGCTGCTGGCCCGGATCGGACGGGCCGAGGTGGTCGAGGACTGGCTGGAGGAGATCCGCAACCCCGTCTGGCACGGGAGCCCGGCCGAGCGGGCCGCCGAGGCCTACGCCGCGGACAGGGCCCGCCCCGCCCACGAGCGGTGGGACGGCCTCGAGGGCGGCGAGTCGGTGCGGGACTTCGTCGCTCGGATCCGTCTCGGGGCGCAGCTGTTCCTCACCGAGCGCGGGATCGAGCCCGCGCGGGAGGATCTCCCCGTCTGGAGCCTCCGGCAGCCCGAGCGGCGAATCCTGTTCGTGGCCCACGCCGGCACGAACACCATCATCATCTGCCACCTGCTCGGGCTGGTGCCCGTGCCGTGGGAGTGGGACCGGTTCATCCTCGGGCACGCGTCGGTCACCCGCGTCGAGGCGCTGCCGACCGGCGAGGGCTACGCGTTCGGCCTGTCCCGCCTCTCCGACGTCGAGCATCTGCCGGCGGACCTGCGCACGGTCTGATGCCCGGCCGGGCGCTCAGGACAGCCGGCGGGCTGCGCGCCGCGCGCTCAGGCGGCGGACTCGCACGTGGCGCGGACGCGCTCGAGCGCCTCGGCCAGGAGCAGGAGCTGTTCGTCGTCCAGCCGGTCGATGAGATGGCGGCGGACGCCTGCGACATGATCCGGCGCGGCCTCCTCCAGACGCTCGCGACCCAGCGCGGTGAGCACCGCGTAGACGGCCCGGCGGTCGGACGGGCACAGCTCCCGTACGACCATCCCCTCCCGCACCAGCAGGTCGAGACGGCGGGTGAGGCCGCTCGGCGAGAGGTGCAGGTGCCCGGCCAGCTCGGACATCCGTAGGCGCTGGTCCGGAGCTTCGGAGAGCTCGACCAGCACCGCGTACTCGCCCAGCGACAGGCCGTGGGCGGCCTCCAGCTCGTTCTCCAGCTCGGCCATGACCAGCGACGAGACCGCGACGAAGGCCCGCCACGCGCGCTGCTCCAGCGGCGAGAGCCACCTCGCGGACGGCTGGGAGGACGCGGTTGACGCGGTTGACGCGGTTGACGTCACGAGATCAGCCTAGCAGGCGGTTGCGTTCGCAATCCTTTTGAGTACAATATTTGTGTCTGCAAATGACTAGCTACCCTCGGAGGGACCCATGAGCTCACTCGCCGACCTGACCCCCGGAGTCTGGAACGTCGACACGGCCCACTCTGTGGTGGGCTTCAGCGCCCGCCACCTGATGATCAGCAAGGTGAGGGGCCGGTTCACCGACTTCAGCGGCACCGTCACGATCCCCGAAGACCCGCTGCAGTCGACCGTCGAGGCCACCGTCGATCTCGGCTCCGTCTCCACCGGCGACGACCAGCGCGACGGCCACCTGAAGAGCGCCGACTTCTTCAACATCGAGAAGCACCCGCACATGACCTTCAAGTCGACGAGCATCAAGGCCGATGGCGACGACTACATCATGACGGGCGACCTCACGGTGGCTGGTACGACCCGCACGGTCGACTTCGAGCTCGAGTTCGACGGGGTCGAGAAGGACCCCTGGGGTGGAACCCGGGCCGGCTTCTCGGCCGAGACGGAGATCAGCCGCAAGGACTGGGAGATGACGTGGAACGTCGCCCTCGAGACCGGCGGCGTGCTGGTCGGCGACAAGGTCAAGATCGAGCTCGACGTCGAGCTGGTCAAGGCCTGATCCTCCCCCGAACACGGCCGGGCCGCCTGCGCGTGGCCCGGCCGTGGCGCGTCCGCGTCCGGGTCGCTGTACCCCGTGGGAGGGCGGCGCGATGATCGCGGCATGGCCGAGGTTCCCGTCGGGACCGATGAGCTGCCCTTGTACCTGGCCGAACCCGACGGCGCGACGCGCGACGGCGACCACAGCGCCGGTGGCCACCGGCCGGCCGTGCCCCACGGGCTCGTGGTGTTGGGTCGGGCAGCCCACGAGCTGTCCGAGCGGCTGGCGACGCCGCCGGGCAGCTCCTCGCCTCCAGGCGGCTACGAGACGCGCCGCAGCGTGGTCATCCACATCACGCGACATCTCGTCATGGCTCCGGAAGCGGCCGCGGCGGCGTTCGACGAGTGGCTGGCGACCGGAGCGCTCACGGCCACGCCACGGGGGACGCTGCGCGTCACGTCCGCGGCCCCGCCGGGCCCGTCCCGTCTGCGCGCGGTGAGCGGACGTCTCTCGCTGCGCCTCTCTGCCGTCGCCCTGCCGGTCGAGCTGGAGCTGGTCGGTTGGGGTGAGTGGCGCGCCGCGCTCACGCTGCACCCCGTCCGCCGCTTCGGCTGGACGGTCGCCCCGCACCGCCGCAACCGCTACTTCGCTGCCGGCCACGCCACGATGGACGTCATCGTCCGCGGCCTCCGGAGGCTCGCCGACGAGGATGGGTCGCCCCCGTACGATGACCAGCCGTGCGCGCCCTCGTCGTCTACGCGCACCCCAGTCCCGACAGCCTGACGCACGCGCTGTTCGAGGCGGCGACGGCGGCGCTCGCCGCGGCAGGGCACGAGGTCGTCGGTCTCGACCTCTACGCCGAGCAGCTCGTGCCGGCCATGTCGCAGGCCGAGCGGCGCGCGTACCACTCCGATCGGCCGATCCTCGACCCAACGGTGGCCCGCCACGCGGAGCTCGTCCGGTCGGCCGACGCGCTCGTCTTCGTCTACCCGACGTGGTGGATGGGCCTCCCGGCCATCCTCAAGGGCTGGCTGGAGCGGGTGCTGGTGCCGGGCGTCGCCTTCCACCTCGACCCGGAGACCAACCGTGTGGTGTCCGACCTCGGCTCGGTGCGCCGGGTGGTCGGCATCACGACGTACGGCTCGTCCTGGCGCGCCGTGCGCCTGGTGCACGACGGTGGCCGACGGACGCTGCTGCGGGCCCTGCGCATGCTCTGCGGGCGTCGTTGCCGGACCGCGTGGCTTGCGCTGCACTCGGTCGACACGACGACGCCGGGCCAGCGGGCGCGCTTCATCGCCCGGGTCGAGGAACGGCTGGGCCGGCTGTGAGCGCGGCGTGAGGGTGCTGCTCGTCTCAGCCCATCCGGTGCCCGACAGCTACGTGGCCGCGGTCCGCGCCGCGGCCATCAGCGGGCTCGCGGCGGGCGGCCACGACGTCGACGACCTCGATCTCGACGCCGAGAGCTTCCAGCCCCTCCTCACCCGAGCGGAGTGGGAGGGCCACCGCTGGACCGGCGTCGGAACGCGCCGCTCGGCCCCGCGCGGCAGGCTGTCGGCCGACGTCGCTGCCCACGCGGCCCGGCTGCGGGCCGCCGATGCGCTCGTGCTCGTCTACCCGACGTGGTGGGGCGCGCCGCCGGCGATCATGAAGGGCTGGCTCGACCGCGTCTGGGTCGAAGGCGTCGCGTTCTCCTTCCGGCCGGACGGCCGCCGGGCCCGCCACGAGCTCCGGCGCATCCGGTACCTGGTGGCCATCACCACGCACGGGTCGCCCAAGCGGATCAACGCCGTCGAAGGAGAACCGGGCAAGCGCCTCGTGCTGCGGCAGCTGCGGGCGGCGTGCCACCCGCGGGTGCGGACCCGTTGGATCGCCTGTTACGGCATCGACCAGTCCGACGAGGCCGGCCGTCGGAGCTTCCTCGGCCGCGTCGAGCGGGCGATGGCCGACCTGGAGCGGGTCACGGGTCCTCGCGGTCGGCTTCGGCCAGCAGGCGGGCGCCGCGGTCGTAGGTGACGTAGTTCCAGGCCCAGTTGACCAGCACGTTGACCCGGTTGCGGAAGCCCATCAGCTCGATCAGGTGGAGCCCGAGCCACGCCAGCCAGCCGACGAAGCCCCAGAGCCGGACGCCGAAGGGGAGCTCGGTCACCGCCTCGTTGCGCCCGATCGTCGCCATGGAACCCTTGTCGTGGTACTGGAAGGGCAGGCCCGGCAGGCCGTCGAGCCGGCGGACGATCTGGCGCGCCGCGTGGCGGCCCCCTTGGATGGCCGGCTGCGCCACCTGGGGCAGCAGCTGCCCGTCGTTGTCGGTCGCGGCGGCGATGTCCCCGATGGCGAACACCTCGGGCCGGCCCGGGACCGACAGGTCAGGTCCCACCACCAGCCGGCCACCCCGGGTCTGCTCGAGGCCGCTCACCGCGGCGACGGGTCCGGCCGTGACGCCGGCCGTCCAGACGATGGTCCGGGCCGGCAGGAAGCGCCCATCGGCGAGGTGCACCCCCTCGGCGGTGAGGTGGTCGACGCCGGTGCCGAGCACGACGACCACGCCCCGCCTGGTCAGCGTCTTCAGCGCCCTCCCCGACGACAGGTGGGAGAACGTGCCGAGCAGCCGGTCCGCCGCCTCCACGAGCGTCACGTCGATCATCGCCACCTCCGTCCGAGGGAAGTCCCGGGCGATGACCTTGTCGAAGAGCTCCTGGAGGGCGCCGGCGACCTCGACGCCGGTCGGGCCGCCCCCGCAGATGACCACGGACAGCTCGCCCTCGGGCGGCGCGTCGGGGCCAGCGGCCACCCGCTCGAGCCGGTCGAGGATGCTCCGGCGAAGGGCGACCGCGTCGTCCACCGACTTCATGGGGAACGCGTGCTCCCGTACGCCGGGGACGCCGTAGTCGGCGCTGACCGCGCCCGCCGCGATCACCAGGTAGTCGTACGGCAAGGGGTCGCCGCGATCGACCCGGACCAGCCGGCCCTGAAGGTCGAATCCCGTCACGCGGGCCATGCGGACGGCGACGTTGTGCTGTCTGCGGAAGATGCCCCGGACCGGGTAGGCGACGTCGTCGACGTCGAGGCCCGCGCTCGCCACCTGGTACAGGAGGGGCTGGAACGTGTGGAAGTTGTTGGCGTCGACCAGCGTCACGTCGACCGGTACGTCCCGCAGGCCCTTGACCGCGTTGAGGCCGCCGAAGCCCGCGCCGATGACCACGACCCGCGGCCTCATCGGTCCGCCTCACCGCGAGCGACGGCCACGGCGACCTCCGCCGCCACCCGGCAGTTGTTCTCGGCCAGCGCCAGGTTGGCGGGGACGCTGGAGCCCGCGGTGGCCTCGCCGATGCGGCCGAGCACGAAGGGGGTGACCGCGGCGCCGGTGATGCTGCTGGCCTCGGCGTCGGCCAGCGCGGCGACCAGCACCTGGTCGAGGGCGGCACCGTCGAGGGCGTCGTCGACCGGGATGGGCACGGCGAGGAGCACGCCGGTCTCGCGCCGGGCCCGGTTGTCCAGCACCGCGGCCACCGCGTCGGCCGAGTCCACGCGGTGGGGCACGGGCAGGCCCGAGGACCTGGTGTAGAACGCCGGGAACCAGTCGTGGCGCCAGCCCAGCACCGGCACGCCCGCCGTCTCCAGGTGCTCGAGCGTTCGCGGGAGGTCGAGGAAGGCCTTGGCGCCCGCACACACGGTGACGACCGGGTGATGGGCGATGGCATCGAGATCCGCGGACACGTCGCCGGTGAGCTCCGCTCCGCGATGGACGCCGCCGATCCCCCCGGTCGAGAAGACACGGATGCCGGCCGCGTCGGCCAGTGCCAGCGCGGCCGAGACGGTGGTGGCGCCGTAGGGCCACGACGCGGCGACCGCGACGGCCAGGTCGCGCTCGGCCGCCTTGGTCGCCGCGCCGCAGAGTCGGCCGTGCTCGTCGGGGTCGACGCCCACGCGGGGGACGCCGTCGAGGACAGCGGTGATCGCCGGGATCGCGCCACCGGCCCGGACGGTGGCGACGCAACGCTCCAGCGCGTCACGGTTGGCCGGCTGGGGCAGGCCGAGGGTCGAGAAGATGGTCGACTCGAGGCCCACGACGGGCGCGCCGGCGGCCAGGGCGTCGGCCACCTCGGGGTGCACGAACGGGATGAGCGGCACGCCCGGCATCCTGCCAGGCCTGCGGGTGACGGCCGAAGGGTCGTCCGCACCCCGAGCCACGGGAGGCCACGCCGCGGGCGCCGGCGTCACACCCGCACCAGCGTGGTCACGGCCTCCAGGTGCGGAGTGTGCGGGAACAGGTCGACGAGCGTCGTGTCGAGGTGGCGGTAGCCGTGGCCGGCCAGCAGCGCGACGTCACGACCCATCGATGCCGGATCGCACGAGACGAGGACGATGCGGGTGGCGTCGGTCCTCGCCAGCCGGTCGGCCGCGGCGGCGCCGAGGCCGCTTCGGGGTGGGTCGGCGATGACCAGCTCGGCCGGCTCCGGGCGCCAACGGGCGACGTCGACGCGGACGACCGTGGCATCGCGATGGGCCAGGTTGACCGCCGCGTCGCGGCACGAGGAGGTCGAGCGCTCGACGGCCACGACGCGCCCGTTCACGGAGAGGCAGGCGGAGAACAGCCCGACGCCCGCGTACGCGTCGACGACCGTCCCTCCACCGAGGTGGTCGCCGGCCGCCCGAGCCACTTCCGCGACCAGGGCCGCGGCGCCGTCGGCCCGGGTCTGGAAGAACGAGCGAGCCGACACCCGCAGGGTTCGCCCGGCGACCTCCTCGGTCAGCCACGCCTCGGGGTCACGAACGACGTCGACCGGGAGGTCGGCGGCCGGCGCAGCCTCATCGGGCACCACCCGGACCAGCCGCTCGCCGGTCGCAGCCGAGCACCGCAGGACGACCTCCTCGGCACCCGGGAAGCGCGCCTCGGAGATGAGGGAGGTCAAGGCCGGGTGGGCGACGAGGCAGACGTCGACGGGAACGACGTCGTGCGAGCGCAGCCTGCGGTACCCGGCCCGTCCGTCCGTCACCGCCAGCCGCACGGTGGTGCGGAAGGCCTCGGTGGGCAGCTCGGGACCGTCGACGACGGCCGCTGCGGTCACGCGGCCGGCGCGGGTCAGCGCGTCCAGCGCGATCTGGCGCTTGAGCGCTCGCTGTTCGGCCGGGGCGATGTGCTGCCACGAGCAGCCGCCACAGCCAGCAGCGACGTACGGGCAGGGAGGCTCGACCCGGCCGGGGGCGGCCTCCTCCACCCGCTCGACGACCGCTCGGGCGTACCGGCCCCGCTCCTCGACCATCCGGGCCACCACCGCCTCGCCCGGCAGCGCGCCCCGCACGAACACCACCCGGCCCGAAGGCTCCCGCGCGACCGCCTCCCCGCCGGCCGCCATCGCCCTCGGTCGCAGCGCCACCAGCTCGGGCCCGCTCATCGTGGAACCCTACGGGCCGTGGGCTACCGTCGACGCCGATGGCTGAACGGGCAGCTCCCCGCATCCAGATCGCTCCCTCGATCCTCCCGGCCGACCTCGCCCGGCTCGGTGAGGAGGTCGAGGCGCTCGAGGCCGCCGGGTGCGACCGCATCCAGTGGGACGTGATGGACGGCCAGTTCGTCCCCAACATCACGGTCGGCCCCGACGTCGTGGCCGCGGCCCGTCGTCACACCACCGTGCCCTTCGAGGCCCACCTCATGACCCTGACGCCGGAGCTGCTGGCGGCGGAGTTCGTGGAGGCCGGCTGCGAGCGGTTGATCGTGCACGCGGAGTCGGTCACCCACCTCCACCGCAGCCTGGACATGGTCCGCTCCGTCGGCGCGACGGCCGGTGTCGCGCTGGCCCCGGCCACCCCGGCCATCGCCGTGCGCTACGTGCTCGATCTCGTGGACCTGGTGCTCGTCATGACCGTCAACCCCGGCTTCGGCGGCCAGGACTACCTGGCCACGATGGAGCCGAAGGTGGCCGAGGTCCGGGCCATGGTCGAGGCATCAGGGTTCGCCATCGACGTCGAGGTCGACGGCGGCATCAGCGCGAGGACCGTCGCCGGCGTGGCGGCCGCGGGAGCCAACGTCCTGGTGGCCGGCAGCGCGCTGTTCCACCATCCCGACGGCCTCAAGGCTGCGGTGGCCGAGCTGCGCGCCCTCGCCGAGGCGGCCTTCCCCCCGCTGGCCGCCTGACCGCTCCAGGTCAGCCGACACGTGGCGCGCCGCCGGCCCCTGGGCTGCGCCGAGGCCCCACCGACCGGGTCGATCCGTGACACGCTCCGAGGCAGGCACGGATCTGCCCGGGAAGCGGGTCGATCCATGACAACCTCCGTCGGCGCGTGGGCGCTCGTCTGCGCACCTGCCGCGGCTAGGGACGGCCAGGCGGGGAGGAGTCCGTGAAGGGGTGGCGGCTCGAGACCGGTCCGGTCCGCAGCACTCGCGTCACGAGGTGCTTGAGCGACACCAGGACCACCAGCGCACCCATGACCGCCACGCTCGGGACCAGGAAGGCGACGATGACCTTGCGCCACTTGCCCTTCATGCCCGAAAGGAGGCCGGTGTCGACGGGCGTCCCGTCGGAGAGCCGGGTGATGATGGGATCGTCGCCGGGACAGCTGTTGGGGCCCGGCTCGGTCCGGAACGTGCTGCGGACCTTGGAGTAGAGCTTGCCGGTGGTGGCGTCGACCTGGGCGGCGACGAGGTAGGACGGCCCGACCCTCAGGAAGCCGGCGTCGTCGGGGAAGTCCACGTCGACGAGCGGGCCGTCCCAGGTCCCGGAGACCACCTGGTCGACCTCGAAGCGGAAGGTGGGGATCTGGAACGCGGTGATGCGGCCGACGAAGACCAGGTAGGGAGGCGGTATCTCGGTGCAGTTCAGGGGGATGTTCGTCGTGCTGGGCAGGGCCAGCGAGGGGGTCGGCGTGGCGTTGGGGTCCACCGGGGCGTTGGGGTCCACCGGCGCGTTGGGGTCGGGCGGCACCGCGTTGGGGTCCGCCGGGGGCACGGTCGTCGGCTCGGGCGCCTGCGCGCCAGCCGGTCCGGAGAGGAGGCCCGCGCCACCGAGGCCGAGCGCGAAGAGCGCGCCGACCAGACCCGCAGCGACGGCTGCGGCACGCGTACGACGGGCCGCGAGCACGGAGCAACCGTAGTCAAGGAGGTCCCCGGCGCCCCGTCATGCCGCGGCGCGGCGCGCGCTCCTACGACGTCCGGCGAGTCACCGGAGTGTCGTCAGTGACCGGTGAAGCTCGGGTCGCGCTTGCCCAGGAAGGCAGCCATGGCCTCCGCCGTGTCGGCGGTTCCGAAGTTGACCGACTGGGCCACGCCCTCGTCGTCGAGCGCCTCCTCCATGGTGACCGACATGGAGTTGTTGAGGAGCCGCTTCGTCTGCGCCAGCGCGATCGGCGGTCCGGCGGCCAGCTTCTGCGCCCAGTCGTCGACGAACGCGTCGAGCTCGCCGGCGGGCACGACCCGGTTCACCAGCCCGAACGCCTCGGCCTCCTTGGCCGAGATGATGTCGGCGAAGAAGGCCAGCTCCTTGGCCTTGTGCAGGCCGATCAGGCGCGGCAGGAGCCACGAGCCGCCGAAGTCGAGGGTGAGCCCCCGTCGGGCGAAGATCTCGGTGAAGCGGGCCTCGTCGGAGGCGACGATGAGGTCGCAGCCGAAGGCCAGGTTGGCACCGGCCCCCGCCGCGACGCCGCCGACCTTGGCGATCGTGGGCTGGGGCAGGCGGTGCAGGGTCAGGGCGACGTCGCCGACGCCGCGCATCGACGCCAGCGGGTGCCGGGGTCGCTCCCCGCTGTCGACCCCGCCGCCGGAGAGGTCGGCGCCGGAGCAGAAGGCGCCGCCGGCGCCGGTGATGACCACGACGCGGTCGTCACCGATCGCGATCTCACGGAGCGCAGCCAGGAGCTCCCTCCACATCAGGTCGTTCACCGCGTTCTTCTTCTCCGGACGGTTCAGCGTGACCGTGACGATGCCCCCGTCGGCCCGCGTGACCTCGATCGTCTCCATGCGTCGGGACCCTACTCAGCGGGTGCCATGATCACCGCCGTGGGCCTCAACCCCTACCGCCAGATGCGCCGGCGCCGCTCGGACTACGTGTTCGTGGCGGTCGCCCTGGTGGTCGCCGCGGTCCTGGTCCTCTGGGCCTTCTTCGGGTGAGCGGGTTCGCGGTCGACCTCGACGACGTCGAGGTCCGGATGGTGCACCCGTACCAGGCCGCGAAGCGCTATGTCTGCCCGGGCTGCCACCGGGACATCATCGCCGGAACGGGGCACCTCGTGGTCGTCCCCCGCGCCGCGCCGGACCTGCGCCGGCACTGGCACCGTGGGTGCTGGACCCGCAGGGTCAGAAGGCGGCCTCGATGACGCTCAGGACCTGACCGCGTACCACGCTGGCCACGTCGAAGCGCACGGCCGGCCACGACCGTCCCGCGCCCTGCAGCCACAACGTCGCCAGCCGTCGCAGGCGGACCTGCTTGGCCGCGGTCACCGCCTCGAAGGGCTGGCCGAACGTGTCGCCCGAGCGGCTCTTCACCTCGCAGAAGACGACGACGGCCGGGCCGGCCACGACCAGGTCCAGCTCGCCCTGGCGCACCCGCCAGTTGCGGGCCAGCACCTCGTAGCCGCGCGCCTCGTACCAGCGCGCGACCTGCGCCTCGCCCCAGGCGCCGGTGGCCTGCCGACCCGCGGTCAGCTCAGAGCTCCTGCTTGGGGAGCTCCTCGACGTTGACGTCCTTGAAGCTGAGCACTCGCACGCTCGGCACGAACCGGCTGCGGCGGTACATGTCCCACACCCAGGCGTCCTTCAGCTCGACCTCGACGAGGGGCCGGGGGCCGTCGTCGACCACACGGACGCTCACCTCGTTGGCGAGGTAGAAACGTCGCTCGGTCTCGACCGCGAACCGGAACAAACCGGAGACGTCCTGGTACTCCTGGGCCAGTTGGAGCTCTCGCTCGGCCTCGTAGTTCTCGAGGTCCTCGGTGCTCACCACGGCCAGCCTAGGGCGGCCCGGGCGGCCACGATCAGTACTCGCGCTTCTCGCGGATCCGCGCCGCCTTCCCCTTGCGGTCACGGAGGTAGTAGAGCTTGGCCCGGCGCACGTCGCCCCGCTTGAGGACGACGAGCTTGGCGATGATCGGTGAGTGGAGCGGGAAGGTTCGCTCCACGCCGACCTGGTAGCTGATCTTGCGGACGGTGAAGGTCTCCTGCAGGCCCGATCCGGAGCGGGCGATGACGTTGCCGTGGAAGACCTGGACCCGCTCGCGGTTGCCCTCCTTGACCCGGACGTGCACCTCGACCTCGTCGCCGGACGCGAAGTCGGGGATGTCGCTCCGGAGGCTGTCCTGGTCGATGAGATCGGTGGCTTTCATGGCGCGCTCGTCCTGCGTGTCGGAGAAGGGGACCCGGGAGGGGAACGCTCAAGGATAGGCGACGGGGTCGATCTCTTCCAACAGCCGGGTCTCCTCCTCGGAGAGCCCACCCCTGGCCTCGAGCAGGTCCGGCCGGGCCCGGCGGGTGCGGTGGAGGGCCTGGGCCCGGCGCCAGCGCGCGATGCGGCCGTGGTCACCCGAACGGAGTACGTCGGGCACCTCCCAGCC
>JBKPRL010000014.1:0-8463 GCA_046734535.1 bacterium | reverse complement strand
GGCGTCTCCGTTCGCCAGGTCGAGTGAGTAGAACTGTTGCGTGGTGGCGCAGGTGGGCGGCAGCAGTGCGGCCACGAAGTCCTCTGAGCTCGCGCCGGCAGGGGGCGCCCCTGGTGTCCCACAGGTGTAGCGGGCGGCGATGTCCGGGCTGACGATGATTCGAAGCCGGGGAAATGTCGCGTCGGGGAGGACCTCGTCGGCCAGTGTGCCGATGCCCACGACCGTCAACTTCTCGACCCCGACGATCGTTGGGGTGACGGCGGCGCCGGTCTGGATGTCGTCGGACGCGCGGGCGAAGTCGACGGTGAGCTCGTCACCGACACGGAGGTGGCGGCGGCGGGCCAGCTCGGTGTTGACCAGAGCCTCCGCGCCGCCCGTCGGCAACCGTCCAGCCACGAGGACAGGCCGGTCCATGTCGGTGTAGCGGCCGTTCGTCGATCCCCGCACCTGGCCGAAGTACTCGTCCGCGGAGCTACCGCCCTCGAGCTCGGCGAGGAAGAAGTTGTCGGTCGTCACCATGCGGACGCCAGGCAGGCTGCGGAGCACCCGGTCGATGTCCTTCGTGACGATGCCGGGGTTGATGAGGAGATCGCCGACCGCCGCACGCTCCAGGTACCGCGGGTAGGCCTCGGACGTGCGGTGGGCGGTGCCGAGGGCGGCGAAGGTGGCGGCCGATCCCAGCGCCACGGCGGCCGCGAGCGGCGTCATCGCCCACGACCGGCGGCGCGCGTCGCGCCACAGGAGCCATCGTCCAGCGCCGGCGCTCACGGCCGCGGCCCTCGTCCCATCACTTCCTCTCGACCAGCCTGAGTCCAGTGCACCCGACGCGGGGGCAGCTGCCAAGGGCGGCACCTCCCACCTGCGAGGTGAGGCTGGCACGCGTCCCGCGGGCAACTGGCCGACCGGCGATCCTCACCACGCGCTCTCGACCGGCGGTAGCGGCGCGGCGCCGTCGAGCTCACGATGGCCGGCCGTCACGGTCATCGCGTTCCGGCTCGCGGACCTCAGGGCCCTACCGGCCAGTGCTCCACCGTGAGCTCCACCATCGGGAAGTCGGTGACGTTCGCTGTTGCGAGTGCGGCGCCCACACCGACGGCCGCCGCCGCGACCAGGCAGTCGGCCTGATGGAGCGTGATGCCTCGCTCTGCGAACTCGCGCCGCCATGTGCCGGCCTGGACGCCCTCGGCCACCCCGAGTGGCGCCAGCCGCAGGCCGTTGAACAATCGACGGGCGATCGGCTCCTCGTGTGGGTGGATGCCCCGCCAGATCTCCTCGACCGAGATCGCGCACACCCATGGCTCGACGCGGTGTCGTCGCAGACCGGCCAGGCGGGTGGCCGCGGGGCGCCCTCGCAGCGCGTCGATCAGGGCCGTGGAATCGAGCAGCAGCCGGGCCATCTTCAGCCCGTCCGGCGGGTGTCGCCGCGACGCTGCTCACGCACCCATCTCCCGGGGTCGTCGTCCCATTCGTGGCCGTCGTCCGTCAGCTGCCCGAGCGCGGCGTCGATGTCGTCCCAGCGCTGGGCCTCATCGAGACCGTGGCGGATGAGCTCGGCGATGAACGCGCTCCGGCGCCGAGGACCCACCCTGCGATCGAGCTCCGCGACGAGATCCTCGTCGAGCGCTATGTGCACTCTCATGGGCTCACAATAGCCCACAAGTCGGCCACCCCAGAGCCAGTGCGCACGAGAGAGCGCACCACTCGCCAGAAGCCCGAGGCGCTGCGCCCGCGTGGTAGCCATCGACCCGTGACGGATCGGCCGAACCTGCTCTTCGTGTTGAGCGACGACCACGCAGCCCACGCCATCTCGGCCTACGACGGACGGCTGACGACGACACCGAACCTCGACCGGATCGCATCGGAAGGGATGCGCTTCGACGCGTGCTTCTGCACGAACTCCATCTGCACGCCCAGTCGAGCCGCGATCCTCACCGGCACGTACAACCACGTGAACGGGGTGACGACGCTCGACACCCCGTTGGACAACCGGCTGACAACGTTCCCCGCGCTCCTGCGCGCCGCCGGTTACCAGACGGCGCTGTTCGGCAAATGGCACCTCGGCCACGGGCCCGCCCACGACCCGGTCGGCTTCGACGAGTGGCGTGTGCTGCCAGGGCAGGGCCACTACCACGATCCCGTCATGCTCGGTCCCGGCGGAACGGTGTTGGAGCGCGGTGGCTACGTGACCGACCTGATCACGGACGACTGCCTGGATTGGCTGGACCGTCGTGACCCCACGCGGCCGTTCGCGCTGTTCTGCCACCACAAGGCCGCACACCGCACCTGGCAGCCGGATGTTGCGCATCGCGACCTCTTCGTCGAGCGCGACGTCGCCGAGCCAGCGACGTTGCTCGACGACGACGCCGGGCGGTCGGCTGCGGTGCGCGCCGCGCGTCTGTCGCTCATGGAGCTGCGCCCGATCGAGGACCTGAAGGCCCCGGTACCGCCAGGCCTGTCCGACGTCGAGAACCTGCGCTGGCGCTACCAGCGGTTCATCAAGGACTACCTGCGAGTGATCGCCTCGCTCGACGACAACGTCGGACGGCTGCTCGACCGGCTCGACGAGTCGGGCCTGAGTCAGGACACCATCGTGATCTACACGTCGGACCAAGGCTTCTTCCTGGGCGACCACGGCTGGTTCGACAAGCGTCTGATGTACGAGGAGTCGTTGATGATGCCGCTGCTCGTCCGCTACCCGGCCCTCGTGAGCCCTGGTTCCGTGTGCAACGACCTTGTCGTCAACGTCGACTTCGCTCCGACCATCCTCGAGCTGGCCGGCTGCCCTCGCCCCGCCGAGCTCCAGGGTCGGAGCCTGGTCCCATTCCTTCGGGGTGAGCAGCCCGAGGCCTGGCGGACATCCGTCTACTACCGGTACTGGATGCACCGAGACGGCGACCACCGAGCACCGGCGCACTACGGCGTTCGCACCCACCAGCACAAGCTCATCTGCTTCTACAACGACCCGCTCGGCCAACCGGGCTCCCACGGACCCGCGGATCCCGTGGAGTGGGAGCTCTACGACCTCATCGCGGACCCCAAGGAGAGGGCGAACGTGATCGACGATCCTGACTACGTGGAGGTCATCGGCCAGCTGCGCTCGGAGCTAGGTCGCGTGCAAGACGAGCTCGGTGACCAGCCATACCCCGGTGCCATCGCGTCGCAGTGAAGGGTCTCACGACGTTGCGTTCGGCGTGGTCGTCGGCGCAGCGGATGGACGGATGATCCTCGGCCGTAGGGTCGATCGCGGCCGATCCCGCCCTGTCCTCCGTCCCGCTACGTTCGCTCCGTCGATCCCACGGAGGAGGAGCAAGATGGCCGGCTCACCGACCTTTCAACGTCCGAGCGTCAGCGCGGAGCTCGTCACCGAGCTCATCGCGGCCGCGCAGCGCAAGGCCGAGGCGCTCGGCAAGCCGTTCACCGTCGCCGTCGTCGACGAGAGCGGCGTGCTCAAGGGCTTGCTCCGGATGGACAACGCGGCCCTGGTGTCGGTCCAGGTGGCCCAGGACAAGGCCTACACCGCGGTCGGCTTCGGCATCCCCTCCCACAGCTGGCACGACTTCATCAAGGACGATCCGCCGCTCGCCGCCGGCGCGCCGACAGGCATCGACCGTCTTGTCGTCTTCGGCGGCGGGTACCCGATCGTCGTCGACGGTGCGGTGGTCGGCGGCGTCGGCGTGAGCGGCGGCCACTACAGCGAGGACATGGAGGTCGCCGAAGCCGCCCTCGCCGTGCTCGGCTGAGCCGTCGGGCGGCCCTGGCCGTCCGGGCGGGCCTGGCGTCGGGCGGGCCTGGGCGTCGGGTCGGCAGCCGACGCCGGCCGGTTCGAACGGGCCGGCACCGCCCTCATGAGCAGCGACCTATGCTCGCTCGGCCCCGATCGGCGTCACCGATCGATCTCGAGTCTTCGCCCGCATGGATGCCGCCGTACCCGGGGAACGAGCACGCCCAGCCGCGATGGTCCCGCAGGTCGCCCCCTCGTTGGTCGAGACGCCGAGATCGAGCGCGTGAGCGTCGAACCTGGCGTCCGATAGGCCGAGAGGAGTGAGAGATGAAGTGGCGTCTGCCCATCGCGATCGGGGTGGTCGTCGCGGCAGCCGTGGCGGTGACCCTCTGGGTGCTCGACCGGCGCGTCGTCGATCACTGGCTCGCCGTGCACACCGGCACCAACGACGTGTCCGGCGTCTACTACGGCTTCTGGTCGGGCTTCGGGTCCGACCTGGCCGAGTTCGGCATCATCGGTGCGCTCGGCACCGCCGTCTACCAGGTCGTCAAGAAGTTCAACTGCCACGAACCAGGCTGCTGGCGGGTGGGGACCCATCCCGCGGCGGCCGGCCAGTTCCTGCTCTGCTACCGGCACCATCCCGACTTCCAAGGGCATCGGCCGACCCACGACCTGATCGTCCGCTTGCATCGCGAGGACCTCGAGCGCCGGGACGCCATCCGCGAACGGCTCCACGAGATCCACGAGCACATCGTGACCCACCTCGGCGAGGAGGCCGCGGTCGGATCTGACCCGGGCGCAGCGCCACGGAACGGTCCCGGCGGCGCCGCCACGCTGTGAGCCTGCGCCTGACGTCAGCGGCGCGCCGACCGCTCGAGGCCGGCTCGCCAGCGCGGATCCAGCTGTTCGCGTCCTCGCCCTCCGATCCTCGCGCTCGCCGACCCATCGACTGGTTGCGGGCCGTGCTCTACCTCATATCGCTGGTGCTGGTCGCGCTGCTCGCCGTGCTCGGTCGCGACCTCGAGGAGCGGGTGCGCGTCGTCCTCATCTCGTTCCCGGGGTTCCTGGACGTGTTCTGGCTCGTCGCCTTCTGGCCCGCGGTGGGCTGGTCGCTGGCGTTGCTCGTCATCGCTGCGGTGCGCCGGCGTCCGTCGCTGCTCGCCGAAGGTGTCGCGGCCGCGCTGCTGGCGCTGGCGATGGCCGCGTCGGCGGGGGCCATCGTGGGCGCCAACGCGGGCGACGTCCTCAGACGGCTGGTCGACACCAACGGCCCACCGGTGTTCCCGCCCGCCACGCTGGCGATGACCACTGCGGTGCTGGCGGTGTTCGCGCCGTACGTCACGCTGCCCTTTCGGAGGTTCGGACGGGCGCTGATCGCCGCGGAGGCGATCGGGGCTCTGTTCCTCGGCGCCACCCTCGCGCTGGACGCCGTCGCGTCGGTGACGATCGGCCTTCTCGCCGGCGCCCTCGTGCACCTCGTGTGGGGTTCGCCGGGTGGCCTCCCCACTGTCGGCCGGGTCACGTCAGCGCTTCGCGACCTCGGGCTCGAGGTGGAGCAGCTGGCGCCGACCAGCATGCGGCCCGACGGGGTGGCCTTCCTGACCGGTCAGGACGCTCAGGGTCCTCTGGAGATCAAGGTCTACGGGCGAGACGCCTGGGAAGGCGAGCTGATGGCCAGCCTGTGGCGCCTCGCCTGGTACCGGGGCAGCCGCCGCAGCTCCCGGCCCAGCCGGCTGGAGTACGTGGAGCACGAAGGCTTCATGACCTTCCTCGCCGCCAACGCCGGCGTCCGGGTCCCACAGGTCGTGACGGCCGGCGTGGCCGAGAACGGCGACGCGCTGATCGTGGTCCGGCCCGCCGGCACGCCGCTGGCGCTGGACGCCCCTTCGCTGACCACTGCGCAGGTCGGGTCGCTGTGGGTCGAGCTCGGCCGTCTGCACGCCGCCGGCCTCTCGCACCAGCGCATCGACCTCGATCGGGTGTCCTTACCCGACGACAGGACCACGGCGTTCAGCGACCTGTCGTCGGCGTCGGTGCGGGCCGACCCGCTGGACGAGGTCATCGACCGGGTGCAGCTCCTCGCCCTCACCGCTCTGGCCGCCGGCCGTGACACCGCCATCGAGGAGGCTCGCTCCAAGCTCGGTGACGACCGGCTACGCGAGCTCCTGCCGTCGCTGCAGACGGCGAACATCCCACCCCTGCTCCGCGCCAGGCTCCGCCACCAGCACCTCGATCTCGACGACGTGCGGAAGGACCTGGCGGGGCAGCTCGAGGTCGAGGACGTCCAGCTGACCAAGGTCCGGCGGGTCACCCCCAAGTCGCTGCTGAACGCCCTCCTCCTGGCCGTCGCCGCCTACACGGTCATCGGCATGCTGAGCGGCCTCGACCTGCGGGCCTTCGGCCGCGACCTGGCCGACGCCGACTGGTGGTGGCTCGTCGCCGCGCTCATCATCGGACAGCTCCCGCGGGTGGCGAACGCGTTCAGCACGATGGGCTCCAGCACCGAGGACCTCCCGCTCGGACCCACCACGGCGCTCCAGTTCGCGACGTGCTACGTCAACCTCGCCGTGCCCAGCTCGGCCGGACGCATCGCCATCACCACCCGCTTCTTCCAGCGCTTCGGCGTCCCGCCGGCCACCGCGCTCTCGGCCGGCCTGATCGACTCGCTCTCGGAGTTCGTCGTCCAGATCGCGCTGTTCCTGCTCGTCTTCACGATCTCCGACGTCGACCTCGGCTTGTCGGTCAGCACCGACCAGCTCAGCGGCCTGGCCACGACCGCGCTGATCGTCATCGCCGCCGTCGTCCTCGCCGTCGGCATCGCCCTCCTGGTGCCGTCGCTGCGCGCCAAGGTGCTGGCGTCCCTCGGTCAGGCCCGCGAGGCCCTGCGGGTCCTACGGTCCCCCCGCAAGGTCGTCCAGCTCTACGGGGGCAACCTGCTCTCCCAGATCCTGTTCGCCGTGACGCTCGGCGCCTGCGTGCGCGCCTTCGGCTACGACGTCCCGCTCAGCACCCTCATCCTCATCAACTCGGTCGTCACGCTCTTCGCCGGCCTCCTCCCGGTACCCGGTGGCATCGGCGTGACCGAGGCCGGCCTGTCACTCGGCCTGACTCGCGCTGGCATCCCCTCCGAGACCGCGTTCGCCATCGCCCTCTCCTACCGCTTCACCACCTTCTACCTGCCGCCCGTCTGGGGCTTCTACAGCTACCGCTGGCTCACCGCGCGGCGCTACATCTGACGCCAGACCGCTTCCGGTCACCGGATTGCCGCTCTGAGCGGCACGTCCGCGACCAGAACGCTCGACGACGGGTCAGCTCGTCGGCTTGGGCCGATGGGCCGCCGTGAGGTGTGCGCGTGCAATCATCGGACGGATGACGGCGAGACGCCCAGGAGTGTGACCGATGCTGTTCCTCTACCGGCCTCGCCAGACGTGGATGCCCTTCGCGCGGCCGATGTCGCGTACGGAGCAGGCTGCGTACAACCGACAGCTGCAGGACACGTTCGAGTCGACCCGGCGTGTGGCGCCGGCGGTCCCGGCGGGCGCTCGGAGAGACCCGATCGCCGACCTCAAGGCCCTCGCCGCGCTGCGCGACGACGGCGTCCTGACTGACGCCGAGCTCGAGGTCGCCAAAGCCCGCCTGCTCTCCGCATGACGTCGAACGAGGAGCGGGCCACGACGTTGGTGCGGGCGCTGCAGGCCGGCGCCGAGCGGGACCGGTCAGCGTTGCAGGCGTTGCTCACCGCCGACGTTCGAGCCTGGACGCCTGCACTGTCGACGGCGTCGCTGACCGAGCTCATCGAGGAGCTCGATCGCCGCGACGAGGCCTTCTCGGACATCGAGCTGGACGTCGCGCCACTCGACGTCTCCGGCGACTACGCCTGCGTCGAGTGGACCGTGCGGATGAGCCACACGGGTGCGATCGCGCTCCCCGCCGACCGGACCATCGAGCCGTCCGGGATCCGGGTGACGGTGCATGGTGTCACGGTCGCCGAGTTCGAGGGCGACCGGATCTGCTCGTTCCGCCAGTACTGGGACGAGTTCTCGGTCTTCCAACAGCTCGAAGCTCCATCCGACGAGGCGTCATCAGCCCTGGGCCGATGATGTCGGCGTCAGCGACGCCCACGCGGCCGGTGATCCGCCCGAGAGCGGGTCGGCTCGTAGCCAGCCTCGCCGGTCTCACCCTGTCGATGGCGGCGTGCGGCGGTTCAGGGTCGACGTCCACGACCAGCACACCGACGTCGGGCGCGCCGAAGACGACGCAGGATCCGGTCGCGGCTGCCGAGGCCCGGGTCGCGACCGCGCAGGAAGACCTCACCTCGGCGGAGGACGCGGTCACCTCGGCCGGCCAACAGCTCTGTGGCGAGGCCACGGGCTACGTCACGGCGCTCGACCGCTACGGCAAGCTCTTCACGGACGGCGAGGCCACCGTCGGCGACGTCAAGACGGGCGGGGCCGACCTGGCCGCGCCGCGCGAGTCGGTCGCGTCGGCCGCGGACGCGCTCAGCTCAGCGCAAGGGGACGTCGCGAACGCCCAGCAGGAGCTCGCCGACGCACAGGCGGCACTCGCCGACGCGAAGGCCACCGCGTCGAGCGTGCCGACCAGCTCTACGACACCGGCCTCGACGACCACGACGACCCTCGTGCCGGCCGGCACCAACGCCCGCGTGCAACAAGCGGAGGACGATCTCGCCACGGCGGCTGAGGGGATCACCGACGCGACACCGTTGAGGGAGGCCACCGCCG
>JBKPRL010000013.1:0-9892 GCA_046734535.1 bacterium | reverse complement strand
GTGCAGACCGCCCCGCCGTGGCGGCCGACGAACGCCTTCAGCGCGGCCGAGGAGTTCATGTAGGTGATGGGGACGACCGTGGAGATGTCGACCGTGCCCTCCAGCACCTCCCACGCCTCCTCGACGGAGTCGATGTCGGCCATGTCGGCCATCGAGCACCCGGCGTTGAGGTCCGGCAGGATGACCTGCTGGTGGTCGCCCGTCAGGACGTCGGCCGACTCGGCCATGAAGTGCACGCCGCAGAACACGATGTAGTCGGCCTCCGGGCGCTCCTTGGCCAGGACCGAGAGGCGGAACGAGTCGCCCCTGGCGTCGGCCCAGCGCATCACCTCGTCGCGCTGGTAGTGGTGGCCCAGCACGTAGACCCGGTCGCCGAGGGCGGCCTTGGCCGCGGCGATGCGCTCGGCCAGCTCCTCGGGGGAGGCTGCGGTGTACGTCTCGGGCAGGGCGGACTGCAGGCGCAGCATCGAGGTTCAGCATACGGCGCAGGTGCGTCTGCCTCGCCGTAGCCTCCGAATCGTGGTGCAGCGACCGCCCGCCGGAACGATCCCCGAGGGCCCGGGCTCGTACCAGTTCAAGGACGCGGAGGGCCGTGTCATCTACGTGGGCAAGGCCGCGAGCCTGCGCCAGAGGGTCGGCAGCTACTTCCAGGACCCGGGCGGCCTCCACCCGCGGACGGCGCAGATGGTGGCGACGGCCGCCACCGTCGAGTGGATGCAGGTGCGCAACGAGGTCGAGGCCCTCATGCTCGAGTACAGCCTCATCAAGCAGCACCGGCCCCGGTTCAACGTGCGGCTCCGGGACGACAAGAGCTACCCCTTCCTGGCCATCACGCTGGACGAGGAGTGGCCCCGGGCGATGGTCGTGCGGGGTCGCAAGCGCAAGGGCGTGCGCTACTTCGGGCCCTACGCCCACGCTTACGCCATCCGCGACACGCTCGACCTGCTGCTGCGCAGCTTCCCGATCCGCACCTGCTCGCCGAGCAAGTACCACCAGCACCATCGTCTCGGCCGGCCGTGCCTGCTCTTCCACATCGAGAAGTGCTCCGGTCCCTGCGTGGCCGAGATCGAGCACGACGAGTACATGCGGCTCGTCCAGGAGCTGATCGACTTCCTGGACGGCGACACCGACGCCATCGTCAAGCGCCTGGACCGGGACATGCGCGCCGCGGCCGACGAGCAGGAGTACGAGCGGGCCGCCCGCCTGCGCGACCGCCTCGCCGCGGTGCAGAAGGCCATCGCCAAGCAGCAGATGGTGGCCGACCGCAACGAGGATCTCGACGTGATCGGCATCGCGCAGGACGACCTCGAGGCCGCGGTGCAGGTGTTCTACGTCCGCCGCGGTCGGGTGGTCGGTCGGAAGGGCTTCATCCTCGACAAGGTGGAGGACCTCGACGAGCCCGCGCTGGCCGCCCGGATCCTGGAGGAGCTGTACGGCGACGAGCCCCCGCTCGGCGTGCCCAAGCAGGTGCTGCTCCCCGTCGCGCCCGAGGCTCAGGACGTCTACGAGGAGTGGCTGGCGATCCAGCGCCATTCCCGGGTCGACATCAGGGTGCCGCGGCGCGGGGACAAGCGAGGCTTGCTCGACACGGTGACGCGGAACGCGCAGGAGGAGTTCACTCGCCACCGCTTGCGTCGCGCCAGCGACCACAACAGCCGGGCCCGGGCCATCAACGAGCTGCAGGACCTGCTCGGGCTGCCCGAGGCGCCGCTGCGGATCGAGTGCTACGACATGGCTCACCTCCAGGGGACGGACTACGTCGGCTCGATGGTGGTGATGGAGGACGGCCTCCCCAAGAAGAGCGACTACCGCCGCTTCAAGGTGAAGGAGGTCGACGGCAACGACGACTACGCCGCCATGGAGGAGGTGCTGACCCGCCGCCTCACCGCCTACCTGATCGAGCGGGACCGGCCGATCGGCGAGCGGGGTGAGCGGCCCGGGCGGTTCTCCTACCCGCCCCAGCTCCTCCTGGTCGACGGGGGCAAGGGCCAGCTGGCGGTGGCCGAGCGGGTCGTGCGCAACCTCGGTCTCCAGGACGAGATCCCGGTCGCCTCGCTGGCCAAGCGCTTCGAGGAGGTGTACGTCCCCGGGCGGGCCGACCCGGTCAACGTGCCCCGGCAGTCCGAGGCGCTCTTCATGTTGCAGCGCCTGCGGGACGAGGCCCATCGCTTCGCCAACACCTTCCACCGCGAAGTCCGGGGCAAGCGCATGACCACCAGCACCCTCGACGGGATCCCCGGCCTCGGGAAGGTGCGCCAGAAGCGGTTGCTCAAGGAGCTCGGGGGGGTGGCGGGCGTGCGCAAGGCGTCGCTCGACGAGCTGCGCGCCCTCCCCTGGCTGCCGACCACGGTCGGCACCGCGGTCCACGAGAAGCTGCACCACGGATGACATGGCATGCGCCCTGATCTCTGGGAGACGCACGCGGACTGGTGGATCGCGGGCTTCACCGAGGGCGCGGATCCGGAGTACGACGAGCAGATCCTCCCCCTCGCCGCCGAGCACCTGGCCGGGACCCACCACGTGCTCGACGTGGGCTGCGGCGAGGGGCAGGTGTCGCGCCTGGCCCGCTCGATCGGGGCCGACGTGATCATCGGCATCGACCCGACCTGGAACCAGATCAGGGTGGCGGGGGAGCGCGGCGGCGGCCCGAGCTACGCCCAGGCCGGGGCCGACGCCCTACCCTTCCCCGACGGCTGCTTCGACGCCGTCGTCGCCTGCCTGGTCTTCGAGCACATCCGCGGTGTGGACCCCGCCATCGCCGAGGTCGCCCGCGTCCTGCGGCCCGGCGGCGTCTTCCTCTTCTTCCTCAACCACCCGCTCCTGCAGACGCCGGACAGCGGCTGGATCGACGACCAGGTCCTCGACCCTCCCGAGCAGTACTGGAGGATCGGCCCCTACCTGGTCGAGGACGAGACCGTGGAGGAGGTCGAGAAGGACGTGTTCATCCCCTTCATCCACCGCCCGCTCGGGCGGTACGTGAACGCGATGGCGGCGTCCGGCCTCCTCATCGAGCACATGGACGAGCCCCCGCCGCCGGCCGGCTTCCTCACCCTCGCCCCCGAGTATCCCGGCGCGGCCAGCATCCCCCGCCTCCTCCTGCTCCGCGCCCGGAAGTCCTAGCCCCGGCCGACCCGGCTCGGGCCGGCCGCTCGGGCTCGACCCAGCGTTCTCGGCCGATCTCGCCGCACCCCGTGCGGTCCCGCCGGCCATGAACGGTGGAAGGCGGGCGCGAGGAACCCCGCGCAACCTTCCGGCCGGGCGGCGGGCCGCGTCGGTACGCTGGACGGGGATGGCCGACATCGTGGTGATCACGGGGCTGTCGGGGGCTGGACGTACCAACGCCGCGGCAGACCTGGAGGACCAGGGCTGGTACGTGGTCGACAACCTGCCCACCTCCCTCGTGCGCACCATCGTCGAGCTGGCCAGCGTGCCGGGCAGCGCCATCGAGCGCCTGGCCCTGGTCGTGGGGACGAGCCCCCAGCAGGCCGACATCCTCGACGCCATCGAGGGCCTTCGCACCGGTGGCCACCGGGTGCGGATCGTGTACCTGGAGACCAGCACGCCCGAGCTCGTGAAGCGCTACGGCAGCACCCGTCGTCGCCACCCCATGGGTGACGACACGTCGCTGCTCGAGGCGATCGCCCGGGAGCGCGAGCTGCTGGAGCCGGTGAAGGCGATGGCCGACGTCGTCATCGACACCACGGCGCTCACCGTCCACCAGCTGAAGACGCGGCTGACCGAGCTGTTCGCCGAGGACGCGACCACGGCGGGCATGCAGACCGCGGTCGTGTCGTTCGGCTACAAGCACGGTCTGCCCCTCGACGTCGACATCGTGCTCGACTGCCGCTTCCTCCCCAACCCGTTCTGGGACGAGCGCCTGCGCCCGCTGACCGGCCTCGACTCAGAGGTGCGGGACTACGTGCTCCGCCAGCCGGAGACCGGGCCGTTCCTCGAGCGGATCGAGGACCTCCTGCTCCTCCTGGTCCCCGCCTTCGAGAAGGAGGGGAAGAGCTACCTGACCATCGCCTTCGGGTGCACCGGCGGGCAGCACCGGAGCGTGACGGTGGCCGAGGAGGTGGCCGGCCGGCTCGTGCGCCGGGGGGTCGAGCTGCGGGTCCAGCACCGGGACCTGGGCCGGTAGGGGCGGACCAGGGCAGAGTAGGGTCAACGACGCTCGCCTTCCCTCCCCGGGCGAGGAAAGGAACGGACGACGATGACGGTACGCGTGGGCATCAACGGCTTCGGTCGCATCGGGCGCAGCCTCTTCCGGGCGGCCAAGCAATCGGGTGCCGACCTCGACTTCGTGGCCGTGAACGACCTCGGCTCGCTGGACACGATGGCGCACCTGCTGAAGTACGACTCGGTGCTCGGCATCCTCCCGACCGACATCACGGCGACCAAGGACGGCATCGCGGTGGACGGCGACGTGCTGCAGGTGCTGTCCGTGCGCGACCCGGCCGACCTCCCGTGGGGCGAGCTCGGCGTCGATGTCGTGATCGAGTCCACCGGTTTCTTCACGAGCCGTGAGGCCGCCGCCGCGCACCTCGCCGCGGGGGCCAAGGTCGTCATCATCTCGGCTCCCGGCAAAGAGGCGGACGCGACCTTCGTCTACGGCGTCAACCACGAGGACTTCGATCCCGCCAAGGACAAGGTGATCTCCGCCGCTTCGTGCACGACGAACTGCTTCGTGCCGATGGTCAAGGTGCTCGACGACGCGTTCGGCGTGGAGAAGGGCCTCATGACGACGGTGCACGCGTACACGGGCGACCAGATGCTCGTCGACGGCCCGCACAAGGACCTCCGGAGGGCCCGCAGCGCGGCGATCAACATCGTGCCGACGTCGACGGGCGCCGCGAGAGCCACGGCGCTCGTGCTGGCCTCGATGAAGGGCAAGCTCGACGGGACCTCGCTCCGCGTCCCGGTCCCCACCGGGTCGATCACGGACTTCAACGCCATGCTCTCCCGTGACGCGTCGGTGGACGACGTCAACGCCGCGTTCAAGGCCGCGGCGGACGGTCCGCTGAAGGGCGTGCTCGAGTACACGGACGCGCCCATCGTCTCGTCGGACATCATGACCAACCCCCACAGCTGCATCTTCGACAGCGAGCTCACGATGTCGCTCGGCAACCTGGTCAAGGTGCTGGGCTGGTACGACAACGAGTGGGGGTACTCGAACCGCGTCGTCGACCTGACCGCGTTCGTGGGCTCCAAGCTCGCCGGGTGAACCGCCTGCCGCTGCTCGAGGACCTGCCACCCGTCGACGGGCGGCGGGTGCTCGTCCGCACCGACTTCAACGTGCCCCTCGACGACGGTCGCATCACCGATGACTTCCGGATCCGCGCCGCGCTCCCGACGATCACGTGGCTGCAGGAGCGGGGAGCGACGGTCGTGTGCGCCAGCCACCTGGGCCGGCCCAAGGGGAAGCCGGACCCCCGGTACTCGATGGAGCCGGTGCGGGCCCGCCTCGCGGACCTGGCGCCGGGCGCCGAGCTGCTCGAGAACCTGCGCTTCGACCCGGGTGAGGAGGCCGACGACCCCGCGTTCGTGGCCCGCCTGGTCGAGGGCATGGACGCCTACGTGGACGACGCGTTCGGCGCGGCCCACCGCGCGCACGCGTCGGTCGTCGGCCCACCCCGCACGCTGCCCTCGGCGGCCGGCCGTCTGCTGGCCAAGGAGGTCGAGGTCCTCACCGGCCTGCGCGAGCACCCTCGGCGGCCGTTCGTGGCCGTGCTCGGAGGAGCCAAGGTCAGCGACAAGCTCGGCGTCATCGAGGCCCTGCTCGGCGTGGTCGACGGGCTCGTCATCGGAGGTGGGATGTGCTTCACGTTCCTTGCCGCGCAGGGCCAGCCCATCGGTGACTCCCTCTGCGAGCGCGACCAGATCGACACCTGCCGCCGGCTGCTGGCGGACTCCGCCAAGCCGATCCACTTGCCGGAGGACATCATGGGGCTCGACGCCGGCGGCCACGTGGCGACGTACGGCACCCGGCTGCCGGACGGTGCCAAGGGCCTGGACATCGGACCCGGGTCCGCGGCCGCCTTCGCCGACATCATCCTCGAGGCCGGCACCGTCTTCTGGAACGGCCCGATGGGGATGTTCGAGGATCCCCGCTTCGCGGCCGGCACGCGGACCGTGGCGCAGGCGATGGCCGACACGAAGGCGTTCACGGTCGTCGGCGGGGGCGACTCGGCCGCCGCGCTGGCCGAGTTCGGGCTCGCCGGCGACGTGGACCACGTCTCGACCGGGGGCGGCGCCTCGCTGGAGCTGCTCGAGCTGGGCGACCTCCCCGGCCTGGCCGCGTTGCGCGGCGCGCCGAACGCCCGTGGCTGACGCCGCCCCCCGCCGGCCGCTGATCAGCGGCAACTGGAAGATGCACCTCAACCACTTCGAGGCCATCCAGACGGTGCAGAAGCTGGCCTACCTGCTCGACCGCGAGGAGACGGAGGTCGTCGAGGTCAGCGTGCACCCCCCCTTCACTGACCTGCGGTCGGTGCAGACCCTGATCGACGCCGATGACATCCCGGTCGCCCTCGGCGCGCAGCACTGCCACTGGGAGGAGAAGGGCGCGTTCACCGGGGAGGTCGCGCCGACGTTCTTGGCCAAGCTCAACGTCCGGTACGTCATCACCGGACACAGCGAGCGACGCGAGCTGTTCGGCGAGACCGACGAGATGGTCGCCCTCAAGGCAGCCGCGATCCAGGCCCAGGGCATGACGCCCATCGTCTGCGTCGGCGAGACGCTGGAGGAGCGCGAGGCGGGCGGCACCGAGGCGAAGGTCCTCGGCCAGGTCGACGCCGCGCTGGCCGGACGTGCTCCAGAGCAGGTCGCAACGCTCGTCGTCGCCTACGAGCCGATCTGGGCCATCGGCACCGGCCGCACGGCCACCGCCGATGACGCCCAGGCGGTCATCGGTGCGATCCGTGAGCGGGTGGCCGCCCGGAGCGGGGCGGCCGCCGCAGCGGCCGTCCGCATCCAGTACGGCGGGTCGGTCAAGGCCGCCAACATCGTCGAGCTCATGGCGCAGCCCGACATCGACGGCGCCCTGGTGGGCGGGGCGAGCCTCGACCCCGAGGAGTTCGCGAGGATCGCCAACTTCCGCCGGGCCCGCCCGTCCTGAGGCCATCGGCTGCGTTCGGCCTGGTACGCCAGCGAATCGAGCGCTTGGTACGTCTGGTTCAAATTGCGCGGGTTTGGGAACAGGCTGACTACCGTTCGGTAACTGCCGTGCTAACTTTCCGCGCGTCCATGAGCCGATACGTCGAAGGGGAGGTGAGGCGAGTGGACGTGCTGCGGTCGAACGCCGGTCAGTTCCGGGCGGTTCCCGCGGCACCGCCTCCTGTCGGGGGCAGGCAGCACGAGGCGAGCGACCGAGCGCGACGCGTTCGGCGAGAACCCCTCCCGAACCACACAACCAGGAGGTCAAGTACGTGAGAAGCACCCCGAGGAGCGCCAAGGTCGTGGCGTTGCTCGCCGGCACTGCGCTGATCGCCGCCGCATGCGGCAGCGACAAGGGCAGCAGCAGCGGCACCACCGGCGGCACCAGCGCGCCGGCGACCGAAGCCCCGAGCACATCGGCCGGCGCGGCCACGACCGGAGCTACCGGCAGCAGCACGCCGTCCGGTGGCGCTGGCGGCATGACGCTGACCATCAAGCTCAACCCCGACGCAGTGTGGGATGACGGCTCGCCGATCACCTCGGCTGACCTGGAATGCTCCTACAAGGCGATGCTCAACACGCCGGGCTCGCTGAACACGGCGGGCTACGACAAGATCGAATCGGTCGACGCCAGTGACCCGGCGACCCTGGTCGTGAAGTTCTCGCAGCCCTACGCGGCCTACAAGAACCTGTTCTCCTCGCCGACCGGTGGCATCATCAAGAAGGACGCCGTCCAGAACTGCGAGGACATCTCCCCCGAGCTCCAGGACAGCATCCCCTTCTCGGGCCGCCCCTGGAAGCAGGAGTCGTGGAGCCCGGACCAGGAGGTGCTCGTCCCCAACGACAAGTACTGGGTGAAGGACGACATCCCCAAGGCCGGCAAGGTCGTCATGGTGCCCAAGGCTGACAGCGACACGGAGATCAACTCGCTGAAGTCGGGCGAGGTCGGCATGATCTTTCCGCAGGCCTTCGCCGGCATCACCGATGCGCTGAACGACCCGAACATCAAGTTCACGCCGGGCTACGGCACCAACTACGAGGGCCTCTACTTCGGAGAGTCCGGGGTCTTCAAGGACCCGATCCTCCGGGCCGCCTTCTCCATGTCGGTCGATCGTGACCTGATCCTGAAGACCATCTACGAGCCGATCTTCCCGGGTTCCGAGCTGCTGCAGTGCGGCCTGTGGGTCCCGACGGTCGGCAAGTGGTGCCAGAACGATCAGTTCAACAACAGCTTCGACCCGGCCGGAGCGGAGAAGCTCCTCACCGACAACGGCTGGAAGAAGGGCTCTGACGGTCTGTGGGCCGATCCGAGCGGCAACGTGCCGACGATCCGTTGGATGATCAACACCGGCAACAAGCGCCGTGAGGACACCCAGGCCCTGATGATCCCGGACTTCGCCGCGAAGGGCTTCAAGGTCGTCGCCGACAACTCCGACGCTGACACGGTGTTCCAGAAGCGCCTGCCGGCCGCCGACTACGACCTGGCCATGTACATCTCGACCGCCTCGCCCGACCCGACGATCACGTCGATCATGTCGTGCGATCAGATCCCGTCGGCCGAGAACAACAACCAGGGCGGCAACAACACCCGGTGGTGCAACGAGGAAGCCTCGAAGCTCATGACCGAGTCGGATCAGACCGTCGACGAGACCCAGCGCATCGAGCAGATCCACAAGCTCGGGCAGTTCCTGGTCGACGACCACGTGCTGCTGCCGCTGTACCAGTTCCCGAACATCGCCGCCTGGCGGACCGACAAGGTCGGTGGCCCGGTGGACCAGTGGGCGGGCAACTTCATGAGCGCTTTCCGGAACCTCAACAAGTGGGAGCCCCAGGGCGGCACCGACATCACGATCGGCGCCGAGCAGTGGCCGGACTGCATCAACCCGGCCACGGAGTGCAACAACTCCTCCTGGATGGTGTGGACGACGGTCGTCCCGTTCCTTCCCGCAGTGTGGGACACGACGGCCGACGGCTACGAGACCACCGCCCTGGTGTCCGAGGAGCCGACCATCGACCTGGGCTGATCCCAGTTCAGTAGAGTTCATGCAGAAGTAAGCGGGGGTGGGGCCAACGAGGGTTGGCTCCACCCCCAGCCGGGGAAGGAGGCTGCGTGCTCCGCTACACATCCCGCCGTCTGTTGTGGGCCATCCCCACGCTGTTCATCATCACGTTCCTGGTCTTCCTCGCCCTGCGGGCGGGTACGGATCCGGTCGCGAGCTATCTGCGGGTGAACCCCCGGGCCACGCCGGAGAAGATCCAGCAGTACAAGGAGGTCAACGGCCTCATCGGCTCGCCGCCCGAGCAGTACTTCCACTGGCTGGCCCACTTCCTGACGGGCAACTGGGGGAACTCCATCAAGGGGAACCGCCCGGTCTGGCCGTCGATGAAGGATGCCTTGGGCAACACGCTCGTGCTCGGGATCGTCGCATCCGTCGTCGGCATCGGCATCGGACTCGGCATCGGCATCCTCGCCGCCCTCCGGCCCTACTCCAAGTTCGACACCGCGGCGACCACCGGCGCCTTCGTGGGCTTCTCGATCCCGCCGTTCGTCGCCGCCGTCATCCTGCAGCTCGTCTTCGCCGTCTACATGACGAAGTGGCTCGGGCTGTCCAAGCCGTTCCTGCCCACCTCGGGCATCTACCCACCCGGCCACACCGGCTTCGACCCAGTGCTCCGGGCCAAACACCTCATCCTGCCGGTCACGGTCGTGGCCATCCAGACCATCGCCGTCTACAGC
>JBKPRL010000012.1:0-4866 GCA_046734535.1 bacterium | reverse complement strand
GGTGTCGTCCCAGGTCGGGACGCCGCGACGGTCGGCGTACGCAGCATCGAAGGGCGCCGTCGACGCGCTCACCCGGTCGCTGGCCATGGAGTACGGCCCGCACGGGATCCGCTTCAACGCGGTCGCGCCAGGCGTCATCGTGACGTCGATGTGGGAGCGCAACCGGGCCGTCCCCGGCGTCATCGAACAGGTCGAGGCGCAGATCGCGCTGCGCCGCTGGGGCCTCCCCGACGACGTCGCCGACGTGGTCGTCTTCCTGGCGTCCGACGCCTCTCGCTACGTGACCGCCCAGACGATCGAGGTCGACGGGGGCATGGCGTCCACCCTCGACCTGTACGGCGGCGCCGTCTGACCGAGGCCGCCTGAGCCTTCGGTAGCGTGCCCGGCCGGTGAACCGTCGTCAGCAGAAGGCCGCTGCACAGCTCAAGTCGTTCGCCCTCGACCTGCCCGGCGCGTGGGAGGACCACCCGTGGGGCGACACGGTGGTGAAGGTGGGCAAGAAGGTGTTCGTCTTCCTCGGCGGGGACGATCGTGTCTCGCTGAGCACGAAGCTGCCGGAGTCCCGCGACGCGGCCATGACGATGCCCTTCACGTCGCCCACCGGCTACGGCCTCGGCCGCGGCGGGTGGGTCACGTCCGCGTTCGAGCCGAGCGACGACCCGCCCGTGGACATCCTCTGCGACTGGATCGAAGAGAGCTACCGCGCCGTGGCGCCGAAGAAGCTCGTGGCCGAGCTCGACCGCCGCGCCGATCCCGCCTGACGACCCGGAGCACACGAACTGCGCCAAAAACGCGCCATCAACGGCGCGCTGGTGTCACACTTCGCCCGCTACGGGTGGCATCGACGGCAGCCAGCCGAAGCAGAGCGGAGGCTGGCGACGAAGATCTAGTCGAAGAGGGCGTCGACGAACTCGTCGGCATCGAAGGGGACCAGATCGCCCAGCCCCTCTCCGAGGCCGACGAGCTTGACCGGGATCCCGAGGTCCCGCTGGACCGCGAAGACGATGCCACCCTTGGCCGAGCCGTCCAGCTTCGTGAGCACCACGCCCGTGACGTCCGTTGCCTCCGTGAACTGGCGGGCCTGGACCAGGCCGTTCTGCCCGGTGGTGGCGTCGATGACGAGCAACACCTCGCTGACCCGGCCCGGCTCACGGTCGGCCACCCGCCGGACCTTCCGCAGCTCCTCCATGAGGTTGGTCTTGGTGTGGAGGCGGCCGGCGGTGTCGCCGAGGACCAGGTCGTAGCGTCGGGCCGCGGCCCGCTGCACCGCGTCGTAGATCACCGCGCTGGGGTCGCCGCCCTCGTTCCCCCGGACGAAGTCCGCTCCCGCCCGCTCGGCCCACGTGCCGAGCTGCTCGGCCGCCGCGGCCCGGAACGTGTCGCCCGCCGCCATCACCACGCGGTGCCCGTCGGCCACCTGCTGCGCGCCCACCTTGCCGATGGTCGTCGTCTTACCGACGCCGTTGACGCCGACGAACAGCCACACGTTCGGTGATCCTTCGGGACCGGCCGGGAGGTGGAGCTCGCGGTCCAGGCCGGCCAGCTGGTCCTTCATGTCCAGCTTCAGCTGCTCCAGCAGCTGGTCGGGCTCGGTGATCTCCTTGCTCTTCACCCGGCCCTTCAGGTCGTCGAGCAGTGAGTCGGTCACGCCCACGCCGACGTCGGCCCGGAGGAGCGCCTCCTCCAGCTCGTCCCAGGTGTCGTTGTCGATCCCGGCCCGGCCCCGCACGCCGATGAGGGCGCCCGTGAGCGCCGCCCTGGCCTTGCCGAGCCGGTCGCGAAAGCGGGGTCGCTCCTCGACGATGACCCCGCCGGCCTCCTCGTCGATCTCCTCCTCCTCGAGCTCCGGCTCGAGCACGCCCACGTCGTCGACGACGTCGACAGCCGCCTCGGACTCCGCCTCCTCGAGGACGGTCGGCCGCTCGCGCAGCTCGACGGAGGGACGGGCCGCGGCCGCGTCGCCCCGACGCATCCGCGTGCGGCTGACGAGCAGGACCCCGAACCCGAAGACGAGGACGACGGCGATCAGGACGAGGAAGATCAGCTCTGCACCCATGGCGGGCGCCACCCTAGGTAGGTCAGCGGCCCCCGGCGAGCCCGGGCGCCTCGCCGGTCAGCTTCTGCGCCGCCCACACCGGCATGATCGACACGAGGACGACGAAGGTGGCGACCACGTTCACGATCGGCAGCTGGTTGGGTCGGGACAGGTTGTTCAGGATCCACTGGGGGAGCGTCTCGATGCCGGCGCCGGCGGTGAAGGTCGTGACGACGATCTCGTCGAAGCTGAGGCCGAAGGCGAGCAGCCCGCCGGCCAGCAACGCGGTGCGCACCAGGGGGAACATCACGAAGCGGTAGGTCTGGAAGCGGTCGGCGCCGAGGTCGGCGGAGGCCTCCTCCAGGTGGGGCGAGAGCCGTCGCAGCCGGGCCAGCGTGTTGTTGTAGACGACGACGATGCAGAACGTGGCGTGGGCCACGATGAGCGTGAACAGCCCCAGCTCGATGCCGACCTGGCGGAAGGCCGAGTTCAGCGCGATGCCGGTGACGATCCCGGGCAGCGCGATGGGCAACACGACCAGGAAGCTGACCGCCTCCCGGCCGAAGAACCGGTGGCGCTGCACGGCCAGCGAGGTGAGGGTGCCGAGCACCAGCGCGAGCAGCGTCGCCCCGGTCGCCACCTTCAGGCTCGTGACGAGTGCGTGTCGGGCGCCGGTGTTGTGAGCGGCCTCGGTCCACCAGTGGAGGGTGAAGCCGTCCGGTGGCCAGGCCAGCGACTTCGACGTGTTGAAGGACAGGATCACCACGATGGCCAGCGGCAGGTACAGGAAGAGCAGCACGGCCGCGGTGGCCAGGCGCAGCACCCAGCGAGCGGCGGCGGTGTGGTGCATCAGAGGTTCTCGAACGCGCCGGTCCGCCGGGCGCCGAGCAGGTAGACGATCATGATGACGATCGGCAGCGTGGCGTAGGCGGCCGCGAACGGCAGGTTGGTCGAGAAGTTCGCGTAGACGACCGAGCCGATCATCTGCGTGCTGCCGCCGACGAGGCCGACCGCGATGTAGTCGCCGAGGGACAGCGAGAACGTGAAGATGGAGCCGGCGACGATCGACGGGATCATGATGGGCAGCACCACGAGCCGGAAGCTCGTGACCGCACGCGCCCCGAGGTCACCGGACGCCTCCACCAGCGAGTCGGGCAGGCGCTCGAAGCCCGCGTAGATCGGCAGGATCATGTACGGCAGCCAGAGGTAGGCCAGCACGAGCACGACCGAGGGGGTGCTGTAGCCGGGGCTGCGCCCGAACGTGCTGTAGAGCACACCTCCCGGGGTGCCCAGGATGGCCCGCCAGGCGTACGCCTTCACGAGGTAGCTCGCCCACAGCGGGACCAACACCAGCGCGACCAGGAGGGCCCGCCAGCGGGGCCGGGCCACCTTGGCCACGAAGTAGCTGACGGGGAGGGCCAGCAGCAGATCGATCACCGTCACCGACGCGGCGATGGCGATGGTGCGGAGCGCGACCGTCCGGTAGACGGGCTCGGTGAAGATCTGCTGGAAGTTGGAGAGGCTCACCTTCTCGACGACCAGGCCGCTGTCGTCGATGGTGTAGAGCGACGTGACGAGCAGCGCCACGAGCGACCCGAGGTAGGCGACCAGCAGCCACGCCGCCGGTGCGCCGATGAGCATCGTCAGGCGGGCCCACGGGTGGCGCTCCAACCGCCGCGACGCGCGACGCGACCACCCGTCCTTTGGCCCCTCCTCGACGTCGGGCGACGGCGGGAGCTCCTCGGCGACCGCCGTCACGCCTCGTCCCTTCGCGACGCCGTCAGCCCTTGATCTCCGTCCAGGCCTTGATCCACTCCGAGAAGGGCACGCAATCGCTGCCACTGCCGTCGAGGCACTTCTTGCGCGGCGTGGCCCAGAAGTACAGGCCGTCGTAGAACGACTTGTCGGTCGCCTTGTACACGTCGCAGTGGGTCTTGTCCTCGATCAGGTCACAGGCCTTGGGGTTGGCCGGCGCCTCGCCGAAGTACGCGGCCACCTGTGCCTGGACGTCGGGCCGAGTGATGTAGTCCATCCACTTGTACATGCAGTTCGGGTGCTTGGCCTTGGACGAGACCATCCAGGTGTCGGACCACGCGGTGGAGCTCTCCTTGGGCAGGACCGTCTGCACCTTGGCGCCGTCGGCCGTCGCCAGGTTGGCGATGACCTGCCAGGTGGTGCCGAGGACGGTCGAGCCCTGCTCGAAGGCCTGCTGCGTGACGGCGTAATTGTTCCAGTACTCGCCGATGATCCCCCGCTGCTGCTTGAGCAGCGCGACGGCCGCGTCGAACTGCGGCTGGGTGAGCGAGTACGGGTCCTTGATGCCGAGGTCCGGCTGGGTCTTCATGAGGTAGAGGCCCGCGTCGGCGATGTAGATCGGCGCGTCGTAGGCCGTGACCTTGCCCTTGTAGGGCGTGGCCGGGTCGAAGACCGCACCCCACGAGTCGGGCGCCGGCGTCACGACGTCGGTGTTCCACATCAGGAGGTTGGCGCCCCACCCGTGGGGCACGCCGTAGTGGACGTCGTCCTTGGTGTTGTAGGTCTGGTCCTTCAGGAACGGCGAGAGGTCCTTGTAGTTCGAGATGAGGTCGACGTTGACCGGCGCCACCTGCCCGGCGTCAATCAGCCGCACGCTGGAGTCACCGGAGGCCGACACGCCGTCGTACTCCCCGGTCGACATCAGCTGGAACATCTCGTCGGAGGTGTTGCCGATCTTGACGTCGGTCTTGCAGCCGGTCTCGTCCTCGAAGGGCCCGACCCAGTTGTACGCCGGGTCGGTGCTGCCGTCCTCGGCGTAGCCGGCCCACGCGACGATCTTGAGCGCGCCTTCGCCC
>JBKPRL010000011.1:0-23954 GCA_046734535.1 bacterium | reverse complement strand
GCGAGCTCGCGTTCCACCTCGACCTTGGCGGCGACGAGGCGGCAGCGTTCGAGGCGCTGTTCGCGGCGGCGGACTCGGCCGAGCTGATCGCCCCGGCGACCTGCCTCGCCCACCTGGAGCGCATCTTCCAGCTGTGGGACCACCACGCTGGTCCCGAGCACCAACCACAGCTGGTGCCGCGCCTGTGGCAGGCCGCCGACCTGGCCAGCGCCACCGGTGACAACGAACGGGCCGTCGTACTGGCCCGACGGGCGCTCGAGATCGGCGACCCGCCCGAAGGACGGGCGTGGGCGTGGGAACGGCTCGCCCGGTTCCTCTGGTCGTCCGGCTTGATGGAGGAGAGCGCGGCGCTGTACGCGGAGACCGCAGCCCTCCTCGACACCGCCGGACAGCAGGACGCCGGCGGCGCGGCCTTGACGTACGGGGGGCTGGCGCAAGCCGAGCTCATGTTCTGCCGGTTCGAGCGCGCCGAGCACTGGGCGAGACGAACGCTGTCGACAGCCGACCCGCACGACGTCGCGTCCCGATCAGCCGCGTTGCGGGTGCTGGGTGTCGTCGAGGTGCTCGAGGGCGATCTCGACGCCGGCCTCGAGCACAGCCGCGCCGCGGTCGACGCCAGCCTCGCACCTCACGGCTGGGCGCTCGCCAACGCCATGCTCGCCATGATCCTCTTCGAGATGGGACGCACCGAGGACGCACTGAGCGTCGCCCTGGATGGCGCCGCCATCTCCCAGCGGGCGGGGTTCGAGACGAGCTTCGGCACCTTCCACGCCGGCGTCGCCGGTCGCTGCCTGGTGCGCCTCGGCCGTTGGGCCGAAGCAGACCTGATCCTCGGCGGCGCCTCGTCGCTCGAGTCGACTCCGATCGGTGCCATCCAGCTCGACGCCGCCGCGGCACCGCTCGCCGCTCGGCGCGGACGGCTCGAGGTCGCGGCCGACCTCGCCGAACGCCTTCGTGGCCATCCCGCTGATCCGTTCAGCCGTGCGATCATCGATGCTGCGCTCATCGACGTGCACCTCGCCGCGAGGCAATGGGACCGCGCCGTCGACATCGCGTCGAGCGCGCTGAGCCCCGAGCCGGGAACCGCTCCGCGATTGGTGGCGCGCTACACCGCCGGTCTCGCCATCGGCACCGTCGAACGAGCCCTGGACCAGCTCGCCCGGCTCGAGGCGGTCGACGTCGACTCCCTACTCATCGATCTCGGCCGCCGGATCGAGGTGGCCCGCGCCGATCCCAGCTCGAGCAGCCCAGCCGCGGCGGCTGACCTCGCCCTCGCTGAGGCGATGGTCACCCGACTCGAGGGCAGCGACGCCGGCGCCTTCGCGCTGGCCGCCGTCGCCGCCGAGCGGATCGGTGACGCGTGGCTCGCCGCGTTCGCCCGGCTCCACGAAGCCGACGCCGCTGCCAGGACCGCGTCGGCCGCCCAGGCCACGGACGCCCTCCGTGCCGCCTATGACACCGCGACGGCACTCTGCGCTGACCCGCTCGTCAGCGACATCGAGGCGGTCGCCCGAAGAACCCGCATCAGCCTGGACGTGCCGACCGTTGCCCTCCTCGGCCAGGCCGATGTCGTCCGGCTCGGCCTCACATCACGCGAGGCCGAGGTCCTCAACCTCGTCGCGGCGGGCAAGACGAACCGGGAGATCGGCACGGAGCTGTTCGTGTCGGACAAGACGGCCAGCGTCCACGTTTCCAACATCCTGCGCAAGCTGGGCGTCAGCAGCCGGGTCGACGCCGCCGCCGTCGCGCAACGGGTCGGAGTGGCTTGAGCCAGATCTGAGGGCGCTCGCCCGATGCGAACCCCCAGCCCTTAGTCGGATGGTGGCGACGTGCAGATCGCCATCCTCGCCTACGAGCACATGACGGCCCTCGACGCGGTCGGCCCGTACGAGATCGTCAGCCGACTGCCCGGCGCGGAGACGATCGTGGTCGGCGAACGGCGCGGCCTTGTCCGCTGCGACACCCAGTGCCTGGCCCTCGTCGCCGACGCCGTCCTCGAGGAGGTCACCGCGCCCGACGTCCTCGTCATCCCGGGCTGGTCCGGCTCCGAGCAGGAGAACCTGCTGCGCCCCGGACGGGTCCAGGAATGGGTGCGTGCGGCCGACCGGTACACGACCTGGACCACCTCCGCCGGTACCGGCGCCATCGTCCTCGCCGCCGCTGGCCTCCTCACGGGCCGCCGCGCGACCACGCACTGGCTGGCCGTCGACTGGCTCGCTGAGCTCGGCGCCGAGCCGGTCGGCGGGCGGGTCGTGAGCGACGGCAAGTACATCACCGCGGCGGGCGTGTCCGCCGGCATCGAGATGGGCCTCACGCTCGCCGCCACGATCGCCGGCGACCAGACCGCCCAGGCGATCCAGCTCCTCCTGGAGTACGACCCTCAGCCGCCGTTCGACTGCGGCTCGGTGGAGACCGCGCCGGCCGAGCTCGTCACGTCGATGCGCGCCCTGAGGGGATTCATCGTCAGAGGCGCTCCGCAGGCCGGAGGCGTCGTCACCCATGGGGCTCGCGATGGCAGTGCAGCGAGATATGAGGGGTCGCGCCCGATGTCGGACCGCCCACCTTAGGCCTTGGATGAGCCATGGCAGCGCCGCTGCCGACCACCCCGAGACCCGAGGAGTCCAGATGCAGATCGCCCTCGCCCTCTACCCGAACTTCACGATGCTCGACATCGTCGGACCCTTCCAGGTCCTCGCCGACGTGCCCGGGAACGATGTGGTGTTCGTTGCCACCCACGCCGGCCCGGTCGTCGACCACACGGGCCGGGCGGGGCTCGTCGCCACGGAGTCGTTCGCCGACGTCTCCGCTCCCGACGTGGTCGTCGTGCCCGGCGGGCTCAATGACACCGAGCTGCAGGCCGAGCTGGTCGAATGGCTGCGCTCCGTCCACCCGACGACGACGTGGACGACCAGCGTCTGCACCGGCGCCATCTACCTGGCCGCCGCCGGCATCCTGGACGGCGTCGACGCGACGACGCACTGGGCCCGCCAGCGTGCACTCGAGCGGCTCGGCGGGCACTACGTGACCGACCGCGTCGTCGAGCGCGGCAAGGTCATCACCGCGGCCGGCGTCTCGAGCGGGATCGACATGGCGCTCGTCCTGCTCGACCGCATGCACGGACCCGAGCTGGCCCAGATGATCCAGCTCGCCATCGAGTACGACCCCCAACCGCCGTTCGACGCCGGCTCGCCCGCCAAAGCGCCGGCCGCGCTCGTCGAACTCGTCCAACAGATGATCGGCGAGGGCCCGACGCTCCCCGTCACGTCATCCACTGGAGCTGCCCGATGAACACCCAGACCACCACGACCTCCTCCCGCACCCGGCTGCGCGCCGCATGGGCCGCCGAGCTCGACGCCGCCCGGACCGCCCGCTCGACCGGTGACACCCGCGCCGAGTGGATGCACCTGGAACGCGCGCACATCCTCAGCCAGCCGATGGCGGGCCCGCACGTGCGCACGCACGTCGCAATGCTTGCTACGGCGCTCCGCCGCCGCGACCGGCACGAGCTCATCGGCCAGCTCTTCCGCACCATCGTCGCCGCGCCAGGGTCGATGACCGGCAGGTACCCGGCCGGCAACACCGGTGGCGCCGACGTCAGCGCGTTCGCGCCCATGCCCATCCCCGAGGATCTGCAGCCCCTGCTGCCCGACACCGACGAGGCACCGTGAACCACACGCAGGACACCACCATCGACCTGAGCACCACCTTCTCGAGCGACGCCACCGGTCTCGAAGACGCGACCCGACCTGAGGTCATCGAGCTCGACGACGGCGACACGTACGAGCTGCGCATCGCACCCAGCGCCAAGCAGCTCGGCGACGACCGCGTGCGGATGCTCTCGTACAACGGCTCGATCCCCGGCCCTAGCTTGCGTGTACCACAGGGATCCGAGATCGTCGTGCGCGTCCGCAACGACGGCGACACGCAAGCCACCGTGCACTGGCACGGCCTGCGCCTCGACAACGCCTACGACGGCGTGCCGTTCGAGACCCAGCCACCGATCGAGATCGGGGGCGAGTTCACCTACCGGCTGCGGTTCCCCGACGCCGGCCTGTACTGGTACCACCCGCACCTCCGCGAGGACTACGGCCTCGACATGGGCCTGTACGGCACCATCGTCGTCGAACCCGCCGCCGCGGACTACTGGCCCGCCGTCGACCGCGAGCTCGTCGTCACACTCGACGACGTCCTCGTCGAGGACGGCCGCATCGCTGCGTTTCACGAGGCCGGTCCGACGCACGTCGCGATGGGCCGCTTCGGCAACGTCATGCTCACGGGCGGTGAGACGAACCTCGCGCTCGGAGCGGAGGTCGGCGAGGTGGTTCGCTTCTACTTCACGAACACGGCGAACACGCGACTGTTCAACGTCGCGCTACCCGGCGCAAGGATGAAGCTGGTGGGCAGCGACAGTGGACGATACGAACACGAGGGGTTCGTCGAGGAGGTGCTGCTCGCCCCATCCGAGCGCGCCGTCGTCGACGTGCGTTTCGACAACGCCGGCTCGATCCCGCTCGAGCACCGGACGCCTGAACGCACCTACGTCCTCGGCACCGTCGAGGTCGGCGAGCGGGTGGCGACGTCGCCGGCCGCGGGGGCGTTCGACGAGCTGCGGTCCAGCGACGAGCTGGCGAGCTGGCGAGCGCGCCTGGACGAGCAGGTCGCGCGCCAGCCCGACAAGACGCTCGCCTTCACATCACGCATGCCGCTGCTGTACGGCGACCCGGAGGAGGCGACCGCGACGGCCTACACCTGCCCGATGCACCCCGACGTCATCGCGACGGAGCCAGGAACGTGCCCACGGTGCGGCATGAAGCTCGTCCCCGCTCCGACCGGATACGTCTGCCCCATGCACCCCGACGTCACCTCTGACAGCCCCGGCACCTGCCCGCAGTGCGGGATGCGCCTCGTCCCCGCGACCGGTGCGAGCGCCAGCGTCGCCCCCACGCACGAGCACGGCCAGGAGATCGGGCACCAGCACAGCGACGACATGCCTGACGGCCTCGAGTGGAAGGATCTCATGCCGGAGATCAACGCGGCGTCGAACGCACACAACATGATCTGGAAGCTGGTCGACACCGACACCGGCAAGGCGAACGATGAGATCGACTGGACGTTCCGGGTTGGCGACCTCGTCAAGATCCGCCTGCTCAACGGCATGGACCAGGACCACCCGATGCACCATCCGTTCCACATCCACGGCGCCGGCCGGTTCCTGATCATCGCCCGTGACGACGTCGTCGAGCCGAACCTCGCCTGGAAGGACACCGTCCTCGTACGCTCGGGCGAGACCGTCGACATCCTGCTCGAGGTGACGAACCCTGGCTTGTGGATGGCGCACTGCCACATCGCCGAGCACAACCAGAGCGGGATGATGTTCTCGTTCCCGGTCCGCGCGGTGTGAGTCCGGGTACGCGATGCACCACGAACAAGGACTGACGCATCGGCCACGGATCGTCGCCTCGGATCGCGACGCGGCGACGGTTCCGTTGCTCGCTGACGAGCTCCACGCCCGCTATGGCCGTCATTACGACGTCGTCGCCGCCTCGAACGAGGAAGCGCACACCTACCTCGGAGATGTCACACAGAGCGACGTCGCGCTCGTCGTCGCCGATCGTGCTGACGATGGAGCAGCGCTGCTCGCTGCGACGCGGACGCTGCACCCGCGAGCCAAGCGCGTGTTGTTGATCGGATGGAACGAGCATCGCTCGGAGCGTGAGGAGATCGTGGCCGCGATCACCCCGGGCGACGTCGACTACTACGTCGCCAAGCCGACGGCGCCACCCGACGAGCACTTCCACCGCGCCATCAGTGAGCTCGACGACTGGTGGCGGCATCGCGGTAGGTCCTTCGCAGCCATCCGCGTCGTTGTCGACGACCACTTCCCCAGAACTCTCATCTGACTCCCTCCGAGACGGGCCGACCTCTCGGCCGAACGCTGTCCGGCCGTCATCCGCACGCAGTGCGGACGCTCGCAGCCGGCCGTGGTGTGGGCAGCAGGACCGTCGGCCGGCGTCACCAAACTGGGGTGATCTCGCCAGCTGGGTTTGCCGTCGAGGGTTCTCGGGCAGTCGGCCTCCACACCGGGCCCACACCGGCGCCCCGACGGCCGAGGAGCCACAATGAACGACCCGATGACGATCCTGAAGGCCGATCACCGTGAAGCCAAGCGGATGATGACCGCGCTGGCCGAGACCGACGAGGGGCCCGAGCGCGACACGCTTGCCTCCGAGCTCGACGAGGCCCTTTCGCTGCACATGTCGATCGAGGAGATGCTCGTCTACCCGTTGGTCGCGAAGCATGTCGGCGCCGAGGACGAAGAGGAGGCCGAGATCGAGCATGGCTTGGCACGAGAGGGCTTGTCCAAGGTGATGTCGATGCGTGATGTGCCCGGGTTCGGAGCCGCCGTCGAGATGTTGAAGGGCGGCATCACGCATCACGTCGAGGAAGAGGAGTCAGAGCTGCTGCCCTCACTGAAGGACGCCGTCTCACGCGAGCAGTGGCTCGAGCTGGGCGACGCGATTGCCAAGGCAAAGGCTGATGCCGGTGCACCGCTGCCCGTAGCGAACCGGAAGAAGTCCTCCAAGCGGACGCCCGCAGCCAAGAAGTGACCGCCGCGGCGACTGCGCCGCCGTCCAGCAGCACATCCGCGGCCGGCGCGACGCAGGAGGGGGGATGGCTGCGCAACAGCAAGCTCGCGTACGCCTGCTTCGGGTTGTTCGCGCTGTTCCTCGTGGCCCAGAGCCTCACCGGTTGGCGCGCCTACGACGCCGACCAGCGCGAGCACCACGAGCCCACGGTCGGCTATGCCAGCTACCTCACCACCGGGCATTTCGTCGAAGCGACCTTCGAGAACTGGGAGAGCGAATTCCTGCAGATGGCGGCCTTCGTGCTGCTGACCGTCTTCCTCGTCCAGCGAGGCTCGGCGGAGTCGAAAAGGGAAGGCGGCAATCCCAGCGATGAGGACCCGGCCAGCCACGCCGACGATCCCGACGCGCCGTGGCCGGTGCGACACGGCGGTCTGGCCCTGAAGCTCTACGAGAACAGCCTCCTCCTCGCCTTCGGGGTGTTGTTCGTCGGCTCGGTGATCGGCCACGCCCTCGGCGGTGCCCGGGAGTACAGCGCCGAGCAGCAAGCCCATGGGGGAGCGGCCGTCGGTGTGGGCAAGTTCATGACGACGAGCAGCTTCTGGTTCCAGTCCTTCCAGAACTGGCAGAGCGAGTTCTTGGCCGTCGGCGCCATCGTGGTGCTGAGCATCTTCCTCCGCCAGCGCGGCTCCCCCGAGTCGAAACCGATCCACGCCCCCAACGTTCAGACCGGCGAGAGCTGAGCGCCATGGCGGCACCTCCTTCGGGTGCGATCTGGTGCCCGCCGGGTCAGCTCAGACCGACGTGGACACCAACGAACGCCTGCGACACACCATCTCAGGGGCAATAGCCGAACGTTGGTTCGCCCGACCGTGACCGATCGCGTCGACGTCGACAACTATCGGGATGCCAAGGGGACTCGTTGGACATCCGAGTTCGCCGTAGCCGCTGTCGAGACAGGTCGCGGGGCTTGCCGCGGCTGTTGCCTCTCGATCTCGAACCACACTGTCGTTCCGTCGGTCCGGCTCTTGACGTCCCAGGCGTCTCGGCCCGCGTCGACTTGCTCGCCCGGCGGCCTATGGCCGAAGGGGGAACAGTCCTCGGCTTCCTTGACTCGGGTCGCAAGCCTGGTCAGGTCATCGGAGAGTGCCGTCGCAACTTCTGTCATCTCGGATGGAACGGCTCCCGGCAGAGTGCCGTCCCACTGATGGTCGTCTGCGCGTCTAAGGAGATCCACGGACGATGGTCCCGGACCCGGCGCACCTGGCGGTCCTGTCACAGCCTCAGACCCGGGTCGGTGCCAGCTCGCCGCTGTCGTACCGCGTGCGCAGTGCCTTCTTGTCGAACTTGCCGACCGAGGTCTTTGGTATCACCTGGACGAACGCCCAGTTCTCGGGTACCTGCCACTTCGCCACCCGCTCTGTGAGGAATGCCATCAGCTCACCCGCGTCGACGTCGACCCCCGCGACGACGCAGGCGAGCGGGCGCTCGTCCCACCGCGGGTCGGGGATGCCGATCACGGCCGCCTCCACCACGTCGGGGTGGGCCACGAGCGCGTTCTCCAGCTCGACGGAGCTGATCCACTCGCCGCCCGACTTGATGACGTCCTTCGCCCGATCGGTGATCTGCAGGTAGCCGTTCGCGGTCATGCTGCCGACGTCCCCGGTGCGGAGCCATCCGTCGCGGAACTTGTCGGGTGCGTCGTCCTGCCAGTACGAGGTCGTGACCCACGGCCCGCGCACCTCGATCTCGCCCACGGACCTGCCGTCCCATGCGAGCTCGGTGGCGTCCTCACTCACGAGGCGCAGCTCGACACCGGGCACCACGCGGCCGGTCTTCGCTCGCCAGTCCATCTCCTCCGTGCTCCCCGGTATGACGTCCGCGGGTGGATGACCGACGGCTCCGACCGGGGACGTCTCGGTCATGCCCCAGCCCTGGATGAGCCGCAGCCCGTCACGTTCCTCGAACCGCTCCATGAGCGAGCGGGGCAGCGCGGATCCACCGCACACGACGAACCGCAGCGACGAGACGTCCAACTCGTGGTCGTCGCCGTAGCGCAGCAGGTCGGCCCACACGGTGGGCACCGCGGCAGAGACGGTCGGTCGCTCCGCGGCGATGAACGCGGCGAGCGGCTCGGCCTGCAGGAACCGGTCGGGCATCAGCAGCGCCGCGCCGGACAGGAAGGCGGCGTAGGGCATGCCCCAGGCGTTGGCGTGGAACTGAGGGACGATGGCGAGCACGCGATCGCGCGCGTCGAGCCCGATCACCGTGGGGGTGCAGGCCGTGATCGAGTGCAAGTACGTCGAACGATGCGAGTAGACGACGCCCTTCGGGTCGCCCGTCGTGCCGCTCGTGTAGCACATGGACGCAGCTGCGGACTCCTCCGGTTCGGGGTAGTCGAATCCCGGTTCCACCGGGGAGAGGAGCTCGTGGTACCGGTGCACCGGCCGGCCGGTGGCGGCCAGCGCCGACGCGTCGCCATCACCGACCACGATCCACGCCTCGACGGTCGACAGCTCGGAGGCGACCGGCCCGATGACCGGCAGCAGCGATGCGTCGACGAGCACGACTCGGTCCCCGGCGTGGTTGGTGACGTACACGAGTTGATCGTGGGAGAGGCGGATGTTGAGCGTGTGCAGCACTGCTCCCATGCAGGGAACGGCGAAGTACGCCTCCAGGTGCTCCTGGTTGTTCCACATGAAGGTGCCGACGGCATCCCCCGGTGCGATGCCGAGCCGAGCCAGCGCCTTCGCTAGGCGGTCGGCGTGCTCCGCCACCTGGGCGAAGGTCGCCCGGCGCACGCTGTCGCCCGTGAACGTCACGCACTCGGACGTCGCGTGGACGCGCCGGCCGTGGCGGAGGATGGCGTTGATGGTGAGTGGGAAGTCGCTCATGGTCGAGCGGATCATGCGTTCGTCCTTTCTGGTCGTCGGCAGCATCGAGGTAGCGCAGACGGATCAACGAGAGGGCGCTGCGCAGGCGCGCGCTCCCGCGTGCGGGCTTCCGAACCTCGCCGCCCGCTCGCCGGCTCGTACGACGTCAGCCGTCCACCGCGCCGAACGTCGCGTCGGCGTCGGGGGCGACGGCCTCGAGGTGGCGGGCCGTGGTCTCGAGGTGTCGAGTCATCAGGACCGCAGCCATGTCCGCGTCCCGAGCCAGGGCGGCTTCGAAGATCGCCTTGTGCTCGTCGGCGACGTGCGGCCGGGTGGGATGGCGGGGCAGGTTGCCCGACCACATGCGGTACAACTCGGCCGCGTCGTACAGCTGACGGCGCAGCCGCTCGAGGATCGGGCTGCCCGAGGCAGCAGCCAGCGCGGCGTGGAACCCGGCGTGGGCCGTCAACCACTCGATGTTGCCGGTGCCGTCCTCGAAGTACATGGGTGTGACCGCCAGCCGGTGGTGTGCGGCGACGAGGTCGGCTTCCCACGAGACGTCGCCCTTGGCGATCGCGTGCCGCAGCGCCAGCGTCTCGAGCTGGATCCGCATCCAGGTGAGGTCGTGGAGGTGTGCGAGGGACAGCGAGCGGACGCGAAAGCCCCGCTGAGGCGTCGCTTCCACCAGATCTTCGCTGGCGAGGCGGGTGACCGCCTCCCGCACCACGCTCAGGCTGACGCCGTGTTGTTCGGCGATCTCGTTCAGGGGGAGGCGTGACGAGGGCAGGCGTCGACCGAACAAGATGTCGGATCGCACCTCGTCGTAGACGTCCTCTACGAGCGACCGTCCTCGCCGTGCACGGGCCATGCAACCAACCTAACACTCGAAAATCGATTTCAGGCGGATTGGAGAGAGACGCGCAACGCCCCCACCAGCTCGGCGGTCCCGGCCTCGTCCTCGGCCGTCCCGAACAGCACGAAGTCGGGACGTTGCAGCGCGGCCACGACCGACTGCTCGGCGAACCACCTGCCGTAGTCGCCGCCGACGTCGTGGACACCGGCCGGGCCGCCGACGGTCACCACCGCGCCGCCGATGCTGGCGAACCAGTCGGCCAGGTCCCGGTCGAGCGCGACCGGACCGTTCGTGACCAGCCGCCATCCGGCACCCACGGCGTCGTCGAACCGTGTGCGCACGCCGTCCCGCTCGATGTCGGCCTGGACGAACAGGTCGCCCGCTTTCGGGGAGCCCGCCATGACGACGCCCGCGCTGACGCCCGGGAAGGGCGGGATGTCGGTGATGCTGCCGTCGTACGACGTGAGGAACATCTCGTCGCGGGCACGGACCTCCTCGGGGTTGCAGGCGCACACCAGCCGGCCCATCTCGATGGCCAGCTCGACGACGGCCTGCATGTTGGGCGCCCGCTCGGGGCCGTAGGCGTCGAGCAGGGCGTCCGGAGAGGCGCCGCTCAGTACGAGGTCGAGCTTCCACGCCAGGTTGGCGGCATCCCGCAGCCCGGAGCACAACCCCTGCCCAGCGAAGGGCGGCGTCTGGTGGGCGGCGTCGCCGGCGAGGAGCACCCGCCCGCGGCGCCACTCGTCCACCCACCGCGCCTGGAAGCGGTACACGGCGTGACGCTCGAGCCGCGCGTTGTCAGGGGTGGCGCCCCACGGCTCGAGGAGCTGCCACGCGGTGGCCTCGTCGTTGAGGGAGTCGATGGTCTCGCCCGGCAGCGCCATGAACTCCCAGCGGCGCCGTCCCGGTCCGCCCGACACGCAGGTGGTGGGGCGGGCGGGATCGCAGATCTGCACGTTGAGCGGGTCGAACGTGCGGGGCTCGGCGAAGATGACGTCGACGATGAGCCAGTCGTAGAAGAAGGCGCGGTCGGCCATCGGGACGCCGATGAGGTCCCGGACCGTGCTGTTGGCGCCGTCGCAGCCGACCACGTAGCGGGCGCGAAGCGGGGCCGCGTCGGCGACGGGTCGCAGTCGCAGCCCGCCGTTGCCGTCGGGTTCGACGTCGACGTGTTCGCAGTGGACCGTCACGGTCGCTCCGTCGTCGTCGAGGCTCACGACCTGCAAGCCTCGGCGCACCTCCACACCGGGCAGCTCGGCCACCCGCGAGAACAGGAGCGCCTCGAGGTCGGGTTGGGAGAACATCGACGACTGTGGCCATCCCGACAGGCCCCGCCCCCGGCGACCGAACCGCAGAAGGGGCCGCCGCTCCGCGTTCTGGAACTCGTAGATCTCGGCCGGTTCGGAGATCTTGGCCAGGGCCTCGCCGATCCCGCACGACTGGAGGATGCGGCCGGCCTCGTGGTCGTAGTGGACGGCCCGGGGCAGCGGGTAGGGATCCTGCCAGCGCTCGAGCACGGCGACCCGCCAACCCCGCTGGGCGAGCAGGACCGCCAGGGCGGCGCCGACCGGGCCGTAGCCGACGATGGCCACGTCGACGCTGTCGGCAGGCGTGGTCTCGGGGGTCTGCGCTGTGCTCATCGATCAATTCCTTCGGTTGAGGGGGCGAGGTCGGCCTCGCCGAGGTAGCTGGCCTGGACGAGCGACAGGTCGTCGCGGAGATCGGCGGCCGGGGCGGCGAGCACCAGGTTGCCGTGGCTGAGGACATAGGCGCGCTCGGCGATCGCCAGGCCGAGGTGCACGTGCTGCTCGACCAGCAGCACGGCGGCCCCGGTCTGGTCCGCAACCTGGCGGAGGATGGGCATCAGGCGCTGCACGATCAACGGAGCCAGCCCGAAGCTCAGCTCGTCGACGAGCAGGAGCTTCGGTGACCGCTGGAGCGCGCGCGCGATGGCGAGCATCTGCTGCTGGCCCCCGGAGAGCAGCCCGGCCGGGGTGCCGAGCCGACCCTGCAGCTCGGGGAACAACGCCAGGGGATCGCCCTTGTGGCGCCGGCGCGTCGCCGACAGCTCGAGGTTCTCGCCCACGGTGAGCTTCGGGAACAGGCCGCGATCGTCGGGGATCAGCACCGCGCCGTGGCGGGCGACGCAGGCCGCGGGCCATCGCTCGATCCGCTCACCGAGGAGTCGGACCTGCCCGGCGGCCGCGGGCAGCACTCCAGCGATGGTGAGCAGTGTCGTCGTCTTGCCGGCACCGTTGGCGCCGAGGAGGGCGACGACCTCGCCCTCCTCGACGCGCAGGTCGAGGTTCCGCACGACGACGGACCGGCCGTAGGCGCACGACACCCCTTCGAGCTCGAGCACGCTCATGTGGGCCTCCCGTTGCTCTGATCGCCAGCCTCGTCACCCAGGTAGGCGGCGATGACACGGTCGTCGCGCCGGATCTGGTCCGTCGTTCCCTCCGCCAGCACGCGGCCGAAGTCGAGCACCACCGTCCGGTCGCACGTCCCGAGAACCAGACCCATGTCGTGGTCGACGAGCAGCACCGCCACGCCGTCGGAGGCGACGTCCCGCAGGTGCCGACCGAGCTCCGCCGTCTCGGTCGCATCAAGGCCCGCGGCCGGTTCGTCGAGCAGCAGCAGGCGGGGTCGGCAGGCCAGGGCCCGGGCGACCCCGGCCAGGTTGCGCTGGCCCTGGGAGAGCTCGCTGGGCAGCGTGTCGGCCGCGTCGGTGAGCCCGACCACGTCGAGCGCCCAGGCGATGGCGGACTCGTCGCCGTGCCACCGGGGGGCGACGAGGTCCCGGAGGGACGTCCAGACGTTGCGCCGGTTGGCGGCAGCCCGCAGGTTGTCACGCACCGTGAGGTCGTCGAAGAGCTCGACCGACTGGAAGGTGCGGACCAGGCCGGATCGAGCTCGCCGGTGCGGCGGGATGCCTGCGAGGTCGCGACCGAGGAAGCGAACGGTGCCGCCGGCCGGAGTCACGTAGCCGGTCAGCGCATCGATGCAGGAGGTCTTGCCGGCACCGTTGGGGCCGATCAAGCCGACCAGCGATCCCTCGCCGATCGTGAAGGACACGCCGTCCACCGCGGCAACGCCGCCGAACACGACGCGAAGGCCATCGACCTCGAGCAGGTTCATCCGGCACCTCCGACGAGGTGAGCGGGGGCGAGGGAGCCCTGTGGCCGTGGCACCGAGGCCGTCGCCTGGCCGGCGCGCCGGCGACGGTGCTGGCGCGGCTTGGCCATCACGCCGTCCGGGTTGAGGATGGCGCTGAGGATGACCCCGACGCCGGCCACCAGGGGCTGGTAGCGGCCGAGCTCGAACCAGCGGTCGAGGGCGGTGAACGCCAGGCCGCCTGGAGCCAACATCAGCCCGGCGAAGATGGCGCCGCGCACGGTCGCGATGCCTCCGATGTAGGCGATCGACAGCAGCATCAGCGACACGAAGATGGAGAAGCTCTCCGGCGACAGTCGGCCCTGCTGGTAACCGATCAGGCCGCCGGTGGTGCCGGCGATGAACGCTGAGACGGCGAAGATGAGCATCTTCGTCCCTGCAGGGCTGATCCCGATGGCGCTGGCCGCGCGCTCGTTGGAGCGCAGGGCGAGGCAGTGCGATCCCGTGGGGCTCCGCCGCAGGTTGACGACGACGACCGCGAGGACCGCGAACGTCGCGAGGGCGGCGAGGCCGAACGCCAGGCGCGGGTAGTCGGCGGCCGTCTCACCGCTGATGCCCAGGTCGAGGCCGAAGAGCGTCGGCGAGGGCACGGATACACCGGCCAGACCGCCGGAGATCTGCTCGTTGCGGAACAAGAAGGTGTCGATGGCCACCCCGGCGCCGAGGGTGATGATGGCCAGGTTGACGCCTCGGACTCGCAGCGCCGGCAGGGCGACGAGCAGGCCGATGGGGACGGTGACGAGTCCCGCGAACAGCAGTCCGACGGGGAACGGCACGTGGGCCGCGTCGAGCAGCTTGGCCAGCATGAAACCGCCCACCCCGGCGAACGCCGCCTGGGCCAGGGACACCTGGCCCACGAAGCCCGTGAGCACCACCAGCGACAAGCAGACGCAGGCCGTGATGATGCTCTGGATGACCGCCGCCCGCCATCCTGCGCCGGTCAGGGCCAGCAGCGCCGCGGCGGCGGGCACGAGCACCACGATCGGCATCAACGGCCGGGCGCCGAGCGGCGCTCGCGGGAGCCGGGCTTCACCCGACTCGCCACGGGTGGGGAGGCGCTTGCCGCGGACGAGAATGGCGACGGCGATCAGGAGGAACGGCAGGACGTCCGGCATCCCTCGCTGCGGGAACCAGCCCCAGCTGGCTGCCGCCTTCACGCACAGCGATTGGCCGACGCCGATGAGGAGAGCGGTCACCGCCGCGACGGTGAACGAAGACAGCTCGGCGACAAGTGCAGCAGCGAGCGCCGGCACGATGGCGAGGGTCATGGTGGTCGGGCTGAGCGACACGATCGGTGCCGCCAGGACACCCGCCAGGCCGGCCAACCCGGAGGCGATGGCCCAGTTGCCCACCTCGGTCCGGACGGGCCACCAGCCGAAGAGCGACGCCGCCCGCTCGTTCTGGGAGACCGCCCGGGTCACGATGCCGAAGCGGGTGTACCGGTACACCGCCGCGAGGACTCCTGCGGCGGCGAAGGCGATCGCGGCGAGGTACAGACGATCACGTCCCACGCTGGCTCCGAGGATGCTGATCGGCTCGTTCGGCAGCACCGCCCGCGTCGGCTGGGCCTGGGACCCGAAGTGGAGGACGGCTAGCGCTTGGAGGCTGAGCATCAGCCCGATCGACGCCACGACCTTGGCCAGTGCGGGGGCGTGGCGCAGCCAGCGGAAGATGGCCAGGTAGAGGCCGGCGCCGAGACCGACGGCGTAGAGGAGAGTGATGGCGATCGCCGGAGCCGTCTGCAGCCCGGCTCCGGCGAGGGGTATGCGATGCGGGAGCACCACGACCGGCAGGACGAGCTCGCCGCTCTGGCGGAGCGAGGTGTAGCAGTAGGCACAGAACATGGCCACGGCGCCGTGGGCGAAGTTCACGACGCCGGAGGCCATGTACTCGCCCACCACGCCGATGGCGAGCAGCGCGATGAGTGCTCCGGCTCCCAGGCCGAGCAGGGCGAAGAGCGTCAGATCGGTCATGTCACCGCAGGCTGCTCAGCCCAGCTTCACGTCGGCCGTGCCGTCGTACCACTGGTCGCTCAGGTCCTTGAGCTCGGCGCCGGAGACCTCGAACACACGGCGGCCCCGACTGCACGTGACCGGCGAGAAGGCAAGCCGCTGGTCGCAGGTGTACGTGTCGGTCATGAACGACGGAACGTCGACCCCGGCCCGGATGGCCTCGGATATCGCCGCGGGCGTCGCCGATGCCGGGTCGAGCCCGTCGATGACCTTCTTGAGGTTCATCACCGCCGTGAAGGCGTTGCCGGCGAACTGACTCAGGGGCACGTTGCCTCCGGCGTAGGTGTCCAACGCCCGGCGGTAGGTCTCCACCTGGGGGTCGGCCTTGTCGTAGGGGTTCAGGCTGCCGAACCCGACGTACGCACCCTCGATGGCGCTCCCGGCTGCCGCCAGGATCTGCGGGCTCCCGCAGATGCCGGGGAGGAACAGCTTGGTCGACGGGGCGATGCTCGCATGGGCCTGGCTGATGGGCACGCACAGCTGAGCGCTTGTCGTGGTCATGATGACGTCGGGATCGCCCTCGGCGGCCGCCGCCACCTGCGACGTGGCATCGCTCGCGTTGAGCGGGAGTGACACGACCTTGCCGAGCTTCGCCCCGTTCGCTTCGGCCACCGACCGGATGATCGCCTCGAAGATGCCCGCCGCAGGGATGTCGAGGTTCAACAGGTTGATGGTCTTCGCGCCGCCGTCGGTGGCGAGGTACTTGGTCCAGCCGGCATAGTCGCCGACCGCGTCGAGACCGAACGCGTACGCACTATGGGAGCCCACGAGCTCTGGGGTGACTCCAGCGGCACCGACGAGCGGGACGCCGGCACCCTCGATGATCGGCACGCTTCCGGCCGTGCCGAGCTCGGTCTCGGCCACGAAGGCCACCGGACCCTTCTCGAGCAGCCGGTTCGCGCACGCGGAGGACTGCTCTGGCGACCCGTCGGTCACGCAGGTCTCGAGCTGCAGCGGGCGTCCGGCGGCCCCGCCGAGCTCGGCGTTCACGTACGCCACCGCCGCCTCGGCGGCCTGGCGGGCGTCAGGGAGGGCCGCTGGCCCGCTCTCCTGCGAGACCATGGCCAGCACAATGGGTTCGCCCTGGGGCGCGGCCACGGTCGTGCCCGTCGACGCCGGAGAGTCGGCGGCTGCGGTGGGGGCCGCCGCGGCGGCGCTCGAGGTCGTGACGGTCTCGGTGGTCGAGTCGTTGGTCGCCTCGGTGCACGCACTCGCTGCAGCGACGGAGATGGCGAGCACCGCTGCGGCGCGCGCCCGTCGGGCCAGGTTCAAGAGTCCCCTCCTCGGGATCGGTGACGGGGCCACTGTGCCGGATGAAAATCGTTCTGTCAATGATTTTCGATTTACAGGCCACAGATCGTTCGTTACCCCTGAGGCGGCACCCTCTGAGGGACGGTGCTCGTCGCCCTCGACGACGGGGATGCGCGTCGGAGGTGATGGCCATGGCGGGCACAGCTCACCGCCGCTGGTGGACCGTTGAGGTGACCGAGCGAATCGCGGTGCTGACCTTCACTCGGCCGAACAGCAACTGGATGTCGATCGCGGCCATGACCGATCTGGCCGACACGCTGGACGAGGTGGCGGGCCGCACGTCGGACGCGACCGTGGTCGTCCTGACGGGCGGTGTCGACGGGTACTTCATCGCCCATGCCGACGTGGACGACCTGGCGGCCTTGGGACGCGGCGAACCGGTCGAGGGCGATCCGCGAACCTGGCGCCGGGCGTTGGCGACGCTCGAGTCCATGCCGCAGCCCGCAGTGGCAGCCATCGACGGGCAAGCCTGGGGTGGAGGGTGCGAGACGGCATTGGCCTGCACGCTGCGGCTCGGCAGCCAGCGGGCCCACCTCGGCCAGCACGAGGTCACCGTCGGCATCATCCCCGGCGCCGGCGGAACGCAACGCCTCCCGCGGATCGTCGGGCCGGCGGTGGGCGCCCAGCTTTGCCTATCCGGACGGGTCTTCAGGCCGAAGAAGCGCTCCGGGTCGGGCTCCTGAACGCGGTGCTGCCGACCGACGGCTTCCTCGACCACGCTCTCGAATGGTGCGGTCAGATCACGAACAACCCCGCCGGCGCGGTGTTCGCCGCGAAGCGGGCGGTGGTCGACGGCCTGCGACTCCCGCTCGACGAGGGCCTTCGCCTGGAGGCCCGACTGTTCCGCGAGGTCAACGCGTCGGCCGACGCCCGCGCCGCGAACGTGGCCGTCCCCAGGCCAGAGTAGCTCTGCTCCGTCGCTTGCCGAACCGAATCGACAAAAGTTCAATAAAACGATTTACAGATAGGTAGTCGATGTCTTACAGTCACACCGTTCGACGTGCCGCCCCGGCGGCCCGCCCCTGAGGAGGATCATGAGACTTGCCAACGTCGCGGGGCGTGCCGCCTTGATCGTTGACGACGGTGTCGTCGACGTCGCGGCGGCATCCAACGGCGTATTGCCTGCGGACCCCCAACTGCTCTACGAGCGCTGGGACGAGGTCCGCGCTCTCGCTGAGCGGGTGACGGCGGCGGATGCGCCGCTCGACGCGCAGGCGCTGCTGGCACCGGTGCCGTTCCCTCGGCAGGTGTTCGCCATCGGCCTCAACTACGCCGCCCACGCCGCCGAGGCGGGCGTCGGGATCCCAATGTTCCCGCCGACGTTCACGAAGTTCCCGACGTGCCTCACCGGGCCGGACGCGACTGTCGAGCTGCCCAGCGCGTTCGTCGACTGGGAGGTCGAGCTCGTGGTCGTGATCGGGCCACCCGCCTACGAGGTCGCCCTCGGGGACGGATGGCGACATGTCGCCGGCGTCACCGTCGGCCAGGACCTGTCCGAGCGCGTGGTGCAGACGAGGCCGCCGGCGCCCCAGTTCAGCCTTGGCAAGTCGTTCCCCGGATTCGGACCCATCGGTCCCTGGGTGATCACCCCCGACGAGCTCGCCGACTCCGACGACCTCGCGCTCGGCTGCTCGGTCAACGGCGAGGAGGTGCAGAAGAGCCGCACCTCCGACCTGATCTTCGGCGTGGACGGGCTGGTGCATCACCTCTCGTCGATCACCCCGCTCCTGCCGGGCGACCTCATCTTCACCGGTACGCCGTCCGGAGTGGGCGGGACACGTACGCCGCCGCGCTTCCTCGCTCCCGGGGACGAGCTCGTGTCCACCATCGAAGGCATCGGAACGATCCACACCCACCTCGTCGAGAGGAGCGCACGACATGGCCGCTGAGTTGGAAGTCGCCTACCTCGGAGTACAGGTCTCCGATCGCACGGCCTTCGACGCCTTCCTCGGGGAGGTCGTGGGGCTCGTTCCCGGTGACACGACCCCCGACGGCGCGACCACATGGCGCAACGACGACCGGGTCCACCGCATCATCGTCGAGGAGGGACCAGCCAACGACGCCGTGTTCGTCGGTCTGGAAGCACCCTCCGCCGATGCCTTCGACCGTGCGGTCGAGCGGGCCCGCGTCGCCGGCGCGCCGGTCACCGAGGGCAGCCCTGCGGAGGCCACCGCCCGCCGTGTCGACGCGCTCGTTCGCGTCGACACGCCGTGGGGTGTCCCATTCGAGCTCGTGCACGGCCTGAGCTGGATATCGGACCCGTTTGACTCGCCCCTCGTGCCCGGTGGCTTCGTCACGAAGGACCAGGGGTTCGGTCATGTGGTGTTCGTCGTGTCCGGCCTCGACGCGGCCGATCGCTTCGCCCGCGACGCGCTCGGCTTCACCCAGTCCGACTGGCTGGAGACGGACCTCGGCGGTCTGCCGCTGACGGTGCGCTTCTACCACTGCAACTCCCGCCATCACTCCCTCGCCCTGGGCGCAGCACCGATCGAGCTACCCCAGAAGCTGCACCACGTGATGGTCGAGACGGTGTCGCAGGACAACGTCGGGACTGCCTTCGACCGGGCCTGGAGCGCAGGCCTGCCGATCGCCAACACCATCGGGAAGCACGACAACGACAAGATGTTCAGCTTCTACGTCGTGACGCCGGCCGGATTCCAGCTCGAGTTCGGCTACGGCGCCCGGACGATCGACGCGCCGTGGACCGACGATCGCCGCTACGACCGGATCAGCGAATGGGGCCACCAGCCTATCCAATCCCCCCTCCACGCGCCATGAACGAGCGGACAGACCTCAAGGGACGAGTCGCCCTCGTCACCGGCTCCTCGAGCGGCATCGGGGCGGCCGTCGCCGCCCGGTTCGCCGAGCTCGGCGCCAGCGTCGTCGTCAACTCGGCTACGTCCGTGGCGGCGGGCCAGCAGGTCGCCGGCGAGCTCCCCGACGCGATCTACGTGCAAGCCGACGTCGCGGACCCGACACAGGCTCAGCTCCTGGTCGATGCCGCGGTCGGCCACTACGGCCGGCTCGACATCGTGGTCAACAACGCCGGCACCACCGCCGTCATCCCTCACGACGACCTCGACGCGGCGACGCCCGAGGTGTGGGAGAAGATCCTGCGGGTCAACGTGATCGGCCCGTGGAACGTCGTCCGGGCCGCCGCGCCGCACCTCCGAGCGTCGGGCGACGGCGTGATCCTCAACATGACGTCGCTGGCCGGGGTCCGCGCAGTCGGCTCGTCCATCCCGTACGCCGTGTCGAAGGCGGCACTCAACCACCTGACGGTCCTGCTCGCCAACGTCCTCGGTCCCGAGGTTCGCGTCCATGCCGTGGCGCCGGGGCTCATCGACACGCCGTGGACCGAGGGCTGGGACGACGTGCGGGTCGCGGTTCAGGAGCGGGCACCGCTCGAGCGCAGCGGCACCCCGGACGATGTCGCCGACGCGTGCGTCGGGCTGATCTCGGCCCGGTACGCCACCGGGCAGGTCCTGGTGGTCGACGGCGGGGTGTGGCTGCGATGAGCGCCTCCACTGCCCCGACCTTCGACCGCGACGACCCCCCGATCCTCGGCGCCAACCCGTTCGTCGGCCTCACCCGCGGTCAGGTGGCCGCGGCGCTGGGCCGGCTCGGCCAGCGCGTCGCGGTGGAGCCGGGCGTCGCGGCAGCCACCGCGCTCGACGCGGCAGGCGAGCTGCTGCGCGTCGCGCTCGGTCGCAGCGACGTCGCCCCCGACAAGGGTGATCGTCGCTTCGCCGCCGCGGCGTGGCGTGACCACCCGCTGTTCCGGCGCCTCGTGCAGGCGTACCTCGTGGAGGCCAGCGCGGCCCACCGGGTGATCGACGAGGTGGATCTCGACGCCAAGAGCCAGGCCCGCGCCCACTTCGCGATGTCGCTGCTGACAGAGGGCGTGGCGCCGACCAACAACCTCCTGACCAATCCGGACGCGCTGGCCAAGGCGGTCCAGACGCGGGGGCAGAGCCTCGTGGCCGGCGCCCGAAACGTCGGGCACGATCTGCGGCACAACGGCGGGATGCCGTCCCAGGTCGACACCCGGCCGTTCGCGGTCGGCACGAACCTCGGGGTCACACCCGGTCAGGTGGTGCACCGCACCGAGGTGTTCGAGCTGATCCAGTACGAGGAGACGTCACCGCGGGTTCACCGGCGACCGCTCGTGGTCGTCCCCCCGCAGATCAACAAGTTCTACATCACCGATCTGGCGCCCGGCCGCAGCCTCGTCGAGAGCACGGTCGCCGCCGGCATCCCGTACTTCGCGCTCAGCTGGCGCAACCCGACACCCGAGCAGCGCGACTGGAACCTCGACACCTACGCCACCGCCGTCCTCGAAGCCATCCACGTCGCCCGCGACATCGCCGGAACCGACGACGTCAACGCGGTCGGCATCTGTGCCGGAGGCGTCACCCTGGCAACGGTGCTCGGTCACCTCACCGCGACTGGGGCGTCGGAGCTCGTGCACTCGGCGACGTTCCTCGTCGCCGGGCTCGACACCCGGACCGAGACCATGGTCACCGCTCTCGCTTCCACACGAGCGGTCGAGGCGGCGCGGGCACGTTCGATGCGGGCGGGCGTCCTCTCGGGCGACGACATGGCCAAGGTCTTCGCGTGGCTGCGCCCCAACGACCTCGTGTGGAACTACTGGGTCAACAACTACCTGCTCGGCCAGAACCCGCCCGCCTTCGACATCCTGTACTGGAACAGTGACACCACACGCCTGCCCGCCGGTCTGCACTCCGACTTCCTCGACCTGTACCTGACGAACGGCCTCGTCGAGGGCACGCTCGAGGTGCTCGACACGACGGTGGACCTCGGCAAGGTCATGTGCGACAGCTTCGTCGTCGCCGGCTACACCGACCACATCATCCCGTGGGATGGCGCCTACCGGACCACGCAGCTGCTGGGCGGGGACAGCCAGTTCGTGCTGAGCACGGGCGGTCACATCCAGGCGATCCTCAACCCGCCAGGCAACCCGAAGGCGTCGTACCTGGTCGCCGGCGAGCTCCCGCCCACCGCCTCGGAGTGGCGCGAGGCCGCCACACCGGTGGCGGGGTCCTGGTGGACGCTCTGGCACGAATGGCTCGGCACCCGCTCGGGAACTCTGCGCGCCCGCCGGCGACGCGCCGGGAACGCAGGCCACCGGCCGCTCGATCCTGCGCCCGGGCGCTACGTGCACCTCTGAAATGAACGGCCTGCGCATGTTCGCCCGCGTGGACGGGCACCTGCTGCGGGTCGCGGTGGCCGGTGAGGGTCGACCGCTCCTGCTCATCATGGGCCTCGGCGGCAACATCGAGATGTGGTCGCCGCTCGAGCGGCAGCTCCACGACCGCGGCTTCCAGACGATCGCCTATGACGCGTCGGGCACCGGCCACTCGCCGCCGCAGCTCATCCCGCTCCGTCCGCATGGCCTCGCCCGCCAGGCCGCGCACCTCCTCGACCAGCTCGGGCTGCCCCAGGTCGACGTCCTCGGCGTCTCCTTCGGCGGGGGAGTGGCACAGGAGCTCGCAGTAAGGAACCCGCACCGGGTGCGACGGCTGGTCCTCGCCTCGACAGCCTGCGGTGTCGGCGGCGTTCCCGGTACACCGATCGCGCTCGGACTCCTCGCCACGCCCCTGCGGTACTACTCGCCCCGCTTCCTGCAGGCCAGCTTCCGCCGGATGTACGGACCGGTGATGGACCCGGACGGGAGGCTCATGCAGCAGCAGATGCACGCTCGCCGCTCACGACCGCCGACCGTGTGGGGCTACGCCAGCCAGCTCATCGCCACCGCGGGCTGGACCAGCCTGCCGTGGCTGCACCGCATCGCCGCGCCGACGCTCGTACTCACGGGCGGGAAGGACCCGATCGTCCCACCCATCAACGCGCGGATCCTCGGCGCCCGCATCCCACACGCGACAGTGCACGTCGTTCCCGACGCCGGCCACCTGCTGCTCATGGACCACGCTGTCGATTCCGCCGAGCTCATCACCCACTTCCTGCGAAGCGACGAACCCGAGGCCTGAGGACTGCCGTGCTCCTGCCCTACAAACCCGATCCCTTCATCGCCCCGCCGGACCGCGACATGCTCCCGTCCGAGCGCTGCGAGTTCGTGCGCACCCATTCGCACGTGCGTGTTCGGCTATTCGCGCCCCAACGACGGGCCGGCCCTGTCGGTCGTGTATACGTGGCGACCGACGACGACGAGCTGCTCGTGTCCACTCACCGATCTCGAGGTGTACGCGGACGCCGCAGTGGACGCCGCCCGGGAGCTGGTCGTCGACGTCATGATGGCGATTGGCCAGCGCATGTCGGGCCAGCGCCTGGGCCCCGACAGCGCCCCTTCGTCGAGGCGATGGCCGAGCAGGAGCAGCGCGTCGTGCTCCGCTGTCGGCCGTACTCGACGTTCGCGCAACCACCTCGCCACCTGAACCGCAACGACGTGGCCGAAGGGCTCACGCACTGGATCCCGGGGGTCGTCGGCTGGGACGCTCCCGACCCGGCCTCACGCGCGCTCAGGCGATGGATCACGGCACAGGCGATCCGTAGAGCGCCGTTCTCCGTGAATGTCAGCCGTTCCAGGAGGGTCCTCCTCAACTTTCTGAGGGCGCCAAGCAGCGACAGGGTGGTCTGGGTCGCGTGAGGGTGTCCTGCGAGGATCTTGTTCCGAGCCGGAGCGTGGCGCGACATCATCCTGTACGCGCTGCTCCGAGACTGACAGGCAGATCCCCGGGGGGCTGCTGACGGTCGCCCTGGGCGGCGCAGTATCACGAACCCGTTGCGTCGGCCTTCGCGCAGGCGTATGAAGACCGCATGTGTTGCGGTTCTCGGCGCGGTGGCGGTCGGCGGGGCGGGTTCGGTGTCATGAAGCGACTACGGATACAGCCCCTGATGGGAGGACAGCATGACCACTGCAACGGAGAACCTGGCCAGGTTGACGAGTCGGGCACGCGAAGCTGAGCAGAAGGCCGCTGACGCGGCGCGTCAGACACGGGCCGATCTGGAGAAGACCGTGCAGGCCTCACGAGAGTCGGCGGAGGCGGAAGCGGCGAAGCTGCGGGCCAGCGCTGAGGTCGCCAAGGACCAGCTGACCGACGCGTGGGCCCAGCAACAGCAGGCCTGGAACGACCATGTCGCGCTCCTCCGCCAGCGCATCGACCAG
>JBKPRL010000010.1:0-10167 GCA_046734535.1 bacterium | reverse complement strand
GTTCGACGACCCCGGCGCGCTGGCCGAGCTGGCCCGGCGCTGCGATGTCGTGACGATCGAGGTCGAGCACGTCCCCATCCACGCGCTGGCCTGGTTGGCGGAGAGGGTCCCCGTTCGCCCCTCGCCCGAGGTGGTGGCCATCGCCCAGGACCGCCTGGCCGAGAAGCAGCTGCTGTCCCGCCTCGGCATCGCGATCGCCCCGTACGCCGTCCCCGGCGAGCTCGAGGTGGGCTTTCCGGCGGGGACGATCGTCAAGCGACGCACCGGCGGCTTCGACGGTCGGGGCCAGGTGCGCCTCGATCCTGCCGCCACCGGAAGAGCGATCCGTGCCGCGGCCGAACGGCTCCAAGGACCGAGCGTCGCCGAGGGGGTCGTGGCCTTCGAGCGGGAGGTCTCGATCGTCGGCGCCCGCGGGCTCGACGGCACGATGGCCGTCTACCCGCTCGTCGAGAACCACCACGCGGACGGCATCCTGCGCCACTCGCTGGCGCCCGCCCCGACCACGTCGCCCCACGCGGAGCAGGCCGCGGCCGAGCTGATCCGGAAGGTGGCCGACGAGCTCGGCCACGTCGGCGTGCTGTGCCTCGAGCTGTTCGACGTCGACGGCACGCTGCTGGCCAACGAGCTGGCGCCACGAGTCCACAACTCCGGCCACTGGACGATCGAGGGAGCCTCGACCAGCCAGTTCGAACAGCACCTGCGCGCGGTGTGCGGCCTGCCCCTCGGCGATGCGTCCGTCCGCTCGCCCAGCGCGATGGTCAACCTGATCGGTGCCGAGCCGCCGCCGGCCAGCGTCCTGGCCATCCCAGGCGCGCACCTGCACTCCTACGGCAAGGCCGCCCGGCGCGACCGCAAGGTCGGCCACGTGACGGTGATCGGTGTGGACGAGTCCGAGCGCGACCGTCGCCTGAGCGCGCTGCACGGAGTGCTGGCCGGCCCGGCCCCGGCCAGCGCCGCGCCACTACAGTCGCCGGGGCACGGCCAGCACCGATCCGGGGGTCTTTGATGCGCGTGTTCTCCTTCCACCTGATGCCCTACCCCGGGTTGCCGGCCGACTACGAGGGCCCAGCCTGGGTCACGGTGCCGAACGCGCTCTTCGACCCGCAGGTCGGCCACGACGTCTACAACCGCTACCTCGACGAGCTGATCTACGCCGACGAGCTGGGCTTCGACGGGGTGTGCATCAACGAACACCACCAGAACGCCTATGGGCTCATGCCCTCGCCCAACCTGATGGCGTCGATCCTCGCCCGCCAGACCACGCGGGCCAGGATCTGCGTCGTCGGCAACGCCCTCCCGCTGTACGACCCGCCGACGCGGGTGGCGGAGGAGTTCGCGATGATCGACAACATCTCGGGTGGCCGGCTCATCGCCGGCTTCGTGGTCGGCGGCGGGCCCGAGTACTACAGCTTCTCGATCAACCCGGCCCACGCCCGAGAGCGGTTCTACGAGGCCCACGACATCGTCATCAAGGCGTGGACCGAGCCCGGGCCGACCGAGTTCATCGGCAAGCACTACAAGCTCCGCTTCATGAACACCTGGCCCCGGCCCATCCAGCAGCCCCACCCGGAGATCTGGATCCCGGGCGCCGGCTCACTCGAGACGATGGAGTTCGTCGCCCGCCACCACTACGCGTACATGGGCATCCCGTACTTCCACATCAGCGTGTTCGACCGGCAGTTCCGGATGTTCCGCGAGGCTTGCGAGCGGGAGGGCTACACCTACGAACCTCGCCAGGCCGGCTGGCTCGAGCCCATCTACGTCGCCGAGACCGACGAGCAGGCGCGTGCGGAGTACGAGCCGCACTTCTGGTACTGGGCCCGCAAGCTGCTGCCCGGGATCGAGATCAACCCTCCCGGCTACACCTCGCTGCGCTCGATGGAGAACATCATGAAGGGCCGCCACCTGTTCGCGCTCTCGCTGCAGAGCTGGGACCAGGTGGTCGACGGGGCGTACGCCATCGTCGGCTCGCCGGACACCGTGTACGAGCGGCTGGTCGAGCACATCGAGCAGCTCGGCACGGGCAACCTGCTCGGGCTGTTCCAGCTCGGGACCCTGCCCGGCGATCTGACCCGCCGCAACCTCTCGCTGTTCGCGACCGAGATCATGCCCCGGCTCAAGGAGCGCTTCCCCGAGGGTGAGCCGATCCTCCAGCCGCTCACCCAGGCGCAGGTCTGACATGGAGGTCGCCTTCCTCGACACCCACGTCGGCAAGGTCCAGTATCGGCGCGGCGGCGCCGGCCCGACGCTCGTCTACCTGCACTCGGCCAACGGCGAGGGGGAGGGGCTGGAGCTGCTCGACCGCCTCTCCGAGCACCACGACGTCGTCGCTCCCATGTTCCCCGGCTTCGGCGACAGCGACGGGCTCGACCAGATCGACGACAGGGAGGACGCCACCTTCCACCTGCTCGACGTCTTCGAGCGGCTCGAGCTGGAGCGGCCCACGCTCGTCGGCGCGTCGTTGGGCGGCTGGATGGCGGCCGAGGTGGCCACCCGGTACCCCGACCGGATCGGTCGACTCGTCCTCGTCAACCCGGCTGGCCTCTACCTCGAAGGGGCTGAGATCAAGGACATCTTCGGCCGCAAGCCGGCCGAGATGGTGCCTGACCTCTACTACGACCAGCAGCACCCGATGGCCCAGCTCATGCTCCAGCTCAGCGCGCTGGCCGAGGACCGCGACGCCGAGCTCCCCTTCGATCTCGTGCGACCGGTGCTCCAGACCATGGCGGCCACCGCCAAGCTCGCTTGGGACCCGTATCTGCACGACCCGAAGCTGCGCAAGCGGCTGTGGCGGATCACCGTGCCGACGCTCGTCGTCCGGGCCACCGGCGACACGCTGATCCCGGAGGCCCACGCCCGCACGTACGCGGCCGAGATCCCGGGTGCGATCTACGTCGAGATCGACCGGGCTGCTCACATGGTGATGATCGAGCGACCGGACGCGCTGGCCGCCATGATCACGGAGGTATCGATATGACCCCTGACGGTTGGGACGAGGCCGACGGCCGCCTGCGCCGCGAGCTGACCTTCGGCAACTTCAGCGAGGCGTGGGCCTTCATGAGCCGCGTCGCGCTGCTGGCCGAGAAGATGGACCACCACCCCAACTGGTCGAACGTGTGGAACACCGTGACCATCGAGCTGACCTCGCACGACGCCGGCAACACCGTCACGGACCGCGATCGACGGCTGGCCGAGGCCATCAACGCGATCCTGTGAGCGAGGGCAGCGAGACGACACACCCGAACGTCCGGCGGGTGACCGACGCCGCCGACGCCCTGGGCCTGGTCATCGAGGTCCGGCGCTTCCCGGAGGGAACGAAGACCGCGGCCGACGCGGCCGCGGCCATCGGCGTCGAGGTGGGCCAGATCGTGAAGAGCCTGGTGTTCGCGGTCGACGGCCAGGTCGTCATGGCCCTCGTCGCCGGGAGCAACCAGCTCGACGAGCGCAAGCTGGGGGCCGCGGCGGGCGGTGGCAAGGCCCGCCGGGTCGACGCCGACGTCGTGCGGGAGGCCACCGGCTACCCCATTGGTGGGGTGCCACCCTTCGGCCACGCCACGCCGCTGCGGGTCTTCGTCGATCCCGACCTGCTGGCCTACGACGAGGTGTGGGCCGCGGCGGGGACCTGGAACGACGTGTTCGGCGCCGCGCCGGACGCACTCGTCAGGGCGACCGCCGGCCAGGTCGTCGACCTCCGCAGGGAGTAACCGCTGCGATGGACCCGTTGCGTCCGGCTCCGCCGGCGCAACGCAGCGATGGGGGAACGCATTGCCGAGCGGAGCGAGTAGGAGCCAACCCTCGCTCCGCGGAGGGTGGCGACGAGACTCAGTTGGCAGACGGGTCGCCGTTCTCGGCCTGATCGAGGCCCTGCGCCAGGGTGTTCCAGGCCAGGGTGGCGCACTTGATGCGGACCGGGTACTTCACGACCCCCTGCAGGGCCTCGAGGTCGCCCATCTTGACGCCCGGCTCCGCATCGGCCGCGTCGTCCCGGTCGTGACCGTCCTCGATCGACATCATCGACTTGAAGGCGTGGAGCAGCGCCCTGGCCTCGGGCACGGACCTGCCCTTGATGGCCTGCGACATCATCGACGCCGAGCTCTGGCTGATCGAGCAGCCCTGACCGCTGATGCGGATGTCGTCGACCACCCCGTCATGGACGTCCAGGTAGACCTGCACCTCGTCGCCGCACAAGGGGTTGAAGCCCTCGCTGCGCACGGCGGGCGGCGTCGGCAGCTCGCCCCTGTTCCGAGGGTTGCGATAGTGGTCCAGGATGATCTCGCGGTAGAGATCCTCGAGCCCGGGCATGGTGGTGGTTGGTCCTCCTGGTCCCGCTCGGTCCTATGGACCGAAGATGTCGTTGGCGGCGGCGAGGGCGTCGACCAGGGCGTCGGCGTCGGGCCGGTCGTTGTAGAGGTAGAAGCTGGCCCGGCAGGTCGCGCCGACGCCGAGCACGCGCATGAGCGGCTTGGCGCAGTGATGGCCGGCGCGGACGTACACGTTGGCCTGGTCGAGCACCTGGCTCACGTCATGGGGGTGGAGGTCACGGAAGGAGAACGACAGGGTGGCGCCGCGGACCTCGACGTTGTGCGGCCCGTGGATGGTGATGTCGTCGCCGTAGCGGTCCTCGAGCGCCCCGATGGCGTACCCGGCGATGTCCATCTCGTGGCGGCGGACGTTGGCCATGCCCAGCTCGCTCAGGTAGTCGAGTGCGGCGGCGAAGCCGACGGCTTCGGTGATCGGCGGTGTCCCGGCCTCGAACTTGTCGGGCAGCGCGGCGGGCGTGAAGCCGTCCTGGCGCACGTCGGCGATCATGTTGCCGCCGCCCAGGAAGGGCGGGATGGCGTCGAGCAGCTCCTCGCGCCCCCACAGCACGCCCAGGCCCGTCGGCCCGCACAGCTTGTGGGAGGAGAAGGCGAGGAAGTCCGCGCCCATGGCCTGGACGTCGGTCGGGTTGTGGGGGACGAACTGGCAGGCGTCGACGATGGCCAGCGCGCCGGCGGCGTGCGCGGCGTCGGACAGCCGGCGCACCGGGTTGATGGTGCCGAGCACGTTGGACATGGCGGTGAAGGCGAACGCCTTGGCGCCGTCGAGGAGCCGGTCCAAGTCGGTGAGGTCGAGCTGGCCGTCCTCGGTCAGGGGCACCCATCGCAGCTCGATGCCCCGCTCGGCGGCGAGGAGGTGCCACGGTACGACGTTGGCGTGGTGCTCCATCTGCGTGAGGACGACGACGTCGCCGGCGCCGAGCTGGGACCGCCCCCAGGAGTAGGCGACCAGGTTCAGGCCCTCAGTGGCGTTCTTGGTGAAGATCAGCTCGTGGGCGTGGGGCGCGTTGATGAACCGCTGCGCCTTGGTGCGGGCGCCCTCGTAGGCCTCCGTCGCCTCGGCGGCCAGCTTGTACGCGCTGCGGTTGATCGGTGCGTACGCCGTCTCCATGAACCGGGTCATCGCGTCGATCACGACCCGCGGCTTCTGGGTGCTGTTCGCCGAGTCGAGGTAGACGATGGGCCGTCCGTCGACCTCCAGGTCGAGGATGGGGAAGTCCTTCCGGATGCGGGGGACGTCGAGGGGGTCGGTGCCCGTCGTCATCGTGCGCTCCGGAACGCCTCGTAGCCGTCCTGCTCCAGCTGCGTCGCCAGCTCCAGGCCGCCGGAGGCCACGATGCGCCCGTCGACCATGATGTGGACGTGGTCCGGTGCCAGCTCGTTGAGCAGGCGCTGGTAGTGGGTGATCAGGACGATGCCCAGCTCGGGTCGGTCCTTGCGCACCTCCCTGATGCCGCTGGCCACGGTGCGCAGGGCGTCGATGTCGAGCCCGGAGTCGGTCTCGTCGAGGATGGCCAGCTCGGGTTCGAGGATGGCCATCTGGAGCACCTCGTTGCGCTTCTTCTCACCTCCGGAGAAGCCCTCGTTGAGGTAGCGATCGGCGAAGGACGAGTCCATGCCCAGCCGCTTCATCCACTCCATGATCGAGAGGCGCAGCTCCAGCACCGACAGATCGATGCCCTTCCGGGCCGACAGGGCCTGGCGGAGGAACTGGATGACCGACACCCCGGGGATCTCCTGGGGGTACTGGAAGGCCAGGAACATACCGGCCTTGGCCCGGACCTCGGTCGGCCAGTCGGTGATGTCGTCGCCCTGGAAGAAGATGCGGCCCCGGGTGACCTCGTACTCGGGATTGGCCAGCAGGGCGTTGGCCAGGGTCGACTTGCCCGAGCCGTTCGGCCCCATGAGGGCGTGGATCTCGCCCGCCTGCACCGAGAGGTCGATCCCCCGGAGGATCTCCGGGACCGCCGCGCCGGCCGACCCGTCCGTCGAGACGGGGACCGGCCGGGCGTGCAGGTCCTCGATCCGGAACAGCTCGCTCACGGCCTCCAGTCTATTAGCCCTATGCGCGTAGTGGAAATGTCCCTGGCATGATGTCGCCCATGAGCACACCCGCCGACGCCCCCTCCGGAACGCCCGGTTCCAGCCCCGACCAGCCGATCGACAGCCCGAGCGGCTGGGTCAAGGAGCACATCGACCGCTACGTGGCCTCCGACGGCAAGGACGGCCACGAGTGGAACGGCACGACGGCGCTCCTGCTGACCTACCAGGGCGCCGAGTCAGGCCTCTGGCGACGCACCGCGCTGATCTACGGGGAGTTCGGCGACGCGTACGCCCTCGTCGCCTCCAAGGGCGGCGCGCCGACCCATCCGGCCTGGTACACCAGCCTGGTCGCCCACCCCGACTGTCGCATCCAGGTCATGGGCGAGGTGCTCGACGTCACCGCTCGCACGGCGTCGGCCGACGAGCGCGCCGCCATCTGGTCCATCATGACGGCGCAGTGGCCGGCCTACGACGACTACGTCGAGAAGGCCAAGGCGGCGGACCGGGAGATCCAGGTCGTCGTCCTCGAACGTCGCTGAGCCGCCGTCGGCAGCGCCGCGGGCGGACGGGTCCGGTCAGCCGGTCTCGCCGCCGAGGCCGGCCTGACGGGCGAGGACGATGGCGTGGCTGCGGTCCGTGGCGTGGACCTTGGAGAAGACGTTCGAGACGTGGTTGCGGACGGTCTTGGGGCTGAGGATCAGCCGTCGGGCGATCGTCTGGTTGTCGAGACCTTGCGCGATCAGCTCCAGCACGTCCAGCTCGCGGTCGGTCAGGGCCGGGAACGGGCGGTTGCGGGTGGCCCGTGAGCGGGCATCGGCCAGCTCGCTGACCGAGCGGGCGAGATCCTGGTTGAGCACCACGTCACCGGCCGCGACCGCCCGGAGGGCGTGCTCGACCCGGTCCGGGCCGGTGCCCTTCACGAGGTAGCCCCGGGCGCCATCTCGCAGCGCGGTCAGCACCGTGTCGTGGTCCTCGGACATCGTGAGGAGGATCACCTTGACCTGGGGCTGGTGCTCCGCGAGGCGGCGGTTGATCTCCAGCCCGGAGCCGTCGGGCAGGCGCACGTCGAGGAGCACCACGTCCGGCCGGGTCGCCTCGACCAGGGGCTCGACCTCCTCGGCCCGCTCGGCCTGGCCGACGAGCTCGATGCCGTCCATGTCGGCCAGCGCGGCCGAGAGCCCCATCCGGAACATCGGGTGGTCGTCGACGATCAGCACCCGCAGCGCCCCGGCCCCTCGCTCGTCGCGCTCGTTCACGGGAGCGCCGCCGGGAGCCGGACGTGGAGGCGGGTGCCGTGGGGCGAACGGGGGCCGACCGTCACCGTGCCGCCCAGCTCGGCGGCGCGCTCGCGCATCGCGGCCAGTCCGACGCCGACCGGGGGACCGGCGGGCAGGCCCACGCCGTCGTCCTCGACCTCGATCTCCACGACATCGCGGGCCTCGATGCGCAGCCAGCACCGGGCCGCCTCCGCGTGGCGGACGACGTTCGTCAGCGCCTCGGTGACGATGCGGTACACCGCGACCTCGACGGCCGCTGGGAGGGCCGGATCGGAGCGGGGGAGCTCGAGGTGGACCTGGAGCGCATCGTCGAACCCGTGGGCGAACTCGGCCACCGCGCCGACCAGCCCGAGTTGGTCGAGCGCGGTCGGCCGCAGGTCGCGCACGATGCGCTTGACCTCCTCGACGGTCGTGTCCACCTCGTCGGCCAGGCGCGCCAGCAGGCGCAGCGGCGTGCCGTCCGCGCCGGCCCGGTCCAGCTGGCGGATGGCGGTGTGCAGCCCGAGCGAGATGCCGGTCAGCTGCGGGCCGAGACCGTCGTGCAGGTCACGGCGGATCCGTCGCCGCTCCTCCTCGCGCGCGGACAGCACGGCCAGGCTCGAGCGGCGCAGGTCGGCGGCCAGGCGGACCCAGCTCACGGCCAGCGCGAGCGGCGCGGCCAGCTCCTCCAGGGTGGCCTCGTCGCGCGGCCGCAGCGAGGGCGCGTCGGCCCAACCCACGAGCAGCCGGCCGACCACCTCGTCGTGGTGGCTCAGGAGGAGCTCCCGCCGGTGGCCGGCGTTCGGCCGGGGTGGCGCGTCGGATCCGTAGGTCGCCGCCCGCTCCCACCCGTTCGGTCCGGCGACGTCGATGGCCACGGCGTCGAGTCGCATCTCCCGCCCGAGGCTGGAGGCCAGGGCCGGCAGCAGGTCCTCCTCCTCGTCCACCGCGCTCACGTGGCCCATGACCTGGCGTACGAGCGTGAGCGTCTCGTCGCGGGAGCCGTAGACCAGGTGGTCGACCAGGTGCCGCACACGCTGCCGGCCCGGCTCGACCAGCAGCGCGATCGCGCCGGTGGCGGCCACGAGGAACCACGTCGGCCCGCTGCCCCCCACCAGGCGTCCCAAGCCGGCCACCAGGCCGGTGTAGATGGCGACGATGCCGGCGGCGAGGAGCACCCATTCGAGGAAGCGGTGCGACGCCCGCTCCCACCCGCTCGGCGCCATCCGGACGACCTCGATGAGCGCGCCGACGACGATCAGGGGGACGGTGGCGATGAGCAGGACGGGCGCGACGACGTCGGGCGCCGGGAGGTGGTCGCCGATGACCGCCGTGGTCGGTGGCACGACGGCGAGGACCGCGGTGACACCTCCCGCCAGGAGCCAGGCCGGGAGCGGGTCGTCCGTGACGTGGCGACGCTGTCGCCAGCGCACGGCGAGGAGGACGACGCCCACGACCGCGATGACGTCGACGGCCACGCGGGCGAAGCGCTCCGCCATACGGATGGCGTCACCTGCCGTCCGGCCGGTGACCTCCAGCGGGTTCGGCCCGGACGGCTCCGGCCAGGGAGCGGTGAGCGCGTGCACGACGAGGATGGCGATGGCGAGCCCCGCGACGGCCATCACGGCCCGCAGCCAGCGATCGGCGCGCCACGCCGCCGGCAGCAGTGCGAGGAGGACGAGGGTGGCCAGGACGCTGCCACCGAGCAGCAACGTCCACGAGGACGCCTCGGCCAGCGCGTCCCAGCGGCTGGCGGCTCGCTCGGCGGTGGTGTAGGCGTCGTACTCCATGGACAGCGCCGTCACCAGGGCCATGGTCCCGACCACGAGGAAGAGCCCGCCGAGCAGCCGGCGGTCCCGGCGCACCACCAGCGCGGCCCCGGCGGGTAGGTAGGCGACGCCGAGGATGACCTCGGCCAGGAGCCACCAGTTCCCCTCGGGCTCGGGGCCGTCGTTCGTCAGCCGTAGCGCGATCACGACCGCCGTGACGATGAGCACGACACCGAGGGCGGCCGTGACCCACGGCCGTGGCCGCGTCATCCCGCGGGCAGGGTGGTCGGCACCCCGCGCCCCTCGTGCCATGGCGTGCCTCTCTCCCGACGCCTCGTCCGATGCTACGGCGGCCTGTGTCCCCGGCGCACGGGACCTCGGTCCCGCCCCGGCTCGGGCCGTGTTCGGGACTCCGGGCGCTGTTTGCGGGTCGCCCGGGGGGTGAAGGCTGGTGACGTGCTGGCGCTCCCGGCCCCCCTCAGGACGGCGGCGCTGCGACCGGCCCTCGTCGCCGGGGCCCTGGCCGCGGTCGCCGCCCGTGCCGGCTGGCGCGGGGCGGACATGCCCAACCTGCTCTTCCGCATCGAGCTGTTCCGGCAAGCGGGCTTCACGGTCTGGAGCTCGGCCTGGTACGGCGGGCACACGACGCCCGGCTACAGCGTCCTCCTCGCGCCCCTCGGTGCGGTCGCCGGGCCCGGCCTGGTGGGCGCGGCCAGCGCCGTGGTCGCGGCGGTGTGCTTCGACCGGCTGCTCCGCACCGTGCCCGACGTCGTGGGGTCT
>JBKPRL010000009.1:0-21946 GCA_046734535.1 bacterium | reverse complement strand
GCCCTGGCGTGGTTCCTCCACGTGCACCACCGCCGGCACGCCGTCGAACAGCACCAGGAGCACGGCCGGAGCGAGCCGTTCCATGCGCAGCACCTTCAGCCGGTCGGGATCGGACTCGGGGATGATCTCGGCATCCTGCTGGCGGTCGGTGCGGTACGCCCGCACGTGCAAGCCCGGCCAGCCCGACACGAGCTTCGAGCGCATGACGAACCCGCTGATGGCTCCGCCCGGGCCGGAGAGGCGCTCCTCACCGCCCGGTTCACGGACCGTCCGCTCGGTCTCGTCGACCTCGGCTCGGATGACCTCGCGCAGCGCCTCCAGCTGGATCCGCTCGGCGCTGGTGAACGTGCCGATGCTCAGCACGCCCTCGACGAGCGCGTCCGTCCAGTTGCGGTCCAGGTAGAAGAAGCGCACGGACTCCGGCGGGAGCAGCGACGAGTCCGGCACGAGGTAGGAGAACGGCACGCCGCTGAGGAGCCGCAGCGCGGCCAGCGCCCGCCGGATGACACCGGGGACGAGGTGGTCGCCGTCGTCGGGGTCGGTCTCGGTGAGATCGGTCATGACGACGGTCGCGGCCTTCAGCTGGACCTCGAGCGACACCTGCGCGTCGAACGCGGACATGATCATCGCCCGGTCTCCTTCTGGCGGATCGCGTCGAGCAGCTCGTCGAGCGCGTCGGGCACTTCGGGCGCTGCCTCGGCGTCACCGATGCCGACATCACCTCGCCGGGGCTGTGCGGCCGCCGTCACCCGGTTCACCTCGCCGTCGAGCGTGGCCCTCAGGCCGGCCAGCGTCGCCTGGCTGAGCCGGCCGTCACCGGCCACCACCACATCGGTGCCGGCCAGCGCGGCGACCATCCCCCGCAGCCGTGCCTGCTCCTGGAGCCGGGCGAGATCGAGGCCGAGCCCGGCCGCGACGACCTGGTCGAGCGGACCCTGCAGCTCGATCGGCCGGCCGGGATCGACCATCGGACGGGCCGGCCCGGCGACCGTGCTGGGCGCCTGGCCGGCGATGGTCATCATCTGCATGCCGACGAGCCGGCCGAGGTCGCGTCCGGGGCGGGTCACCTCCGGCGTGAACGGCGTCGCCTTGGTGACCACATCGCCGATCGTGTGCGCCCGCGCCGCGCCGAACTGCTCGCTGCGCCACCGTACGAGCGCGCTCACCAGCGCGGGCTGGGACAGGCCGAGCAGCCGTCCGATCTCGAACGCCGCGGCCAGGCTCACGTCCTCCCGGCCGTCCGGGGTCAGCGTGCGCAGCTGGTCGCTGACGTGGACCAGCGGGCTGTCGGCCGGACCCCGATCGGTCGGCAGCGGGCCGAACGGGCCCCGGTACCACGCGGTCGCGGCGTCGCCGCGGCGCGACGTCTGCGGCAGGGCGATGTGCCCGGTCTCGGCCAGCTCCGGCGGGTCCGGGCGCGGCGGCGCCTTCGGGTCGGGCAGGTGCACGTGCTCCACCTTCTCGGTGGGGTCCGGGCCGTTCGGATCGGGCGAGAAGACCGTGCCGTACTGGGTGCCGAGGAGTCCGACATCGAGGGCCTGCACGATCGAGCGGAAGTCACCCTCGTTGGTGGCCGTGAACGACCAGTGGGCCAGCACCGGGAAGCGGTACGTCTGCTCCAGCACGAACGGCGACACCTCGATGGCCCAGCCGCCGGCCATCTCCTTGCGCACCGCCACGCCCGCATCCGCGGCCTGGAACGCCGTCGCCTTGGCCGAGGGCGACGCCTTGGGGCTGGCCCACGCGGCGACGGCGGCGTTGTCGCCGGGCGTGGCCGTGCTGGCTGCGATCACCGCACCGCTCCTGGCGAGGGTGGCCGACACCTCGGCGTCGGCAGCCTCGAGCGGCGCGTTGACGAAGGTCGCGGCGTGGCCGGTGCCCATGACCACCAGGTCGGTGCTGGCGACGCTCGTGGCCACGAGGCTGAGGTCCTGCACCGCGGCGACGAGGTGGAAGGTGTCGTCAGTGCTCAGCTCGGCGTCGGTGGGCAGCACGTCGACCTGCCCCTCCAGGTTGAGCAGGCAGGCCAGGTAGCGCACGGGCGCGGACACCGGCTGCCCGGTGCTCGGATCGGTCGTCGGCACCGCGATCGGCAACCGGTTGGCCAGCACCACCGCCAGCCAGCCGTCGTCGTCGCCGTTGGCCAGCTCGGTGTCCCGGAGATCCACCTCGCGCACGTGGACGAGCAGCGGAAGGTCCTCCACGGTCGGGAACACCTTGTTGACGACGGTCTCCGTGACGGTCAGGTAGTAGCCGGTCGGGCTGTCGGCGTCCTCGGGATGGGGTAGGACCTTGCCTGGCGTGACGCACTCCGCCACGGGCACCGGGTCGGGCGAGAGCGCCCCTTCGCCCTCGGCGATCACGACGAGCGCCAGCCACGGCCGGGGCGGGTCGTTGGCTCCGGGCGCCGGGCCACCGGGATCCCGCTCCCACGGCAGTGTTCGGCGCTTGAGCGCGATCTGCGGCAGGCGGCCGCCGAAGTCGCCTTCGGCCATGGCCGGCGGGAAGGTGGACAGGATCTGGTCGGGTGGCATCGCGTAGCGGGGGGAGCTGACGATCACGTCGGCGACGTGCTCGCCGACGGTGATGCCCGGCATCGGCTGGGTGCCGTGCAGCTGGTAGCGCCCGGCGGTGACGGGCGGCTTCACGAAGCTGTGGAGGACGAACGTGCCCAGGGCCACCATGGTCAGCTCCTCTTCCTCGGCTTCTTGGCCGTTGCCTTCTTCTTGGCCGCCGCCTTCTTCTTCGCCGCCGCCGTCTTCTCGTTGGCCGCCGCCTTCTTCTTGGCCGCGGTCGGGCGCTCCTTCTGCGCCGCGTGCTTCTTCGCCGTGGCCTTCTTCCCTGCTGCCTGCTCCTTCGCCGCCGTCGCCTGCTCCTTCGCCGTCGCCTGCTTCGCTCCGGCCGGCTTCCTCGCCGCTGCTCGCTTCGTGGCCGCTCGCTGCTGCTTCGCGGCGTGCTTCTTCTCCGGCTTCTTCCTGGGAGGCGGCTGCTCCGCGGCCGGCTCGACGGCCCGTTCGGGCGCGGCGCCCGTGGGTGTCGGAGCGGCGGGCTGCCACCGCAACGTCACCGCGCCCCGACCCGGCGGTACGGCCGCGCCGACCATCGAGTCCAGGCCCCGTCCGGCCAGGGCCGCGGTCACGTCGGCGGGTGCGCCGGTCGCCCCCAGCACGCCGACGACATGCCAGCCGGTCCCGCTGGCCACCGTGACCGAGACCGGCCGGCCGGCGGCGGCGTCGGCCTCGACCCGGTAGGCGAGGAAGGCGCGGTTGCCGGCCAGGACGGTGGTGGGTGGCACCGGCTGCCCGTCGGCGCCGACGGCCTGGCGGGCGCCGTCGAGCCCGAGCAGCAGGCGCCGGTCGGCGTCGGCCACGGGGTCGTCGATCACGACCACCACGACGTCGACCGGACGGGCGAAGCGGGTGATCACACTGGCCGTGCCCGCCACCAGCTCGGCCGCCTCGACCCAGCCGGCGCGGAACCGGTCACCCCGCCTCGCGAGCGGAGCGCCTTCCACCCGGACGGTGGCGTCGACGGCCAACGCCGTCCCCCACCCCACGTAGGGCAGCGTCATCCCGGCGTGCCAGCCAGCCGCGGACGCCGGCACCGAACCCGAACCGATCGGCGCCACCGCCAAGCGCTCGGTCCCGACCGGCAGCTCGATCTCGACCCCGTCGACGGTCTCGTCGACCAGCAGCTCCCCACCGTGGCGCAGCGCGACGAGCCGTGTCGGCGTGCCCTTCACGGTGAGGCGGGGCCGGACGCCTCCCGCCGCTACGTCCCGGGCCGCGTTGGGAAGCGCCAGCACGGCGAGCTCCCCCGCGCCCAGGATCGTCTCGCCCGGCCCGCCAGCGGCGCCGGAGGCCGGCGAGAGCCCGCCGCCGAGGGCCGCGGTGATGCCGTCGACGCGGTCGCGCCCGGCGCCGCCCCGCTGCGCCACGCTGGCCGCGACGGAGCGGGCGACGCGGGTGACGGCAGGCTCGCCGCTCGGCACGACGGTGTCGTTCCCTGCTTGCGCGGCACCGCCGCCCACGAGCAGACGGGCTGCCGCCGGGACGTTGCGCAGCCCCGCCACCGTCGGCGGCGCCACCCGGTCGGCCTGCGGACGGTCGGACACCGTGGTCGCCCCACCCGCCGCCATGCCGTCGAGCGGCGTCCCGCGGCCGAGCAGCGCCAGCGCCACGGGCGCGTGCACGGTCGTGTCGACCGGCTCCGGGGTGACGACGGCGCCGATGTCGGGCACCACGTTGTGGTCGAGCTGAGCCAGGCGATCGCCGAGCGATCCCAGCCGCGGCGGCACCAGCCGGCGCTCGCCGACCCACGACGCCAGCTCGATCGCCGACGCGCCCGCCCGCCGGCGCCAGTCGTCGGCGATGGCGGCCACGTCGCCACCCGCCGCCACCGAGTCGACGAGCTCGACGAGCTGCTGCCCCGCCGACACTTCGTCCTGGCGTGCCGGTCCGGTGTTGCGCAGGAAGGGCAGGGGCCGGCGCGGGCCCGGCGGATCGAGGCGGTTGTAGCTGATCGCCGGTCCACCCGCTGACTCGGTCGCTCGGGCGGTCAGCAGGACCTGGTTGAGGGCCTGGACGACCTCGCCCTTGGGGACCTGCGGGTTGTCGGCCGATTGCGGCGGTCCCCAGACGCCGAGGGGGAACGCGCCGAAGGGGAGGATGGCGACGTTGGTGAACGGCCAGGCCAGCACGGTTGCGTCCTGCTGCCACCGCAGCGTGAGCACCGGGTCGACGCTCGCCACCAGCATCGGCGCGATCCCGAGGGCGTGGGTCGGGTTGTGAGCCGTCACCGTCCCACCGACGTCGAGCCGGGTGGCCGGCACCTGGGTCGTGACGGTCATGGAGAACTCGGCTGTGACCACGAACGGCCGGCCGGTCGTGCCGTCCGGCGGTTGGGCAGTGGCACCGTTGGCCCCGGGCCGGGGTGGCACGGCGCCGTCGCTCACGATCGAGGAGATGGCCCGGGCCACACCGGACGAGATCTCCTCGAGGTACTTCGGGACGAACTGGGCCGCGGTGAGCTTCGGCGTGCTGTTGTCGCTCGACGAGCCGAACTTCACCGTGACGTCGCACGGCCCGACGTCGACAGACGCGCGGCCGTGGAAGTCGGGACCCTCGATCGTCACCTTGGCGCCGGCGGAGATCGAGAACGTGATGTCGCCGAACCACGTGTCGATCGTGATGCCCGCCGACATGCGCGCGTAGGCGTCCACGCGCAGGTGGAACGGGTCGAAGAACACAATGCCGTGCGCGCCGAAGGACAGCCGGGCCCACGCGCAGCCGAAGTCGGCCGAGATCGACACGTCGACCCCCGCCATCAGCGCCTCGGACGTCAGCGCGTAGTAGCACCCGCCCTTGACCACGATGGGGCCGTACCGCCACTGCAGACCGAGCCGGGGCACCTGCGGGTAGCCGTCGCGGTGGAAGTCGGGGTGGAAGCCGCCCATGGTCAGCACGAACTCGCCCCGGTGGGGGCCGCTGAACCACAGCACGTAGGCGAAGCCCCCCGTGAGGCGGACGTCGGGGTACAGCAGCCAGGAGTTGTCGGTGAGCTGGCCCTGCACCCAGATGACGCCCTCCTTGGACGACACCCGCACCACGAGCGCGAGCTCGATGCTGACGATCGCCGCCTGGGGCCGGGGCAGCGCCATGCGGGCCAGGCCGAGCAGGTTGAACTCGAAGCCGTTGCCGAACTCGACCGCCACGACGGCGATGCCGTCGACGAGGGCGAAGCTGGTGAAGCTCAGCCCGGCGGCGAACCAGAACGTGCCCGACTCCGGGGGGAAGAACTGGCCGAGCTGGCGCAGCTCCTGCATCGGGTCGGGCGACGACGTCGCCGCCACGTCGAGCGCCTTGATCAGCGGGTAGTCCGCGAACTGTGACAGGTCGGTCGGCACGACCAGGGCCCGGTTGATGCCGAAGCCACCACCGATGCCGGTGACGAAGAACGCGGGCACGCCCCCGATCGGGCCGACGACGGCGCCGACGGCGAAGAACGACACGACACCGTTGGACTTGCCGTAGCCGCCGTAGATCGTGAGCCCGTAGACACCGAAGCGGCCGAGCAGCATGCCGAGGTACTCGACGTTGTCGCCGCTGCCGCTCTTCAGCAGGCCGCCGCTGATGGAGAGCGGACCGATCTCGGCGCCGACGGCCAACCCGCCGAGGTCGACCTCCCAGTTCTCGGCCTTGAAGACGTCGCCCTTCACGACGAAGTAGGTGATCGACAGGTCGTCGACCGCGGCGGTCAGCCCGAACAGCGAGACCCGGGCGTCGAGCAGCAGCGAGACGGACTCGACCTTGTGCTGCGGCATGGTCACGCCGAAGCCGACCTGCTCCAGGTACAGCGGGCCGAAGCCCTTCTGGATGGCGATCCACCACGGTCCGTCGCCGTCGCCGGCCCGCAGCGTCACGTCGACCGGGCTCGTGCCGTGCTTCTGCACCGCGAGGGCGGGCGAGAACGCGGGCTTCGGCTTCTGTCCACTGGACGCGCTGTCGGCGAGGATGCCCGACGCGATGGCGTTGCCGCCGGCGGCACCCGACACGGCCACGGCCAGGTTGCTGAGCTGCAGGTGCACGCCGCCGCTGGTGTCGGTGGCGCCGACCGCGGCGAAGGCGTGGATGGCGACGGACTCGAGCGTGAGGCCCAGGTCGAGCAGCGGTCCGCTGGCGCGGCCGACGCGCAGGCCGAGACCCGCGACCGTGATGGCGGGCACGAGGGTGACGGTGGTACCGACGAGCTTGACCAGGCCCACGACCACGCCGGCGACGGGCGGGCGGGGCTCGATCCAGGTGTCGTCGGCCTCGAGCCAGACCGTCACGTCGCCGGTCGTCAGCTGCACCCGCTGACCGAGCCCCAGGGTGACGCTGACCACGCCGGCACCGTCCTTGGCGATCCCGACCGTGAGGCTGCCGTCGATCGTGACGGCGAGGTTGGCGCCCGCCAGGTTGTCGAGCAGGCGCACGATCCGGAGGAGGAGGCCGCCGAGCGCGAAGACGGCAGGATCGAGCGAGTCGTCGTCGTGGAGCACCACGCCGTGCAGCAGCTCGCCGACGGTCGTCGCGCCGATGGTGACGGCCAGCAGGTTGTGGACCTCATCTGCGGCCAGCGCGATCGAGGCGGCGAGCGTGGCCACGACCTCGGCCAAGGCGGCCACCACCGCGGCGGGGTCGGTGTCGGGCGGCGCCGTCCCGTCGAGCACCACGAGCTGGACGGTGGCCGAGTCGAGCAGCCACTGCGCGGCGAAGCGACGCGTGCCGTCGAGATCGAGCCCGAGCTCGACCCGCCGGCCTCCGGCCGGTGCCCCGCCCGCGAAGACGGCGAGCACCGGCCGCAGCTCGACGGGGCCGGCGGGGACCGGGGCCGGGCCGACGACGACCGACAGATCGTCGAGCCCGCTCGCCGTCAGGGCCAACGAGGCCGTCACGTGGTCGACGGCCGGCAGGCCAGTGGCGTCGGCGCTGACCTCGAAGCGGAACGGGTTCGGCTGCCAGCGGAGCACGACCGGGCCCGCGGTGAGCTGGAGCGCCTGGCCGACGGCCTGCACGTCGATGCTCGCGGGCAGCGCGTCGTCGAGCGCTTGACGCAGATCGGTCAGGGCACCCACCAGCCTGGTCGTCGCCGCCACTTCGAGCGCCGCCACCGGATCGGCGGCGAAGGCGACGAGCCGGTCGTACGTGAACTTCGGCGTGTCGTCGCGCAGGGAGAGGAGGTCGCCGGCCTCGGCGACGAGCGCGCCGACGGTGCCGGCGAGGGACGGGCCGGTCTGGGCCGCGAGCGTGTCGAGCAGGAAGGGCAGCGCATGGTTCGCGGCGTCGATCGCCCCGGCGGCCGCGGCGGCCGCCAGCCCGGGCCCGGCCGGGAACAGCACGACGTCGGCGCCGGTCTCCGGACGGAGGAAGACCCGGAGCCCACCGTCCAAGGAGGCGTGGACCGCCTTGCGTCCGGCGTCCGCGCCCTCCACGCCGACGTGGACGTCGAGTGTCAGCGCCGGCGCGCCGGACGTCGGGATGCGAACGGACGCCTGCAGACCCGCGGCGAGTCGTCCGAGCGGGCCGGCGGCCGGCGCGGCGAACTGTCCCGTGTCCACCACGGCGCGTAGCTCCAACGCCCCGCCGGCGTCGTGGCCGGACAGGGTGACCCCCGGCGTGAAGATCAGCTCGCCGGGCTGGCCGCTGAGCCCGAGGAGCGGCTTCATGGCATCGAGGAGCGAGACCAAGCGCGCGGGTTGGCCGCCGAGCGCGCCCGCGTGCCGGAGCCAGCCGGCGGGATCGTGCAGGAGTCCGACCGGCAGACGCACCGACGGGTCTGCCGCATCGTCCAGGAGACCGAACGCTCCGAGGACGGCGTCGATGATCGGCCGCGCCGTGGCGTCCGCGCTGCGCAGCATCTCCAAGGCGGCCTCGCCGAGCAGCGCCGGGGTGAGCTGCAGCAAGGCGTCGATGGCCGCCGCGGCGTCGAGGCGCGGCCAGAGCGCTACGTCCCGCGGCGTGGGCGCGCCGGCCGGGCGCCATCGCAGCACGGCCCGTGTCGGATCCAGCTCCAGCCACGCCGCGCCGGCCGGCGAAGCGTCGTGGTCGGTGCCGAGCCGGGCGGACCAGGAGGAGGCGCCTGGCGTCAGCGACACGTGGGCCGCCCACCCGAAGCGCCCGCCGCCCGCCGGCGCGTCGACCGTCAGGGAGCGGGCGTTCAGATCGGCGATCACGGTGGCCGGACCGGCGACGAGGCGCACCGCGGCCGGATCGTCACCGCCGACCGCCGGGCTGGAGGTGAGCAGCGTGCGAGCGCCACCCGCGAGCTGTTCCCGTCGCACCGCGTCGCTCAAGGTGACCTCGACGAGGCGAGCCGGGTCGTGCACCAGCTGCTCAACAGCGTCGGCGACGCTGCCGTCGACCGCCACGAGCTCCAGCGCCTCGAGCGTCGCTCGCAACGCCGCAGCCATCGGCGACGGCACCGACGCGTTGGCCTCGGCGACGATCCGCTGGGCGGCCAGCGAGAGAAGGAGCCGGACCTCGGCGGCCACTGACTCCGCGCCGGCGGCCACCTCGCGACGCTCCTGGTCGACGCCGAAGACGCGCCCGTCGTGGAGGGTGATGCGGCCGCTGGCCGCGGCGGTCGACCCGCTCCGATGGGGTATGACGACCTCTGCGGTGAGGGCGCGCAGCGCGTGCTCCCGCGAGCGGGTGGGGCCGCGCAACGGGTCGGGACCGCCGGCCAGCCAACCCTGGCGGGCGCCGATCCGCAGCCGTGTGCGCACGGCGTGGTCGGTGGCGATCGACACGCCGGTCTCCCCGACGTCGAGACCGCCGAGATCGACCACGACGTCGCCGCTGACCACGATGCGGTCGGTCGGCGCGGTGACGATGGGGAGGCGCACGCCGAGACGGACCCCGGTCGGTAGCCGCGGTGGGCCAGCCTCGGCGCGCCGGCTGGCCCGCGTCGCCAGTCCCGACGCGACGATGGCGGTGATCCCCGCCCTCACCGCGGGCTCGGTCACGACGCCGAACACGGCGTGCACGTGCAGGTCGCTGCGGTCAGGGATGCCGGCGGCGGGCAGGCGCAGCTCCCCGGTGGGGTCGCTCCGGGCGTCGACCTCGGCCAGCGAAGCCACGAGGGCGCGTCCCCGGGCGAGATCGAGGTCGTCGGCGCCTGTCTCCGGCACGAGGAGGTCCTGCAGGAGGCGCCACGCATCGCCGGCCGCCGCCTCGTCGAGGACGGTGAGCGAGACCGGGCCGTACGGCGTGCCGACGGTGACGACGTCGGACACGGTGGTGGCCGTGGCGGCAACGAGCCGCGCCGCGTGGCCGGCGCCGTCGTGGCCCACGAGGAGCTGGCCTGGGCCGAGGCCAGCGAAGGCGTCCACGATCCGGCCGAGCCGGGCGCTCTGGCCGAGCGTGCCGTCAGGGTCGCCGGTCGACAGCCGGCTCGCGTCGCGGGTGCCCAACACGACGAACCACTCGCCGCCGTCAGGGGTCGGAGCGCTGAACGTCTCGGGCGCCCGGTTCGCGGGCGTGAGGTCGATGACGCGCTCGGGCGGAGCGTCCGGGAACACGCCCACCGCGCCGGTCGCGACCCGGACGTGCAGCGTCACGGGTGGGTCGTGGTCGAGCAGATCTCCGAGGTCGAGCGCCTCGGCGAGCTGCCCGGCGGCCAGGTCCTCGAGGGTGAGGACATCCACCCCGGCCGGCGGGTTGAGCGGCGGGACGATGCGGCCGTCGCCACCGCTCCAGCGGGCGACGAGCCCGTCCAGGCCGGCCGTCAGGTCGCGGTTCCAGATGAGGTCGGCGACCTCCGAACCCACGAGCGCTTCGGCTTCGAGACCCTGCACGAGCGCGTCGGTCGTGAGCCCGGGATCGCCCGGGCGCCAGCTGACGAGCTCGGCGCCGGCCTGCGACAGGAGCGCCGCCGGACCGTCGGGCGGCAACCAGATCGCGAGGGCCGGCCCGGAACCGTCGCTGGTGAGGGCCAGCTCGAAGGGACGTTCGGACGTGCCCTCTCCTGTCAGACCTCCGGCCAGGGGCCCGCTCCCGGCCAGCAGGTCGGCGAGGAGCGCCAGCGCATCGGGCCCGACCTGGGCCAGGGCCGGCGCGAGCCACCGGCCGATGGCCTCGGCCGGGTCGGGACTGGTGCCGACGAGGTCCACGAGCGGCAGCCGTGGCCCGCCCGCCCGACCGGCCCAGCCGAGCAGGCCCACGATCGACGACAACCACGGCGGCGCCAGCGGGGCCAGCACGCCGATCAGCGTCTCGACGGCCGCGAGGCCGGCGTCGTCGATCGTCTCACCGGTGGGCAGGGCCAGCGGGACCGACGTGTCGCCGACCACCGCCACCAGACCAGGAGCCTCGACCGCGAAGCGCAGCCCGCCGGCGGGCGACCACCGCATGGCGACACCGACGTGCTGGGCCTCGAGCCGGGCGGCCCCGACGTCGAGCACCGTTCGGGGCGGGCTCAACCCTCGCCCGCGCATGGTCAGCGACCCGATCAGCCCGGTCATCACCGACGCGTGGCCGCCCGCCAGGTCGATGGTGGCGAGCTCCACCCCGACGTTGCCCTCGACCACCGTGCACCGGGCACCCAGCGTGTCGACGCTGGTGGTCCCCGCGGCCGTCACGTGCAGCTGCGACCCGACCAGGTGGACCTGGAGCTCGAAGCTCGGCGCGAGACGGATGCGCCACGGGGAACCCTCGGTGCCGTCGCCCAGGATGTCGAGGACGCCGGTGCCGTCGGCGGCGAGGACGTCACGCACGACGCCGAGCAGCGCGGGCACGGCGTCGGCGTGGGCGGTGACGAGGGTGTGCCAGTAGCCGGCCACGGCGCCGAGCGGATCATGCGCCAGCGCCGCCAGCGAGATGGTCGGCACGCCCGGCTGGCCGGGCGGCGGCTGCAGGCCGACCAGCAGCTGGGTGACCTGTCCCGCTCCGCCGAGCTGGGCCAGCAGCGCGCCGACGAGCTCTTCGATGGCCGCGCCGGCGGCGTCCATCAGCGCGTCCGTGGACGTGAGGTCGAGCGTCGCGTACCCGTGCCCGCCGATCTGGACCCGGTCGGCGGCCAGGACGAAGACGGGCCGGCGGGCGTCGTCGAGCTGGATGCCGACCCGCACCGCCTCGACCCGGACCGCGGGAGTCGGTCCGGCGGCGGGCAGGTCGAGCACCACGGGCTCGGCTCCTCCATCGGACCGTCCGAGGTGGGCCCACAGCGAGAGCCGCGGCAGCGCCCGAGTCGGTCCGCCGCCCAGATCGGCCTCGAGCAGGTCGGCGATCGCTTGGACGCGGTTGGCCCCGGTGCCGATCCGGGCCTCGAGGGTGGGGACGACGCGCAGGCGCCCGGACGGGCCGGGTTGGGTGCGCACGCCGACGGCGAAGTCGGCGTCGCCGACGGTGACGCTGACCGCGTCGCCCGCCGCGGTCACCGCGGCGCCGGGGATCAGCCCGGCCAGCTCGGCGAACCACGCCGCCCGGCTCGCCGCGTCCGCGAGCACGCCGTCGAGCCACGCGGTGATGGCCCGCACACCGGTCGTGGCCAGCTGCTCGACCGGGAGCGGCGGGATGGACGTGCCTGCGCCGAGGCCGAGCAGGGCGGCCAAGGCCCGGAACGGGCCCGTCGCCGAGGCCGCCTGCGCCCGTACGAGGCCGAGCACGAGATCCAGCGCGATGTCGTCGAGCTCGTCGAGACGGCTGAGGCTGAGGTCGAGGTCGCGGGCCGTGCCACCGGGGAGCTGCAGTCCAGCGAGCTTCAGGCCGATCGCGGGATCGTCGTCGTCGTCCGCCGTCGGGACGTCGACCGACACCGCGATGGAGCCGAGGTGGAAGTCGCCGGCCGCGGGCGGCGCGTCGTCCAGGTGCAGGGTGCTGGACACGCGTATGCGGCCGCCGCGGTGGCCGAGGAGCAGCACGGGGTCGGGCGCCGGGGCGGTGCCGCGCGCCACCTGGAGGAGCGCGATGTCGAGCCGGCTCTCGGTGGCCGGCCGGGCCTGAGCGCCAGTGGTGGATGCGGTGCGCAGCTCGACGCCGAGACCGACGACGACCGTCGACTCCTTCGGCTCGAGCACGACGGCGACCGTGAGGTCAGGGTCGTCGTGGGCGAAGAGGGGGAGCCGCACCCGACCCTGGTCGTCGCTCTCGACCGCCCCGTCGTCGAGGACGGTGTCCAGGAACGAGACGAGGGCCTGGCGTTGGTCGTCCTCGGCCAGCACGCTGCCGAGCCGGGCGGCGGGATCGCCGAACCACTCCGGATCGGCCGAGCCGTCCTTGACGATGCCGAGCGCGGTGGCCAGGTCGGCGAGCACGCCGAGGTCGGCGTCGGTGAGCGTCATCTCCGCGGCGTCACTTCAGCAGCGGGCCCAGGCGATGGCGGGCGTACGGTGCGACCAGGAGGCCGGCGCGGTCGGCGACGATGCTCCCCGGGATCAGCTCGTCGCCGCTGTCGTCCCGGCCGGCGACGCTCGAGATCGAGCTGGCCAGCTCGACGAGCGTGCCCCACGCCAACGCGACGAGGGCGTCGGCCCACCGGTCCACGACCGCGGCCGGACCCTGCGGTCGCTGCGCCGCGACGGCGAACATGCCGGCGGCGCGGCTCGCCGAGCCGACCGCCAGGGCGATCTCGGCGATGCCCTGCCCTGACTGGTCACAACGCACGGGGATGGCGAAGACGACGACCCCGTCCACGGTCTGCACGTCGATCTTGGCCGGGTCGACGCTCAGCTCGTCGCCACCCTCCGACCAGATGACCTCAGTCACGCGGCTGGCGTCGCTCTGTCCCAGGGCTCGTCCCGCCGCGCCAGGGACCAGCCTCCTCAGCGTGGGTGTGTCGATCCGGATCGGATCGAGGTGCTGGCCGGGCGGCAGCGGACCTTTCGGCGGGACGAAGATGCGCTCCTTCTGCAGCCGCAGCATCTCCCGCACCACGTCCGGCGGGCCGACGAGCGCAGCCGGGTCCGCGCGGGCAGGCGGGCTCATGGCCGCACCTCGCCCGACGCCGGTTCGAGACGACCCACTCAGCCCCTCCGTGCTCCCGTCCCCCGGCACACGCGAACAGCCTCGGTGCCGGGTGTCAAGGCGGGACCGGCTCGCTCATCCCCGCCCGAGCCGGTCGGACCGGTTCTGGCGCGAGATCGTCGCATCCGTGCGACAGGCCCGCGCCAGAAGGCGAATGCTGCGGCCGCGGCTGTAAGCGGCGCGCGGGCGGAGGTGGTTCTGGCGCGAGATCGTCGCATCCGTGCGACAGGCCCGCGCCAGAACGGTCATCGGGGCCCGGCGACGCGAGAGGCTCTGCCGATCGACCCGATTCCCCACCCGACCCGGAGCGTCACCCGGCGTAGAGCTGGAGCTCGGTGGCCACGCGGTCGGCCATCTCGATCGTCGTGCCGAGGTCGGGATGGCGGACAGCGACGATGCCGTCGGAGATGATCGTGGTCGTCCAGTCCCGCCTCGGCGCGCCGAGCGGGAGCAGGTCGAGGTGGACGATGTGGTCACCGATCTCCCCGAGCAGGTGCGACAGCCCCTCGATGTGCTGGATCCGCCCCTGGCCCTGCGCCCGCTTGAAGATGAGGGCGGCGTTGTACTTGCGCTCGACGGCCTGGCTGAAACGACCGTGCACCACGGCCTCGGCCCACCCCCGGTAGACGTCGATGTCGCAGGCCCAGTTCATGGCGTCGGCCAGGCGGGCGCCACCGACGCGGGCCCCGATCTCACCGAAGACCACCTCGCCAGCCGCGGTCAGGTACCACTCCATGTGGCCGAAGCCGGCGTCGAGGCCGAGGGCGGCGTGCACGGCGTGGCCCATCGCCACGCCTCCCGCCAGTGGACCGGCGTCGGGCTCCCGGAGGGCGATGACCTCGGGGCTGACCCACTCGAGCTGCTTCATGGCGAGGGGCCGGGGCCGGTACCAGCACACGTTGTGGTAGGCGATGCGGCCGCCCACCGAGATGGTGTCGAACGTGTACTCCTCGCCGTCCACGAACTCCTCGACGCTGACCTCGGGAACCCCGCGGAGGGCCGGCAGCACCGCCTCGAGCTCGGCCGCCGAGTCGATGCGGTAGGTGTCCATCGAGCCGGCGCCGGAGATCGGCTTGACGATGAGCGGGTACCCCACCTCCTCGGCGCCGGCCCGGACGGCATCGACGGTGGCGGCGCGCACGGACCGGGGCACCCGGACGCCAGCTGCGCCGAGCACCTCCTTCATCACCTGCTTGTCGCGGAACGGGACGGTGTGGGCGACGTCGAGGCCGGGCGTGCCGATCTGCTCGCGGAGGCGGGCGGCCAGGTACATCGTGGCCTCCCACATCGACTCGACGCGGTCGATGTTGGTGCCCCGCAGCGCGGCCAGCATCTCAGCGACCGCGGCCTCCTCGTCGGCGAACGACGGGATCTGGACGTAGCGGCTGAGGGCCTGCCGGGCCGTCTCGGGGAGGGCGGCCACGGGCTGATCGCCCACGCCGATCACGTTGGCGCCCTCCTCGGCCAGCCCGCGGGTGAAGAGCGGCATCTCGGCCGGGTAGCCGGGGGAGATCATCAGCACGTCCACGGCGTCACTCCAGCTCGACTCGGATGGTGGTGATCAGCTGGTCGAGGGCCTGCTCGACGACCGCGGTGTCGTGGTGGCGCACGACGACGTAGCCGTCGCCCTCGTAGCTCGGGGACGTGGTCTGGCCCGGCTCGGGGAGGCGCGCCTCCACGACCAGCTCGTGCAGCGCGGGGTCGAGGCGATCGATCCCGTGGACGGCGCTGATGCGACCGTGGCCCTGGGGGCGGAGGTACGCCGCGCCCACCGCCCACCGGCGCTCCGGCGGATCGATCTCGTCGTACACCATGAGCCGGGCCCAGACCGCGTACATGTCGACGTCGTGGGCGTACGACATCAGCGTCGTGAACTGGGCGCCGGGCGGGCGGGCGCCGACCTCGGACACGGCGACGGAGCCGTCGGCGCGCCGAAACCACTCCATGTGGCTGAAGCCGGTGACCAGTCCGAGCGCGTGCAACGCCTCGGCCCCGGCGCGCCGGATCGGGTCGTACTCGGCTCCGCCGATCTCGCGGGGCAGCACCACGCACCACTGGATCCACGGGTGCTCGAGCACGGTCAGCGGCGTCGGCGCGTAGCGGCCGATCGAGTGCCACACCATCTCGCCGCCGATCACGGCGCTGTCGAACGAGTGCTCCTCGCCGGTCACGAGCTCCTCGATCAGGGCGGGCTGCTCGGCCTGCGGTGGCGCGATGGCGAGCCACTCCGACAGCTGCTCCGGGGTGTCCAGCCGGAACGTCGCCCGGGCGCCGGACCCGCCCGGCGGCTTGACGACCACGGGGAAGCCGCAGCGCTCGACGACCGCCCACGCCTCGTCCGCGCTGCGGGCGAGGCCGTGGCGCGCGCAGGGGACGCCGGCGGCCCGGAGGACGTCCTTCATGTGCGACTTGTCGCGGAACCCCACCGCCGTGCCGGCGTCCATGCCGGTGACGCCGAGCCGCTCCCGCACCTCGCCCAGAGGCACCTGCAGGTCCTCGAGGATGCTCAGCAGTCGGTCGACCGACCCCAGCCGCCGGCCCGCCTCCCGGACGCCCTCCAGGAGCGACGGCAAGGCGAGGCAGTCGTCGACGCGCACGTAGGTGGCCAGTGCGGCGGCCAGCCCGCCGGGGACCCGCTCCGGTGGCTCGCTGCCGACCAGCGCGACGCGGGCGCCCGGCAACCCGGCGGCGGCGTCCACGAACCGCATGGTCGCCGGCAGGAAGTACGGCGCGACGAACACGACGTTGGGCACCGGCCGGGGACAGTAACCCCTCGCCAACAGCCGGTTACCATGCCGACCTCGGTACCCACTGCGCCGACCAGCCCATGAACGTCGTCTTCCTCGAACCTGCCTTTCCGGCCAACCAGCGAGCCTTCGTCCTCGCGCTGGCGGGTGTCGGCGCGACCGTGATCGGGATCGGCGAGCGCCATGTCGACGAGCTCGATGACGAGCTGAAGGCGGCGATGCTGCACTACGAACGGGTGCACTCGGTCGTCGACGAAGGCGCGCTGCTCCACGCCGTCCGCACCATCCAGGACCGCATCTGGGTCGATCGACTCGAGGCGACCGTCGAGGCCCACATCATGGCGGCGGCGCACGTGCGCGAGGCCTGCACCATTCCGGGCACGTCGGCCCGCACGGCCTACCTCTGCCGGGACAAGCCGAGCATGAAGGAGGTGCTGCGGGCGGCCGGCGTGCCGACCGCGGCGTCGACCGGGGCGTCGTCGCCTGACGAGGTCGAGGCGTTCGTCGCCGAGGTCGGCTACCCCGTCATCCTCAAGCCTCGTGACGCGGCCGGCGCCTCGGGCACCCACCGCGTCGCCGACGCCACGCAGCTGGCCGACGTCATGCGGGCCACCGGCGTCGATCAGGGCGCTCCGATCGCCGTCGAGGAGTTCGTCGAGGGCCACGAGGCCTTCTACGACACGATCTCCATCGATGGCCAGGTCGTCCACGACTTCGTGTCGCACTACTACCCGAACGTCCTCGACGGCATGCGACACCGGTGGATCTCACCCCAGTTCATCGCCACCAACCGCGTCGACGAGCCGGGCGCGTACGACGAGGTGAAGGCCCTCGGGCGCCGCGTCATCGAGGCACTCGACATCGGGACGTCGGCCACGCACATGGAGTGGTTCTTCGGACCGAAGGGGCTGAAGTTCTCCGAGATCGGCTGCCGGCCGCCGGGGGTGCGGGCGTGGGACCTGTACGCGGTGGGCAACGACATCGACATCAACCGGGAGTGGGCGATGGCGGTCGTGCACGGCCACCCGTCGCAGGTCCTGTCGCGGCGCTTCGCCGCCGGGATCATCGCCCTGCGCCCGGAGCACGACGGCGCCATCGCCGGCTACGACGGCCTCGACCGCGTGCAGCAGGAGTTCGGCGAGTGGATCGTCGACCATCACCTCCCCTCCGAGGGGACGCCCACGCAACCCGTCGAGGCGGGTTACATGGCCAACGCCTGGATCCGCCTGAAGCACCCGGACTACGACCACCTGCGCTGGATGCTCGACACGATCGGCCAGACGGTCACCGTGTGGGCGCGATGAGCGAGCGGAGCGAGCGAATGGCCCGAGCGGCCGAGAGCGGACATCGATGAGCGAGCGAATGGCCCGAGCGGCCGAGAGCGGACATCGATGAAGAGCTTGACGTTGCTCGGGCCGCAGCGATTGACGCCGACGCTTCCCGAGGCGATCGCCGCCATCGGGGTCGACCTCTCCCCGGGGCAGCCGCCGCTGGCCACCGTGACCGCGGGCTGGCAGGAGCGGGAGGACGACGACGCCGACCTCGTCGCCGCCCTGCTCGGCAACACGGTCAACCTGCAGCTGTACGCACGGGTGGCCGACGTCTTCGAGCGCGATCCCGAGCTCGCGCAGGCCCACCGCGAGCGGGGCCAGCGCCTGCAGGACATCCAGGCGCTGTACGAGGTCCGGCTGGGCCACGCCATGGACGCGGTCTACGAGATCCTGCGGCACACGGGCGAGGGCTGGCTGCTCGACGACGAGGTGGAGTCGGCGCTCGACGCCGTCCGGGCACTCGACCGGCGGGTGCTGGCGCTGAACGGCGAGGTGACCTCCGAGTTCCTCACGACGTGGCGGCCGGCCGAGCGGGACGTCGTCGCCTTCCACCGCGCGCAGGTGGCCGACGTGCTGCGGGAGGCGAGCGGGCTGGCCATCGCCGGTGGTCAGGTGCCCACGCTGCTCAACCGGCTCAAGCTGCTGGGGGTGGCCGACCACGTCGACGGCCTCCACGTCTTCGCCTGGTCGGCGGGGGCGATGGTCGTGACCGAGCGGATCGTCGTGTTCCAGGACGACCCGCCGCACGGCCCGCCCCACACCCGGATGTTCGAGGCTGGTCTCGGCTGGTGCGCAGGCGTGGTCGCCCTCCCCCACGCCCGCCGCCGGCTCCACTTGCACGACGCCCACCGGGTGGCGCTGCTGGCCCGACGGTTCGCGCCGGCGGTGTGCCTCGGCCTGGAGGACGGCGCGTGGTACCGGGTCGACGGCCCGTTCGACCCCGACACGGCCGATCAGCGCGGCCTCGGCCTCCTGCTCCTCGGCCCCGACGGCGGCGTGGCCGAGCTGGCGGCGTGATGACCGGTGGTGACGCCGTGGCGACCGTGGTGAGGCCCGAGCTGGAGTCGCTCCGCCGGGAGGCGCTCGCCGATCCCGGCGCCATCGACCGGTTCCTGGCCGGCCGCGCCTTCCCGCTGGTCGAGGATCGGACGTACACGTTCGTGTACCGCGGCGAGGCCGACGCCGTCCGGCTGCGGCACTGGGTGTACGGCCTGCCGTCGACGCCGGCGTTCACCCGCCTCGACGGGACCGACCTCTGGTACCTGGTGCTCGAGCTCCCCGACGACTCCCGCATCGAGTACAAGATCGAGCTCGTCCGCGGCTCGGCGGTCGAGTCGATCGAGGACCCGCTCAACCTCTTCCACGCCCGGGATCCCTTCGGCGCCAACTCCGTCCTGCACACGGCGGGCTACGAGCGGCCGGTCTGGACCTTCGAGGACCCCGAGGCCCGGACGGGGACGCTCGAGCGGCACCGCCGTCCGAGCGCCGCGCTGGAGCGGGACGTCGACGTCGACATCTACGTGCCGGCCCGCTTCCGGCGGACGGGCCGGTACCCCCTGCTCGTGGTCCACGACGGCGGCGACTACCTCGAGTACAGCTCGATGAAGACCGTGCTCGACAACCTCATCCACCGCCTCGACATGGCCGAGCTCGTGGTGGCCTTCAGCCACCCGCAGGAACGGCTCGTCGAGTACGCCGACTTCGAGCCGCACGCCCGCCACATCGCCGAGGAGCTCGTGCCGTGGCTGGAGGCCGAGCTCCCGCTGGCCGGTACCCCGTCCGGCCGCGGCGTGATGGGCGCCAGCTTCGGTGGCGTGGCGTCGTTCTCCGTCGCCCGCCGGTACCCCGGGCAGTTCGGGCGGGTGCTGCTGCAGTCGGGCTCGTTCGCCTTCTCCGACATCGGGACGAGCGAGCGGGGTCCGCTCCTCGCCCCGGTGGAGGCCATGGTCAACGCCTTCCGGGACGATCCCGAGCCGTTCAGCGAGCGGGTCTTCGTCAGCTGCGGCCGCTACGAGTCGTTGATCTACGAGAACCGCTCGTTGGTGCCGGTCCTCCAGTCGACGGGGATGGAGGTCCGCTACGTCGAGGCGCGCGACGGGCACAACTGGGAGAACTGGCGGGACCGGCTGCGGGACGGGCTGGCGTGGCTGTTCCCCGGGTCCGGGTGGATGGTCTACGAGTAGGGGGAGCCATGGCTGATGTCACCCGCCGGATCGGTCTGTCGCTGGGCGCCGATGTGTGCTGGCCCATCTGCTACGAGGAGATGATGCGGCGCCTGGACCTGGCGCTGCCCGTCGGCGAGGACGTGGTTCGGTTCGCGGTCGAACGGGTGACGATCGAGCCCTTCGACCTCCGCCAGCCCTGCCGCTACGACCTCGTCGTCGATCGCCTCACGCACTGGTATACGACCAGCCGCGAGTGGATCAAGAAGGCCGTCGTGATGGACGGTCTGTACGTCTTCAACAACCCGTGGTCGATCCAGGCCAACGAGAAGCACACCAGCTACTGCGCCATGATGGCGCTCGGCCTGCCCGTCCCCGACACGTGGATGGTGCCGCCCAAGGAGTACGTGCCGCGGGCGGACCTCGACACCACGCTCGAGCGGTACGCGCAGCTCTTCGACCTCGGCCAGGTCGGCGCCGCGTTGGGCTACCCGATGTTCATGAAGCCCTACGACGGGGGCGGCTGGGCCGGGGTCAGCCGCATCGACGACGAGGCCGGCCTACGAGCGGCCTACGAGCAGAGCGGCACCTACGTCATGCACCTGCAGGCGGCGGTCGAGCCGTTCGACCTGTTCGTCCGCTGCCTCGGTTTCGGGCCGCAGCTGCGGATCATCCGCTACGACCCGGCGGCCCCGCTGCACGACCGCTACACCATGGACGACGGCGGGATCAGCGAGGACGAGCGGTCGCTGCTCACCGACATGACCATGCTCATCAACAGCTTCTTCGGGTGGGACTTCAACTCCTGCGAGGCGCTGCGCAAGGACGGCGAATGGCACCCGATCGACTTCGCCAACGCCTGCCCCGACTCGCAGGTGACGTCGCTCCACTACCACTTCCCGTGGCTCGTCGCGGCCAACCTGCGCTGGTCGATCTTCTGCGCCGCGACGAGACGGCCGATGCGGGCGACGCTCGACTGGCAGCCCTACTTCGACGTGCTCCAGCAGGGGCTGCCCTACCGCGAGCAGCTGGCCGCGTACGCCGCGATCGCGCGGGCGCGCTTCGACACCGACGCCTTCGAGGAGTTCTGCGCGACGCGCCTCGCGCACCTCGACGAGGTGCTGTGGGAGTTCTTCGGCACCGAGATCGCGAAGGATGCCGTCCGCCAGAAGGTCGCCGCGCTCTTCCCCCGGCACGAGGTCGAGCAGTTCACCGACCTGTTCTGGAGCCGCGTGCAGCGGTGGCGGGCCGAGAATGCGACGCCGGCCACGACGTCATGAAGGAGTGCATGACGTGGTACTCGGATCGCGTCGAGCGCGACGTCACGCTCGCGCGCTGGGGCCATTACGGCACACCGGTGCTGGTGTTCCCGACCGCGGGCGGCGACGCCGAGGAGATCGAGCGCTTCCACCTCGTCGACGCCGTCGGCGAGCTGCTCGCTGCGGGCCGGGTCAAGCTGTACAGCTGCGACAGCGTCAACGGCCGCGTACTGCTGGCCGGCGAGCGCGACGCCCGCCACCGCACGCGCATGCTCATCCAGTTCCTCGAGTACCTCCGCTGCGAGGTGGTGCCGGCCATCCGCGCCGACTGCCAGAGCCCGGAGATCGAGATCATCACCGCCGGGGCGTCCATCGGCGCGTACAACGCCCTCGCGGTGCTGTGCCGGTCACCGGAGGTGTTCAGCGCCGCAGTCTGCATGAGCGGCACGTACGACCTGGCCCGCTTCCTGGCCGGTCCCGTCGACGACGACTTCGTCGCCGCGTCGCCGCTGCACTTCCTGCCCCACCTGGAGGAGGACGGCCCGCTGCTCGAGCGGCTGCGGTCGCGGCTGGTGATCCTGGCCACGGGGCAAGGCGCGCACGAGGACGCCGGCGAGTCGTGGCGGGCCGCCCACGAGCTCGGCCTGCGGGGCGTGCCCAACCGGGTCGATCTGTGGGGGCCGGAGTGGCCCCACGACTGGCAGACCTGGCGGGCGATGCTGCCGACCTACCTCGACTCGCTCACCTAGGCCGCCGCTCGCGGACGGCGGCTCGCCCGGCGCAGCGGCTCGCCCGCCCGGCCGGGTGTGGGATGCTCACCCGGGATCCGCCGGAGGAGGACCATGGCGCAGGACCGACGCCAGTTCACGCACGCGCTGCTGCGGGACCTCCACGCGCTCGGCGGCATGCTCGCCGACGGGCGGATCGAGTCCGGGGTGCGGCGGA
>JBKPRL010000008.1:0-6611 GCA_046734535.1 bacterium | reverse complement strand
TGTCCAGCTCGTCCCGTATGCGTTCGGCTGACACGATCGACACGCGATGGTGCATGGCGGTCACGGCGTCGACCAGGTCGGGCACCGGCTCCAGCCGATAGCCGGTGAGGAAGCGGGCCGCGCGCAGCATCCGGAGCGGGTCGTCGCTGAAGCTCTCCTCCGGGCGCAGCGGCGTCCGCAGCACGTGGGCCGCGAGGTCCCCAGCGCCGCCGAAGGGGTCGACGAGCGCGGGCGAGTCCGTCGTCAGCTCGAGGGCCATGGCGTTGACCGTGAAGTCACGCCGCGAGAGGTCGACCTCGACGGCGTCGGCGAACACGACCTCCGGCTTCCGGGAGTCGGGGACGTAGGCCTCGGCCCGGTGGGTCGTGATCTCGTAGTCCCGCGTGCCGTGGCGGGCACCGATGGTGCCGAAGCGCTCGCCCTGCGTCCACACCGCGTCGGCCCAACCGCCGAGGATGGACTTGACCTCGGCCGGCCGCGCGTCGGTCGTGGCGTCGATGTCGCCCGCGTCCCGGCCGATCAGCAGGTCCCGCACCGTCCCGCCCACGAGGTACAGCCGGCGGCCGGCGCGCTGGAAGCGCTCGGCCAGCGGCGCGAGGTCCGCGAGCACCGGGGCGAAGCGGTCGGGCACCATCGCAGGAAGGCTAGGTCGGGGAGTCGGTCAGGCTGGGAGCAGATCGGCCCACCGCTCGGCCACGGCGTCCAGCGCACGGTGACCGGGGCCGCCGCACGTCGGCGCTTCGGGCAGGTGCTCGACGCCGACGAGCGCGGCCATCGTGGCGGCCGATGCGTCGGCCAGCGCTCGCAGGTCGTAGCCGCCCTCGAGCACGGCCAGGCAGCGGCCGTTCGGTACGAGCTCGACCAGTCGCTTGGTCATGAGCGCGTAGTCGCCGGCGCTGAGACCGAGGTCGGTGAGGGGGTCGCGCCGGTGCGCGTCGAAACCCGCCGAGATGATGAGCCACGTCGGCTCGAAGACCTCGGACAGGGGAGCGACGATCCGGTCGAGGCCGGCCAGGTAGACATCGCCGGTCGCCCGGGGCGGCAGGGGGATGTTGAGATTGCAACCGAACCCGGCTCCGTCGCCCCGCTCCCCCATGGAGCCCGTCCCCGGGTACAGCGGCCACTGGTGGAAGGAGACGTAGAACACGGTCGGATGGTCGTAGAAGATGTCCTGGGTGCCGTTGCCGTGGTGGGCGTCGTAGTCGACGATGAGCACCCGCTCGCCCTGCTCGGCCAGCGCGGCAGCCGTGACGGCCACGTTGTTGACCAGGCAGAAGCCCATGGCGTGGTGGCGGGTGGCGTGGTGCCCGGGCGGGCGCACGGCGCAGAACGCCGCCTGCGCTTCCCCGGCCGCGAGCGCCTCGGCCGCCGCCAGCACCCCGCCGGCGCCGAGCCGGCAGGCATCCCACGACGCCTCGCTGGTCCCGGTGTCGGGGTCGAGCCAGCCGCCTCCGTCCTCTTCCGAGATGCGCTGGAGCTCGTCGAGGTAGTCGGCCGGATGCACCCGCTCCAGCTCGCCACGCGTGGCCGGGCGGGGCTCGATGGGGATGAGGGCGTCGGCCACCGGCGTCTGATGGGCGCCCTGCAGCACTGCCTCGAGCCGGGCCGGCCGCTCCGGGTGGTTGGGCGACGCCACATGATCGAGGTAGCGGGAGTGCGTGGCGAAGAGGAGGCCCACGGGCCGAACGCTACCGTCAGGGGGGTGGTCCGTTTCGCCCGCCGCCTCAGCGTGCCCGACGTGGTGCTGCGTGCCGGCGGCGCCGCGGTCAGGGTGCGGCCGTGGCCCGCGGACGCCGAGACCGCGCAGGTCCTGCCGGTCCCGGGCGGTGTCCTCCCGTCGCCACAGGAGGTCGGTCGATGGATGACCGGGCTCTCCCGGCTCGGCTACCACCGGGTCCGCACCGCGGCCCTCGGTGAGCACGATCAGCGGCCGTACCGCGAGGCCGGTCTGGACCCGCTCGAGGAGCTCGTACTGCTCCGGCGCCCTCTCACGGAGAAGCCGCCACGGCCGGCGCGACGCGTCCGGCGGGCCCGCCGGTCCGAGTGGGCCGAGCTGCCCGAGGTGGACGCCGCTGCCTTCGCGTCGGAGTGGCACCTCGACCACGACGCCATCCTCGACGCCTGCCGGGCCACGCCCCGCCACCGCCTCCGGGTCGCCGACGCGGGGACGGGACCGATCGGCTACGTCGTGCACGGCCGTGCCGGACACACGGGCTACGTCCAGCGGCTCGCCGTTCGTCCGGAGGCCGCCGGGCAGGGGTGGGGCAGCGCGCTCGTGCTCGACGGGCTCGGCTGGATGGCGGCCGCCGGTTGCATCGAGGCCCTGGTCAACACCCACGCCGAGAACCAACGGGCGCTCACCCTCTACGACCGGCTCGGCTTCCGCGCCTTGCCGGACGGACTGGTCGTGCTCGGTTCCACGTTGCTCAGCTCGACGGTGGGCGACGCGCCGTGACAGCCGTCCCGCACGCGCCGGCCCGTCGTCGCCGCACGCTGCTCGTCGGGCTCGCGGTGGCGCTGGCCGTGCCCGTGCTGCCGCTCACCACCGCGGTCGCACAGTCGTCACCGGCGCCCGTCCTCCAGCTGGTCAGCCAGAAGCTCGTCCTCGCGCCGGAGGAGCCGTTGACGGCGACGCTGGCGGTGAACGGTCCCGTGCCCGACGGCACCGAGCTGGCGGTGACCGTCTCCTCTCGTCTGCGGCCCGAGCGCGAAGGTCTGCACGGCCTCCTCGACGAGGGGGCCAAGCTCGGCGGGACGGTCGACTTCCTGTCGATCCCTTTGGCCGACATCCCTCGAGACGGCGCCGGACGCCTCAGCATCACGGTGCCGACCGTCCGCAAGAGCTCGGTCGACAAGCGCGACACGCTCCGGCTCACCGCCGCCGGCCTCTACCCCGTGACCTTCGAGCTCCGCACCGACCAGTCCGACCCGGTGGCGTCCGTCCTCAGCTTCATCGAGCGCACCGACGACAGCGTGACCATCTCACCGCTCTCCGTCGCCCTCGTCACCTCGATCGAGAGCCCGCCTGCCGGCCAGCCCGACGGCACGGTGGTCGTCAGCGAGCGCGCCCGCTCGGACCTGGCCCAGCTGGCCGCGGCGCTCCTCCACAACCCCTCCGTCCCGGCCACCGTGAGCCTGCCGCCCGAGCTGCTCGAGCGCCTCGCCGCGAGTGCGGCACCCGAGGACCAGCAGCTGATGCAACAGCTGGCGAGTGCCCTGCCCGGTCGGGAGGTGCTGTCGCGGCCGTACGTCACGATGGACCCCTCGACCAGTGCACACGCGGGCCTCTCGGCCGACTACACCCGCCTCCTGGCCCAGGGCGAGGACACGCTGCGAGCGCTGTTCCCCGGCGTCACGCCCGACCGCAGCCTGTTCCTCGTCCGCGGTGACGTCGACGGCGCCGGGCTCCAGCTGCTGCGCGGCCTGGGAGCGCTCAACATCGTGCTCCCGTCCGTGCCGAAGACCGCGGAGAGCGAGGGGGCCGCGGCCGACCCCACGCGCACCGTGCAGGTCCGCGCCGGCGACGGGTCGGTCGTCCGGGCCGCCGTGCTCGACCCGGACCTGATGAAGCGGCTGACCGCCACCGAGGACCCGGTCCTGGCCGCCCACTACATGGCCACCGAGCTCATCGCCTTGCAGGCCGAGGCGCCCGACCAACCGGGGCGAGGCGTCGTGATCCTCCCGCCGCCGGTCCTCGCGGTCGACCCGGTGTTCCTGGGCACGCTCGAGGACCTGATCAGCCAGATCCCGGAGCTGCGCCCGGTCGACCTGACCGGTTTGTTCTCGTCGACGACCACCGGCGTCGCCGAGGGCACGTCGCCTCGCATCATCGCCGCGCCGGGCGGCACCGTCGCCGACCGCTCGGCCGTCGCCTTCTCGATCGCCGAGCGGCGCCTCGAGGTCGGGCAGATCGCCTCGATGCTGCCGGCCGACGACACCATGGCCCGCGACCTGCGCCAGGTGCTCGACCTCTCGCTGGCCGAGGACCTCACCGACGCCAGCCGGAACAGCTACCTCTCGACGGTCGACGGGCGCCTCGGGGCCGTGACCCGGAGCATCGTGCCGATGGACCGGCGTCAGTTCACGATCACCAGTCGGCGCACGACGATCCCGATCACGGTGCGCTCGACCTGGCCGCAGCCGCTGCGGGTCAAGGTCCGCCTCAGCAGCCCGAAGCTCGCCTTTCCCAATGGCGACCAGATCATCACCGTCACCCAGGACAGCCCGCCGTTCCGCGTGCCCGTCGAGGCGAAGACCAACGGCACCTTCCAGGTCACGGCCACGCTGCTGACGCCGGAGGGCGACGCGCCGCTGGGGCCGCCACTGGCCATCACGGTCCGGTCGACCGCGCTCTCCGGCCTCGGCATCCTCGTCACCATCGCGGCCGCCCTCGCGCTGGCGGCCTGGTGGATCCAGCACCTGCGGTCCAAGCGCCGGCGGCGGGCGACGGCGGCTGCCGCCGAGCGCCACCCGACGGCGCCCATCGACCGGGACCAGCTGGTGCTGTAGGAGCGGTCGGCGTGCCCGTCCGGGTCGTCACCGACTCCTCCTGCGATCTGCCCCAGGCGCTGGCCGACGCGCTCGGGATCGTCATCGTCCCCCTCACCGTGCGCTTCGGCGCGGAAGAGGCGCTCGATCGGCGCGACCTGACGCCGACCGAGTTCTGGGCTCGGCGCGCCGCCTCCTCCGAGCCGCCGGAGACGGCCGCGCCCCCGCCCAGCCACTTCGAGTCGACGTACCGCGCGCTCTCCGACGCGGGTGCCGACGGTGTCGTCGTCGTGGCCGTCTCGGCGCTGCTGTCCGGGACGGTGCAGAGCGCGCAGCTGGCCGCGTCAGCGGTGCTCGGTGTCGTCGCCGTCGCCGTCGTCGACTCCTGGTCGATCACGAGCGGCCTGGGCATGGTGGCGATCGCGGCGGCGAAGCAGGCGCAAGCGGGCGGCACGATCGAGCAGGTCCGCGCCGCGGCCGCCGAGACGGCGAACCGCACGGAAGTCGTCATCGCGGTCGAGCCCTCCGACCGCGGGCGAGCGGGCGGACGAGGTGTCGCCGGGACAGGTCTCGGCGGGGGTCGCGGCCGGTCGGTCCTCGAGGTCCGGGACGGGCGGTTCGAGCCGGCCGGTCGCTCCCGCGCCCGCGGCGGTGCGCTGACGCAGCTGGTCGAGCGGGTGACCGCGGCCGGACCGCTCGACGACCTGGTGGTGTTCCAGGCCGAAGCGCCCGACCTCGACACGTTCGTCAGCAGGGTCGCTCCGCTGGCGCCCGGACCGGTTCGGGTCGACGCCGTGGGCGCGGTCCTCGGGAGCCGATGTGGGCCGGGAGCGTTGGGCGTCGCCTACCGACGACGGAGCCGGTGAGCGAGCGACGAGCCGGGGACGAGTCGACCAACGGGCCCGTCAGCGGACTGGTCCACCACCAGGTATGCCCGGTCGGTGGAGGTGGCCTCCACTAACGTCGACGCGCGGTGGCCACCACCGCTCCGCGTCCGGCCGGGGTCGCCCATCCGATGCTTCTCGCCAAGCGGTACCGCCTCGACCGGCGACTGGCTCACGGCGGCATGAGCGAGGTGTGGGTGGCGACCGACACGATCCTCGACCGGCAGGTCGCGGTCAAGCTGCTGAAGGCGTCCTTGGCCGACGACCCGGTCGTCGTCGAGCGCTTCCGGCGGGAAGCCATCGCCGCGGCCGGCCTGAACCACCCGTACATCGTCAGCATCTACGACACGGTCGAGGAGGCAGGACGGGCCGCCGTCGTGATGGAGCTCGTGCCGGGGCGCTCGCTCCGCTCGCTGCTCGACGAGTCGGGCCGCTTGGGCATCGACGAGACGCTCGTGATCGGACGGGCGGTCGCCGCCGCCCTCTCGCACGCCCACCAGGCCGGGCTCGTGCACCGCGACGTCAAACCCGGCAACGTGCTCGTGACCCCGGAAGGGCGGGTCAAGCTGACCGACTTCGGCATCGCCAAGGCGGTCGAGCGGCGGCACGACGACCTCACCGCCGAGAACGTGATGATGGGCACGGCCAAGTACCTGTCGCCGGAACAGGTGCTCGGCTTCCCGCTCGACGGGCGGGCCGATCTCTACTCGCTCGGGCTCGTCCTCTACGAGTGCCTGACCGGCAAGGTGGCCTTCACGGGCGCCACCGATGGCGCCATCGCGATCGCCCGGCTCCAGCGCGACCCGGCCCCGATCCGGAAGTCCCGGCCGGAGGTGCCGCAGGTCGTCGCCGACGCGGTGGCCTGCCTCCTCGCCCGGCGGCCGGAGGACCGTCCGGCCACCGCTGCCGCAGCCCGCGCCATGCTCGCCGACGCGGCGAACGGGCGCGACGACGTCACCCTGCCGCCCCTGCCCCCGCCGCCGTCACCTGCCGCCGATCGCCCGCCTCCGAACGGTCCGCCTGCGGACGACGACGTCGACCACGGCGGGCATGCCCCGCGAAGCCGTCGTCATGTGGCCCTCATCGGCGTCGCGGCGGCGGCTGTCCTCGCCGTCGGCGCGATCGCCTTCGCCGCGCGCGACCGGGGCAGTGCAGCTGGCGCGCAACCGGGCGCCGACGTCGTCACCGCGACGGCGCCCGGGTCCGTGCCCGCCACCGTCGGCGCGCTCGGATCGGAGC
>JBKPRL010000007.1:0-10270 GCA_046734535.1 bacterium | reverse complement strand
ATCCGGACCGGCGAGGAGCCTCCACCGCCGTACCAGGAGCGCTGAACGCTCCCGAGGGCGCCGACGGGCCGCCGGTAGTGTCCACCGGACCATGGCGATCGTCGAGGAGGACATCGAGCGGGTCCGGTCCGCGGTGTCGCTCGTCGACGTCGTCTCCCCGTACGTGCAGCTGAAGCGGGTCGGTCGCAACCACGTCGGGCTGTGCCCGTTCCACGCCGAGCGGACGGGCTCGTTCAACGTCCGCGACGAGATCGGCCGCTACCACTGCTTCGGCTGCGGCGCCTCGGGCGACGTGTTCCGCTTCGTGCAGGACGTCGAGCACGTCGACTTCGTGGTCGCCGTCGAGCAGCTGGCCGGCAAGGCCGGGATCACGCTGCGGTACACGACCGGGGGCGAGGGTCGCGACCGCCATCGGCGCAAGGAGCTGCTGGCCGCGGTCGAAGGGGCGGTCGAGTGGTACCACCAGCGGCTGCTCACCGCGCCAGACGGCCGTGCGGCACGCGACTACCTGCGCAGCCGCGGCATCGACGGCGGACTCGCCCGCCGGTTCCGCCTCGGCTGGGCGCCCGACGACTGGGACGCGCTCGTCACCGGCCTGGCCCTCCCAGAGCGGGCGCTGCGGGAGAGCGGTCTGGCCTTCCTCAACCGCCGCAACCGGCTGCAGGACACCTTCCGGGCCCGCCTGCTCTTCCCCATCCTCAACGAGGCCGGCGATCCGGTCGCCTTCGGTGGGCGGATCCTGCCGGGCAGCACGGACCCGGCCAAGTACAAGAACTCGCCGGAGACCGAGATCTACCGCAAGTCCCGGGTGCTGTACGGGCTGAGCTGGGCGAAGAGCGACATCGTCAAGGCCGACCGCGTGGTCGTCTGCGAGGGCTACACGGACGTGATCGGCTTCCACCAGGCGGGCGTGCCGATCGCCGTCGCGACGTGCGGCACAGCCCTGACCGCGGACCACGTCCGGCTCCTCAAGCGCTTCGCCAGCCATGTCGTCCTGGCCTTCGACGCCGATGCTGCCGGGCAGGGCGCGGCCGAGCGCTTCTACGAGTGGGAGCGACAGTTCGACGTCGCCGTCGAGGTGGCACGGCTGCCGCGGGGCCTGGACCCGGCCGAGCTGGCCGGGCGGGATCCCGCGGCGCTCCGGCGGGCGGTCGAGGAGGCCGAGCCCTTCCTGGGCTTCCGGGTGGGCCGCGTCCTGCGCGCCGCCGGACGGGTGGCGACGCCAGAGGCCAAGGCGAAGCTGGCCAACGCGGCCATGGCCGTGGTGAGCGAGCACCCGGATGTCAACGTCCGCAAGCTCTACGCCGGGCAGGTGGCGCAGCACACCGGCCTTCCGGTGGCCGACCTCGTGAAGGTGGCCGAGCGACGGGCCCGCTCGGTGGAGGTGCGCACCGCGCCCGACCGGCCCGCCGTGCGGGAGAACGCCGAGTTCGTCGTGCTGGCCCTCCTGGTGCAGCGCTGGGACGAGGTGGCGCCGTGGCTGGTCGACCCCCTCTTCGCGGACGAGACGAACCTGGGCGCGTTCCGCACCCTGGCGGAGGCCGATGGCGACGTCCACAAGGCCATCGAGCAGGCTGATCCCGAGGTGCGCGATCTGCTCGAGCGCGTGAGCGTCGCCGACGTCGACGCCGACTCCCAGGTCGAGCTGCGCAACCTTGTCGGTGCGGCGACGCGGCGGGAGCTCGAGGTCCTGCGGGCCGCGCGCGACCTCAGCCGCAACGCTGAGCTGGTGTCCACCAGACGGCTCATCGAGCAGCTCGACGACCCCGAAGCCGGCTGGGAGGCGGCCGGCCAGTTGCTACGCTGGCTCGCCGGACGCCCGGAGAGGCGCCGGGAGGAGCTTGGGTGACCGATCCTCAGACCGAATCCGGCGCCGCCCCGTTGCTGGAGCGGGCAGCGGTGCGGATCGAGCCGCCGATCGATCAGATCGCGCCCAGGGAGTGGGCTGCGCTCCTCGCCGAAGGCACCGTGACGGGCACCGTCTCGGCCGACGACGTCGCCCGCGTGATGGCCGAGGTCGAGCTGACCGAGGAGGTCATCGCCGCCGTCCGCGCCGGGCTGGCCGGCGCCGGGATCGCGGTGGACGAGGAGGTCGAGCTCGAGGACGTGACCCCGACCCGGGGCCTGTCCCGGCCGGAGATGACCGATGGCGACCGCTCGCGCCTTCTGCGGCGTCGGCCCGGTGGCTCCGTCGGCTCGCTGACCGACCGGTCCTCGGGTGACGGCGGCACCTCGGACACCGTCCGGCTCTACCTCAAGGAGATCGGCCGCGTCAGCCTGCTCACCGGCGAGGACGAGCGGGAGCTGGCGCAGCGCATCGAGTCCGGGCAGATGGCGTTGGAGCGCATGGCCAGCTCCGAGGTCGAGCTGCCGAAGTGGGAGCGCCGGCGCCTGCAGCGCATCGTCGGCGACGGTGAGGTGGCTCGGGCGCAGCTCATCCAGGCCAACCTGCGGCTCGTGGTGTCGATCGCCAAGCGCTACGTCGGGCGGGGGATGCTCCTGCTCGACCTGGTGCAGGAGGGCAACCTCGGCCTGATGAGGGCGGTCGAGAAGTTCGACCACACGAAGGGCTTCAAGTTCTCGACCTACGCCACATGGTGGATCCGCCAGGCCATCACGCGGGCGATCGCCGACCAGTCCCGCACGATCCGCATCCCGGTCCACATGGTGGAGAACATGAACCGGGTCCTGCGCATCCAGCGCCAGATGGCCCAGGAGCTGGAGCGGGAGCCCACGCTCGACGAGCTCTCGGCCCGGACCGGGCTGACGATCGACCGGCTGCGGGAGATCCAGCGCATCGCCCTCGATCCGCTGTCGCTCGACTCGCCGGTGGGCGAGGAGGACGACTCCAACCTGGCCGACTTCATCATGGACTCCACGGCCGACGCGCCCGCCGAGGTCGCCACCCGCCGCATGCTGACCGAAGCGGTCGAGGAGGCCCTCGGCGAGCTGTCACCGCGGGAGCAGGAGGTCGTGCGCCTCCGCTTCGGCCTGCTCGACGGCCAGGCCCGCACGCTCGAGGAGGTGGGTCGGGAGTTCGGGGTCACCCGCGAGCGGATCCGCCAGATCGAGGCCAAGACCCTCGCCAAGCTCCGCCACCCCCAACGCAGCCAGAAGCTCAAGGAGTTCCTGGAGGACGAGTAGCGACGGTGGTTGGCGCGCCCGGTCGTCGGTGGATGCCGCCCGGTCGTCACCGCCCGGTCGTCGCCGCCCGGTCGTCGTCGGAAGTGTGACGCGAACGCGCCACTCTTGGCGCGCTGGTGACAGACTTCGGGGAGCGGTCCGCGGGAGCGGATCTGAGGATGGGACTCCGGGCCTCGCTGCTAACCTCGACCTGCTTTCCGGGGTAGCTCAGCTGGCAGAGCGACGGACTGTTAATCCGTTTGTCGTGGGTTCGAGCCCCACCCCCGGAGCGACTCGGGCCCGTCGAACCGACGGGCTGCGTCGCGTCGGGGCCAGTAGCTCAGTGGTCAGAGCAGGGGACTCATAATCCCTCGGTCGCAGGTTCGATCCCTGCCTGGCCCACACGAAAATCTCCTCTGACCAGGGCGTTCTGACTGCCGAACCGACACGACATGGCGACGCCGGAGCCCGCTTCCGAGCGACGCCCGTAGGGTGCCGGCGCGGGCGAGATTCCATTTCGTTGGAGGATGCTGATGGTACAGCGGGAAGCCGCTCGGTCACGCCGGTCAGGGTTTGGGCATCGCGTGGTTGTCGCCGCCGCCGCGGTCGTCGTTCTGGGTTGTCTCGCGGTGGCCACCGGGGGACGGATCAACGCGCAGACCTTGCCCTTCTGCGGCGGCCAGAGCGCCCCGCCGCAACCGGTCCCGTACACCTGTAGGACCCAGCTCCAGACCATCGACGGATCGCAGGTGTCGGCCGTGTTGCACGCCGACGGCCAGACGGTCACGGTGACCTACACCTTGGTGGCGCCACGGACGACCGACGCTCCGATCCGGATCACCCATCACATCGGGATCTCCGGCGCCGGTGGTCAACGCTCGATGGCGGAGGGGGTCATCCCGGCCGGGCAGACGACAGCCACGTTGTCGGTGACCACACCGTGTTTCGCCGGTCAGGTCGACATCAAGTTCGTGTTCGTGCTCGATACCCAACCCCAAGGCCGCGTCGGTGGCCCATGGATCACGAACGGCACGGGTTGCACTCCGCCCACCACTCCACCGACCACCCCGCCGACCACTCCGCCGCCGAGCACGCCGTCGAGCACCACCACCGCGGGTCCGATCTTCGTGAGCGCGGTCGGCACGACATGCCAGAAGGACGTGCCGGTCATCGTCATCAGGATGGGTGACCGTACCGACCTCAACGGGCACGTTGGAACGCTGACCTTCATCGACCTGAACGGCAAGGTGATCGACGTCCGGCCAATCACCTACCAGGCCGGTGGGACGCACACCGAGCTGTACCCGGGCGCCTCGGTGGACCCGGTGACCGGGGACGCCACTGACTGGCCCGGCTGGACGCAGAACGCCTTCGGCTTCTGGGTCGAGGACCCGAGCGACGCGCTGTGGCGCCAAGGGCTGACGCTGGTCGTCTCCGTGAACCCGACGGCCTCTACGAGCGTCTCCTACCCGCCCGCCTCGTCGGCGTGCGCCAGCCCGAGCTCGTCGCAGCAAGCGGTGGGCACGACCCTCCCGGTCACTGGCAGCCACGGGCGTGACGCCTACAACGTGGCGCTGGTCGCCGTGCTGCTCGGTTCGCTGTTGGTCGTGATCGCCGGGGCCCGCCGGGTGGCCGCCCATCGGGGCGACAGCTGAGCGAACCCGCCCGCGAGGACCCAGTGCAGTGGCTCGCTCTCGATGGAGGAGCGGCGTGACCGAGCCAGCGGTGATCGCGGCGAGACTGGTCCGATGGGCACGCTCACTGCACTCGTCGATGGCCTCGCCAGCGGCGCCGTGGAGGTCATCGACCTGACGGCGCCGCTGTCGGCCGACACGCCGATCATCCAGCTGCCGCCGCCCTTCGGTCAGACGGGCCGTTTCGCGCTGGAGGAGATCAGCCGCTACGACGAGCGGGGACCGGCGTGGTATTGGAACAACTTCCGCAGCGGGGAGCACACGGGCACGCACTTCGACGCGCCGAGGCACTGGGTCACGGGGAAGGACCTCGACGATGTGGCGTCGGTCCCGGCCGGCCGGCTGATCGCGCCGGCCGTGATGCTCGACTTCTCCTCGGCGGCCGCGGCCGATCCCGACTTCCTGTTGGAGGTCGAGGACATCCGCCGCTGGGAGCAGCAGCACGGACCGTTGCCGGCCGGGGGCTGGCTGCTGTACCGCACCGGTTGGGACGCCCGCTCGGCCGATCAGGTGGAGTTCCTCAACGCCGACGACAGCGGGCCCCACACGCCGGGCATGTCCGCGGAGTGCGCGCGTTGGCTCGCCGAGGAGTCATCGGTCATCGGCGTCGGGACCGAGACCGTCGGCACCGATGCCGGCGCCGCCCACTCGTTCGACCCGCCGTTCCCGTGCCACTCGTACCTGCTGGGGAGCGGCAAGTACGGCCTGACCCAGCTCCAGCGCCTCGCCGGGCTGCCTCCGACCGGCGCCGTGCTCATCGCCGGACCGCTCCCGATCGTGGCCGGTTCGGGCAGCCCGGCGCGGGTGCTGGCGCTCGTCGAGCGGTGACGATCGCCGCCATCGTCGTCGGCCGCACGCTGGCGGAGCTCGGTGTCCGCCAGGCGTTCGGCGTCGTGGGCTCCGGCAACTTCCACGTCACCAACGCGCTGGTCGACGGGGGCGCCCGTTTCGTCGCCGCTCGGCACGAGAACGGAGCGGCGACGATGGCCGACGCCTACGCCCGCATGAGCGGCACCGTCGCCGCGCTGTCCGTCCACCAGGGGTGCGGACTGACGAACGCGATGACCGGCATCACGGAGGCGGCGAAGAGCCGCACGCCGCTCGTCGTACTCGCCGCCGAGGCCACGACGCCATCGTCGAACTTCTATGTCGACCAGGGCGCCCTCGTCGTGGCGGTGGGCGCCATCTCGCACCGTCTCACCAGCCCGGACGCTGCAGCGGCTGAGGCGGCGGCTGCGTACTGGACGGCGCGAGACGAGCGCCGGACCGTCGTGCTGAACCTCCCGCTCGACGTCCAGGCCGCCGAGGTCGCCTCCACGTCCCCGCGCCCGGTGGAACCGCTCACCGCCGAGATCCCCCTCGATGAGAGGGGCGTCGGACGTCTCGTCGATGCGCTGGCTGCGGCCCGACGGACCGTCTTCATCGCCGGCCGGGGGGCGCGCGGCGCCGGCTGCCGCGAAGCGCTGGAAGGCCTCGCCGAGCGGGCCGGCGCCCTGGTGGCGACCAGCGCGGTCGCGAATGGTCTGTTCGAGGGCAACCCCTGGTCGCTCGGGATCAGCGGCGGCTTCGCGACACCGCTGGCCCGTGAGCTGATCTGCGGCGCCGACCTCGTCGTGGGCTGGGGCTGCGCGCTGAACATGTGGACCACCAGCCACGGTGCCCTGATCGGCCCTGACACGTCACTCGTCCAGGTCGACATTGAGCCCGACGCGCTGGGCCGCAACCGTCCCATCAGCCTCGGCGTCGTCGGTGATGTCGCGGCGACGGCGACGGCGGCCGCGGCGACGCTGCCGTTGCGGACGGACAGCGGCTACCGGACGCCCGACGTCGCTGAGCAGATCGGCCGCCGAGGGCGTTGGGGCGACGTCGCTATCGACGACAGCTCCACGTCCGAGCGCATCGACCCCCGCGTCCTCAGCGCCGCCCTCGACGACCTGCTCCCGCACGAGCGGGTGGTGGCGATCGACTCGGGCAACTTCATGGGCTATCCCTCCGCCTACCTGGCCGTGCCCGACCACTTCGGCTACTGCATGACCCAGGCGTTCCAGTCGATCGGCCTGGGCCTGGCCACCGCCATCGGTGCCGCGCTCGCCCAGCCCGACCGTCTGGCGGTCGCCGCGCTCGGTGACGGCGGCGCGCTCATGGGTGCCAGTGAGCTCGAGACCGTCGTCCGGCTCGGGCTCCCGATGCTCGTCGTCGTCTACAACGACGCCGCCTACGGCGCCGAGGTGCACCACTTCGGGCCGGAGGGCCACGACCTGCGCACCGTCGTGTTCCCCGACACCGATCTCGCGGCGATGGCACGCGGCATCGGGTTCGAGGCCGTGTCCGTGCGCACCGTCTCTGACCTCGACACGGTCGGCGACTGGATCGCCGGACCCCGCCAACGCCCGCTCCTCGTCGACGCCAAGGTCGTCGCCGACCACCCCTCATGGTGGCTCGAGGAAGCCTTCCGCGGGCACTGAGCCAGCGTTCCAGGCGTGCGAAGCGTCCGCGGCGCCCGGGCTCGGTCGCGTGGAGTGGTCGGGGACGGCCGGCACGTCCGCCGTCAGTCGAACGTGACGGTGACCCTGCCGAACGGTCCGAAGTCCGCGACGCAGGAGTCGCCGGCGTCGGCCTCGAACACGTCGGTGGCGACGCCGGTCGTGACGACATCGCCGCGACGCAGCCCCAAGCCGAACCGGGGCAGCTCATCTCCCAGCCACGCCATCACGTTCAGGGGATGACCGAGCACCGCCGCGCCGGAGCCGGTCGTCACGAGCTCGCCGTTGCGGGTGACCGACACGGCCGCCGCCGCAAGGTCGTGGCCCCGCCAGTCCGTGACCGGCTCGCCACGGAGCCACCAGCCGTGGATCGCGTTGTCGGCGGCGATGCGCAACGCGCCGACCGCCCAGGACTCGAACCGGTGGTCGACGATCTCGATGCCTGGTATCAGCGCGTCGATGTGCTCGGCGATCGTGGTCGGCGTGTGGCCGCCGTCGACCGGTTCGACGTCAGCGCCGATCCGGAACGCGAACTCGGCCTCGATGACCCGATGCGTGAACCGGTCCGCCGCCAGCGTCGTCCCGGTGGGCGAAGTGGTCTGCGACATCAGCCGGCCGAACACCGGGCGATCGATCTGCAGGGCAGCCTGCGCGATCTCGTTGGTGCACGCCACCTTGAAGCCGACGCACCGGCCACCCGCCTCCGCGAGAAGGGCTGCGACCACACGGTGTTGGATCGCGTACGCGTCTGTCAGCTCCTCCGGTCGCAGTGCCAGCGGGAGGTCGGGCACCACTCGACGGTTCGTCCGCATGTCGAGCAGCTCCGTCGCAGCAGCGTTGACCCTCTCGTCGTTCACGGTGAAGAGCCTTCCATCGGCGATGGCGACGACATGCCGGCCTCCCTCCCCACCGTCAGTTGACGAACACGGCCAGGGCCCCGCCGAGGAGGAGGCCCGCACCCAGCCCGGCGGTGACGTCGAGAGGGTTGTGAGCACCGACGTAGACCCGGCCGAACATCACGAGCGCGATCAAGAGGATCGGCAGCCACCACCACGCGCCGGGCAAGATCGGCAGGACGACGGACCCGATGGCCGCGACCAGGATCACGTGCCCTGACGGGAACGACGGACCCGAGCGCGGCACGTCGCTCCCGCGCAGCACCGCCCCGACCTCACTGGTGCCCGGTCGCTGACGGATGGCCAGGTAGTCAGCCATCTCCCGGCGGACAACCCGTTCGACGACCAGCTTCAGGGCCATCGCCAGGATGACACCGATGGCGACCGCCCCGTTTCCGTCGAGAAGCGCGATCGTCAACCCCGCGGCCGTTCCGACCACGAGGTTGCCCAGCTGCATCGGCAGCCACAGGACCCAGTAGAGGCCGGACGGCAGGCCGTTGATCGCATGGAAGATCCGCGACTCCCATACAGGGATGGACGACTTGCGCGCCGCAGCGGTGGACAGCACGAGGATGACCAAGCCCGCACCGGCAAGGATCAACCACCTGAAGTTCATCGCTGACCGTCCGCAGCGACCGCGGTGTCACCCGCGCACCGATGTGGGGGCCGAACCACGTCGATGACGCTGGCGTCGGCTCCGACTCGCCGGTGGTGCCCCGGGACTGCCCGCGAGCCGGTCACCTCGTGTCGTCGCGAGAGCTCACGCGGGGAGCGGTTCAGGAGGTCGGTCGCTCACCGCAGGCGGGGGTTCGTGCATCGAGGTGTGCTGCACCGGTTCGGCGTCAGCTCCTGAGCGAGCGTCGGTTCGCCAGGTAGAGGTAGCCGTAGATCGCCACCACGACGAAGCAGGCGATGGCAATGGCATTCCACAGGCTGAAGCCGTCGTCGGACGCATCGAGGATCGTGACCACGATCCCGACGGCGCCCACGATCAGCATGACGAAGCCGCGGAGGCGTGTGCTGCCCATCGCCGCAGGCTATCGACCGGCTGCTCCGTCGTCGTGGACTCGCCACCTCCGGCGTCGACGCGGGCGCAGTGATCGGCAAGGCGGGCTAGCGACCCGCGGACTCGCCTTCGTGGGCGCGCCACCAGCTGACGGCGGCGACGGCGCGGCTGGCCAGCTCGTGCCCGTCACTGTCGAGGGCGACCACCCGACCGGGGCGGTCGGCCAGGTCGGCCTGGCGGTCGTCGGGCAGTGTGAGCTCGTAGCGGCCGTCGGGACCGACGGCGACCTCGGTCGCGGTGCCGTCGGGGAAGACCAGGCGCACCGTGGCCGTGCCCGGGACGGTGGCCGTCCCGTACACGCTCACGACCCGCGTGAGGTCGCCGTCGGCCGACACGAGCTCGAGGGAGAGCGGCTCGGCCATCGGACGCTCGGCGGTGAAGGCATCGGAGAGATCGACGGACGCCACGACCGCGTCGCCGCGCAGTGCCTCCAGCGAGAGGCCGCGCCGGGCCGCCGCGGACGCTGCGCTGTCGAGCGAGAGCACGTAGTAGCCACCCGGTTCGAGCAGGACCGGGACGCGCTGGCTGCCGTCCACCACCGCGACGGCGCGGTCGGCGACGACGTTCACACGTCCGCCGACCACCACCGGCAGGCCGGTGTCCTCTGGCGTCCCGGGGATCGACGCCTGGATCGGTGCGGCGTCCTCGCCGCGGACGCAGATGGCGCCCGCGGGCCGACCGCCGACCGCGAGCTCGGTGCAGGTGCCGCCGTCAGGGAGGTCCGCGGCATAGAGCACGGCGTCGCCGTCGCGAGCGACCGACCGTGCGTTCTCCACGTCGGGCTGCAGGCGGAGGTCGGCCGGCATGCCTTCGTCGACGGCCGCGATGCTGGCCTGCACCGACGGAGGCGCCGGGTCGCCCAGAAGGGCGCGGGCCGCGACAGCGCCGCCGGTGCCGACCACGGCGAGCGCCAATCCGAGGCCGGCCGCCCGGGCGGCTCGGCGCCGACGGGAGCCTCGCTGCGACGGCCGGAGGAGCGCGGCCGGCTCGGCGTAGTGCCGCTCGAGG
>JBKPRL010000006.1:0-4622 GCA_046734535.1 bacterium | reverse complement strand
TCGCCGACGTCCTCGGGCCGCTGCTGACCGCCGTGCCCCCCAAGCTGGGCTCGAAGCGACCGGGCGACCTGCTCGACCAGGTCAAGGTGGCGTGGCGGCTGCGAGGGCTCGACGTCACCAAGGCCGCCGACGTCACCCGCCTCTTCACCATGAGCGTGGGCGACCTGTTGCGGGACTGGTTCGAGTCCGAGGCGGTGCAGGCCATGATGGCGGTCAACGGCGTGATCGGCACGTGGGCCGGGCCCGAGGAGCCGGGCACCGCCTACGTGATGCTCCACCACTCGATCGGCGACGTCGGCGCGGGCTCGGCGCTCGGCCAGTGGGGCTACCCGCGCGGGGGCATGGGCGCTGTGGCCGACGCCATACGCGGCGCAGCCGAGTCCCACGGCGTCGTGGTGCGGACGGACGCGCCGGTCGAGCGGGTGCTCACCCGGGGCGGTCAGGTCATGGGCGTGGCACTGGCCGACGGGGAGGAGCTGGCGACCGACGTCGTCGTGTCCGCCGTGCACCCCCAGATCGGCTTCCTCCGCCACCTCGACGCCGGCCAGCTGCCCGACGACTTCGTCACCGCGATCCGCCGCTGGCGCAGCCGGAGCGGGACGGTCAAGGTCAACCTCGCGCTGTCGGAGCTGCCCGACTTCGCGTCCCACCCGGGGACCTACCTGCAGCCCCACCACACGGGCGCCATCGAGCTGGCCCACTCGCTCGACTACCTGGAGACCGCGTTCCAGGACGCGCGGAGCGGGCGACCGGCCAGCAGGCCCTTCAGCGACGGTTGCATCCCCTCGACGCTCGACCCGACGTTGTGCCCTGAGGGCACGCACGACATGAGCCTCTTCACGCAGTGGGTGCCGTCGACCTGGAGCGACGAGCCGCACCCGGATGAGCTGGAGGCCTACGCGGACCGGGTGGTCGCGGGCTACACCGAGCTGGCTCCCAACCTCGCCGGCTCGGTCATCCACCGCCAGGTGATCGGCCCGTACGAGATGGAGCACACCTACGGTCTGATCGGTGGGAACATCTTCCACGGTGAGCTCTCCGTCGACCAGCTGTTCCACAACCGGCCCGCCGCCGGCTACGCCGACTTCCGCTCGCCCATCCGCGGCCTGTACCAGGCCCACTCGGCCACGCACGGCGGCGGTGGGGTGTGCGGCATCCCGGGCTGGCAGGCGGCGCGCGCGGTGATGGCCGACCAGCGCCGGGGCCGCCGGCCGTGGCGCTCTCGTCGCTCGGGCTCGTCCGCCAGGAGCAGCTGATGGATCGTTCGCCCGCGCCGCTGCCCGTCGAGGAGGTCGAGGCCTCCCTGCGCCCCTTCGGCCACTCCCGCATGCTCCCGCGGGCGGCCTACGTCGACCCCGCGGTGCTGGCCTGGGAGCGTGAGCACCTCTTCGACGGCGGCTGGGTGTGCGCCGGCCGCCTCGATGACCTGGCGGGGCCGAGGGCGCAGAAGGCGGTCCGCATCGGGGCCACCGGCGTGCTCCTGACGCGGGACGACGGCGGCGCGATCCACGCCTTCGCCAACATCTGCCGGCACCGCGGCCACGAGCTGCTGGCCTGTGGCGCGTCGACCGTCCGAGGCGTGGTCCAGTGCCCTTACCACGCGTGGAGCTACGAGCTGGACGGGTCGCTGCGGCTGGCCCCCCACTTCGGCGACGTCCCCAACTTCGACCGTGAGATCATGGGCCTGCTGCCCGTGGCCCACGCCGTGTGGGGCGGCTGGGTCTTCGTCAACGTGGACGGGCGGGCCGGGCCGTTCGCGGACCACCTCGGCGCGCTCGGCGAGATCGTCGCTCCATGGGGGTGCGAGCGGCTGGGGCCGGGGGCGACGCACCACTACGAGCTGCAGGCCAACTGGAAGATCGCCATCGAGAACTACCACGAGTGCTACCACTGTCCGCTGATCCACCCGGAGCTGTGCCGCGTGTCGCCGAGCGACTCGGGCGACAACATCGACGACCTGCCAGGGGCCTGGGTGGGTGGCGACATGGAGCTCGCAGAGCGCGCCGAGACCATGAGCCTCGACGGCCGCTCGGGCGGATCGCTTCTCCCCGGACTCGACGAGCGCCGGCGCCGTCAGGTCCTCTACCTCAACCTGTTCCCGAACCTGCTGCTCAGCCTGCACCCGGACTACGTGATGACCCATCGGATCGAGCCGCTGACGCCGACCACCAGCGCGGTCGAGTGCCAATGGCTCTTCCCGCCCGAGGCCCTCGAGCAGCCCGGCTTCGATCCCTCGTACGCGGTGGACTTCTGGGACCTGACCAACCGGCAGGACTGGGCCGCGGTCGAGTCGGTGCAGCGGGGGATGGGCTCATCGCGGTTCGTGCCCGGGTTGCTCAGCACGGAGGAGGACGCGGTCTACCACTTCGTCACGATGGTGGCCGGCGCGTACCTGGGGCGCTCGTTGGTGCGCGGGACGGTCTCGCGCTCGTCGTGACGCCGGCCGGCGGTCGGGGTCGTCACGGCGCGCCGTCGGCCAAACCGGTCAGGCCGCCGGGCTCGTAGGGCCCGATCACGAGCTGCTCCAACAGCCCCCAGCCGGTGCGCTGACCGAGGGTGGCCCGGCAGACCGCCTGCACGTGGAGCCGGTCGAAGGCGAGCGGGTCGGCCACGGGCAGCGGCCAGCGCTCGCCGGCCTCCGCGGCCTCGCCCTTCCACACGCCGTGCCCCCACTCGGGGTGCAGGTAGCCGAGCCCGGCCATCTGGAACTCGAGCATCGGCTCCAGGTGGATGGTGAGCGGGTCGCCGTGGGCGGGGACGAGGTCGACCTCGGCTCGCGCCGCCCGTCGGGTGCCGGGCCGCCACTCGACCCGGTGCGCGCTCGACGCCATCGCCTCCGGCGGACGGTCCCCGACCGGCACGACGAAGCCGCTGCGGTGCCACGGCGTGCCGTCCGCCTCTTCGTTGCTGGCGAAGTGCACGCAGATGTCATCGAAGCCCACCGGCGCCCAGAGCCAGAAGAACTGCGGTGCCGCGCCGGGTGCTCCGCCGGTCCGCTCGCCGACCGGGCGCACGCCCCAGGAGCGGTCACGGCACCCCCGGACGGCCTCCGGGGTCACCACCATCCGCCGGCCATCGACGTCGACCCACCCCTCCCACGCGCCCCACTGCGTCATGCGGGTGTAGTCGAGGACGACGCGGTCGCCATCGCGATGGACGAAGCGCGGCTCCTCGACCGGTCGGGTGCGGGCGGTGAACGTCAGGTCGGCCCGGAGGCCGTGGGCGTCGGCGTCGACGAGGACGCGCAGCACGCGCAGGGGCTCGACGATCTCGACGGTGATCGGACCGACGGCGGTGCCGCGGTCGCGGGGGCAGCGGGCGGACGCGTGCACCGAGACCTGCTCACCGTCGACCACCACGCTGAACGCCCCATCGATGACCTGCCGGTTCGGGTACAGCCCGAGCGCCACGCCGAACACGAGCGAGCCGTCGGCCGTCGCGCCGTTGAAGAAGTAGCGGTCGTAGTGGTTGAGATCGGACGTCGCCGGTCGGGCGAGCGGATCCGGGGTCTGGTGGATCGGGAAGTCGTCGCCGGCGATGAGCACCGGGGGAGCCTAGGGGCGCGCCCGTGAGCGCCGAGGGGTCCCGGGGCGGGGCCACTACTACCCTCGACGGCCATGGCGCACCGGACAGAGGAGGCGCGCGACGGGGTCGCTCCCCGCCGCTGGCGGCTCCGTCCGGCGACCTACCGCCGCTTGACGCTGCTGGCCGCGCTGGCGCTCGCAGTGATCATCGTGACCGGCGCGCTGGTGCGACTGACCGGTTCCGGCCTGGGCTGTCCGGACTGGCCGGAGTGCAACCGGAGCAGCTTCGTCGACGTCTCGAGCACGCACGGCGCGATCGAGCAGGTGAACCGCATGTTCACGGGCCTCGTCGCGATCGCGGTCATCCTGGCCGTGCTCGGCGCGCTCGTCCGCGAGCCGCGTCGGCCGGACCTGACGTGGCTGTCGCTCGGCCTCGTCGGCGGCGTCGTCGGCCAGATCGTGCTCGGCGGCATCACCGTCCTGACCGACCTGCACCCGGTCGCGGTCCAGTCCCACTTCGTCCTCTCGATCCTGATCCTCACCGACGCCATCGTCCTCCACCACCGCGCCTCGGAGGCGCCCGGTCCCTACCGGCCGACCGTCCCCGGCCCGATCCGCCGGCAGGTGCTGGTGGCGTGGGGCCTGGTCGGGCTGGCCATCGTCACCGGCACGGTCGTGACCGGCAGCGGTCCGCACGGGGGCGACGAGCGAGCGCGCCGGTTCGGGTTCGCCGTCACGTCGGCGGCCCGCGTTCACAGCATCACGGTCCTCTTCACGGTCGCGTTCCTGCTCTGGGTGGCCTACCGCATCCGTCGCGGGCCGGAGTGGGCGACGCTCGGCGACCGGCTCACGGGTCTGCTGGTGGCGCTCGTGATCCAGGGGACGATCGGCTACGTGCAGTACTTCGACGACGTGCCCGTGCCGCTCGTCGCCATGCACATCGTCGGCGTGGTCGTCGTCTGGTGGCTGACGTGCAACCTCGCGCTGGCCACGCGCCAACCGCTGCGTCCGGCTGGGCCGGCGCACCGCAGGGCGACCCGAGGCATTGCCGAGCGAAGCGAGTAGGAGCCAGCCGAAGCGCAGCGGAGGATGGCGACG
>JBKPRL010000005.1:0-31379 GCA_046734535.1 bacterium | reverse complement strand
GTCGGGTCGCGCGCGGCGATCGCGGGCCCGGCCGGCCCGACCCGCCCGCACCCTCCGAGCCCACAGGCCACGACGGCGAGCGCCCAGACCGCGGGGCGACGGCTCACGGGTCGACGGGGATCAAGCGGCTCTCGGAGCGCGCGCTCTCGGCGGCTGTCTCGATCAGCCGCTGCACCCGAGCGCCCTCGGCCAGGTCGGGCTGGCACGGCCGACCTTCGACGACCGCGTCGACCCAGGTCCGGGCCATCGCGTCGCTCCGGCGGAAGATGTCGCGGTAGGTGTCGGGTACCGGCGAGCGCCGGGCCCCCTGCCACAGGTGGTCGGGGACGGGCAGCACGCGGAGGCCGAGCTCGCCTACCCGGACCCCGCGCACCTCCTGCACCGTGTCCCAGTCGTTCAGGGCGTAGAGCGTGCCGTCGCTGCCATGCACCTCGACGTCCTGGGTCTGGCCGAACGGCGTGCCCTCCCAGCACATCGCGGAGACCTGCAGCGTGCCGACGGCGCCCGAGTCGAAGCGGACCGTGATCGTCGAGGCATCCTCGCCTTGGACGTAGGGCGTCCCGTCGGCCCGGGCCTCGCGGTCGACGAAGGTCGTCGACAGTGCTCCGATGGCGGACACCTCGCCGAGCCACCAACGGGCCAGGTGCAGGCAGTGGCTCCCCAGGTCGCCGAGGAGGCCCCCGCCCGAGTGCTCGACGTCGAAGCGCCACGAGTACGCCGGGTCCCGGGCGAAGCCGGCGAAGTAGCGCATCGTCATGTGGTACGGGCGGCCGACGTAGCCGTCGTCGACCAGCTCCTTGATCCAGCGGTGGGTGGGCATCCAACGGTAGGTGAAGGGCACCATCGTGACGAGGCCCCGCGCCTCGGCAGCCGCGGCCATCTCCTCCGCTTCGGCCGCGGTGAGGGCGACGGGCTTCTCGCAGAGCACCGGAAGACGCCGCTCGATGGCGGCCATCGTGATGCGGTGGTGGGTGTTGTTCGGCGAGGCGACGATCACGCCGTCGATCAGTCCCGAGTCCAGGAGCTCGGTCCAGTCGGTGAAGGCGTGCTCGATGCCCCAGCGGTCGGCCGCGTCCATCGTCCGCTCCGGGTCGCGCCCGCAGATCGCGGTGATCGCGCCGCTGGGGTGGTCCGCGAGCGCAGGGAGGTACATGGCGTCGGCCCACCAGCTGGTGCCGACGAGCCCGACGCGCAGCATCGCCGGCGGACCCTACAGCGTCAGGCGCGGATCTCCTGGCGCAGGAAGACCAGGTAGGCGGCGACGAAGATGACCGCCGCCGCGGCGGCCATGCTCACGACCTGCCACCACGCCAGCGACAGGCTCTCGTCCAGCGACAGTGAGCTCGGGAGCGCCTGGTCCAGCCGGTTGGAGGCCACGATGGAGCTGGTGGTGCGGGCCGCCGGGTCGAGGAGCACCTGCGTCGCCTCCTCGTAGAGCTCGTCCGGGCTGATCCGATGGATGTCCTGGTCGAGGCGGGCGTTCGCCAGGACCGCCTCCGGAGGGCTCGAGTCGGTGGTCGGGTGGAGCGCGTCGGCGATGGTGCCCGAGACCAGCCCGGCGAAGAACGTCATGATCAGCCAGAGCGCGATCGTGGCGAGGATCGTGGTCGAGGACCGCCGGCTCAAGGTGGAGAACAGGATGGCCACCGCGAGCCACAGCGAGATGTACACGACCGAGACGAGGAAGAACACGACCAGGCGGGTGAGGTCGGAACCGGTGGGGACGAGGCCGAGGCGCAGGATGCCGTAGCCGGCCACCGCCGCCAGGACGGTCCCGACCGCGAGGGCGATGGCGGCCACACCGGCGACGAACTTGCCGTTGATCACGTCGTCGCGGTGGATCGGTTGGGACACGAGGCGGGGGAGGGTGCGCTGCGAGCGCTCGCTGCTGATCGCGTCGAAGCCCAGCGCGATGCCGAGCAGCGGGCCGAGGAACCCGATGAACTCGTAGAAGGCCGGCACGCGGTCGGGTGAGACCGTGAACAAGTAGAGGAACAGCGACGGGGTGCCCGAGGCCTGGCTGGCGGCGTCACGGATGTTGCTGCTGGCCGAGTGGATCGCGGCGAGCCCCGCCAGCGCCACCACCGCGACGAGGATCACGAAGCGGATCGAGGTGACGTGGTCAGCCAGCTCCTTGGTGGCGACGATGCGCCAGCCGGCGACATGGCGCTCCTCCGGGTCGGCTCCCGCCGGCGGACCCGTCTCGGGCTCGGGGACGGGCTGGCCCACCCGCGGTGGCTCAAGCGCTGTCACCCTCGCTCCCGGTGAAGTAGCGGTGGTAGATGGCGTCGAGGTCGGCCCCCCGCCGGCGGAGGTGGACCGGGGGGTGCCCTGCGTCGAGCAGGGCGTCCACCACCGCCGGACGGACGTCGTGGTCGGCCGCCAGCACGGCCAGCTCACCGTCGCGCTCGACGCCGTTCACGCCGGGGACGCGCTCGAGGACCGCGACGAGGTCGGGCGTGATGCTGCCCTCGACGCCCACCTCCACGGCCCACCGGTCCTCGAGCGCGGCCGCCAGCTTCTCCATGGTGCCCAGCGCGACGAGCCGCCCCCGGAGGAAGATGCCGATCCGGTCGCAGACCTGCTCGACCTGGTGCAGCAGGTGGGACGAGAGGAGGACCGTGACCGAGCGCTCGTCGCTGAGGCGCCGGACCAGGGCGAGGATCTCCCGCACCCCCTCCGGGTCGATGTTCACCGTCGGCTCGTCGAGGATCAGGATCGACGGATCCTTGACCAGCGCGTCGGCCAACCCCAGCCGCTGGCGCATGCCGCGCGAGTAGCCCTTCACCTTGCGGTCCGCCACGTCCGTCAGGCCGACCTCCTCCAGGTTGGCGGCGATGCGCTCCTCGGCCAACGTGGGGCTCAGCCGGTTGAGGCGGGCGGTGTAGCGGAGGTTCTGCCGGCCCGTGATGTCGTCGTAGAAGCCGACGTCGTCAGGGAGGTAGCCGATGCGCCGCTTGACAGCCAGCGCCTCCTGCTGGGGGACGAGGCCATCGACGAGGGCCACCCCGTCGGTCGGCTCGGTCAACCCGAGCAGCATGAGGATGGTCGTCGTCTTGCCCGCGCCGTTCGGCCCGAGCAGGCCGAAGACCTCGCCGCGCTGGATGCGCAGGTCGAGCCGGTCGACGGCGAGCGTGTCGTCGTAGCGCTTGGAGAGCTTGCGGGTCTCGATGGCGAAGGCCGTAGCTGCCATCGACGATCACCGGCGCCCGAGGCGGCGGACCACCCCGAACAGCACGAGACCCGCGGCCACGATCACGAAGAGCCCGATGAGGCCCCAGGACCGAGACGTCTTGACCGTGTAGCGCAGGTCGAGGGCCTTGGAGGTGGAGCCGGCGCTCACGTTGACCGGGAGCGCGTAATCGCCCGCGATGGCGTCCTTGGCCGGCTTGATCTCGGCGACCACCTGCGTCTTCTGGCCGGGAGCGACCTGGTCGAGCTTGGTCGGCGAGAACGTGACCTGCCAGCCGCTCGGCGGCGTGGCGCTGAAGCTGATGGCCGTGAGCGCCGCGGTGCCGGTGTTGCTGACGACGAGCGTCTCCCGGCTGGCGTGGTTGGAGTGCCCGGAGAGGTTGAGCCGCCCGTCGGTCGTCGCCGCATCGAGCGTGCCCACGCCGGACACCTCGGCGCCGAGGGAGATCTTGCCGGTGGCACCGTTGGCACCGGTGACGTCGACTTCGATCTGGTACTTCCCGGACGCGATGTTCGCCGGAGGGGTGGCCGACACCTTGATCTGGGACGTGCCGCCACCGTCGACCGTGACGGTGTTGGCCCGTGCCTCAGCCGCAGGGGACGCGGTGACGGTCCACCCCTCCGGTCCGGTGCCCGCGAAGTTGAAGGTCTGCTGCGCGGGCGTGTTGTTGGTCAGGGTGAGCGTGTAGGAGAAGGTGTCCGTCGGTCCGCCGTTGAGGGACGGGAAGTCGGCCGTCAGCGCGATGCCGCTGTCGACCTGGCTGGCCACGGTGACGGTGAGGTCGAGGCGGCTCGTGCCCTGGGGCGCCGACTCGATGACCGCGACGGGGTAGGAGCCGGGTGTCGCCGTGGGCGGGACGGCGAGCTCCAGCTGCGCCTTCCCCGGCGGGTCGGGCGCGGCGGTCAGGCCCGAGATGACGAAGCCTCCACCCCGCAGCGTCGCCTTCCATCCGTCGGGGAGACCGTCGATGGCCAGGTCGACCCGCTCGGGCTGCGGGGCGGAAGCGTTGAGGTCGAGCTTGACGTCGCTGCCGGGCTCGACGAGCAAGGCAGGGTACGGGGTGGTCAGGCGGACCGACGGGTCGGCCTGCTGGGCGGCGGCGCTCGAGGCGAACATGACGCCCAGCAGCAGGGCGGGACCGACGATGAGCAGGTGGAGACGGCGGCGGCGTCGCACGGCGCGACGGTACGGAGCGGCCGGTCAGGTGGGAGCCAAGGCGACGTCCGGCGTCGACCAAGGTTCGGTCATCTCCCCGCGAGGGAGGAAGGCGTCGAACACCGGTGGGCGCGAGCGGGCCAGCACCAGGCGCCCGCCGTCGTGGTCCAGCAGGTCGCGCGCCACGGCCAGTCCCACGCCCCGGCCCGCGCCGAAGCTGGTGCCGCGCTCGAAGATCCGCTGCTCCCGTCCTTCGGCGATGCCCGGGCCCTCGTCGCCCACGGACACGACGGCCGAGCCGGCGCGGACCTCGACCTCGATGCGGACGGTTCCGGCGCCGTGCAGGCGGGCGTTGTCGATCAGGACGTCGAGGACCTGGCGGAGGGTGGCCGGGGAGCCGGAGGCAGGCACCGGTCCCACCCCCGGCGCTTCGAGCACCCGACCCTGGCCGGCGAGCACCGGTCGCCAGGCCGCGGCCCGGTCGGCGATGACCGCGGCGGCGTCGTAGTCGCGGCTGGGCTCGGGCCGGCCCTGTGCGAGCGCCAGCAGCTCCTCGATCGTCGCCTGCAGCCGATCGGCCTGGTGGATGACGAGGTCGGTCAGCTCGCGGACCTCGGCCCTGTCCTCCGCGAGGGTGAGCTCCTCGAGCGGGATGCGCAGCGCGGTCAGCGCCGTGCGGAGCTGGTGCGAGGCGTTGGCCGAGAAGTGCCGCTCGCGCTCGAGCATCCGCGCCAGCTGCTCCGTGCTGGCGTTGAGCCGGTCGGCGACCGCGTCCATCTCGGGAAGCCCGGAGTGCCCGGCCCGCACGTCGAAGTCGCCGGCCCCGAGGCGGGCCGAGGCGTGGGCCAGCTCGTCGAGCGGCCGGCTCAGGCGCCGCGAGAGGACGACGGCCATGACCACCGACAGGCCGGCGGCGCCCAGGGCGGCCAGCCCGATGACACCGAGCACCCGCCGGATCCTCGCGTCGGTCGGCCCCGCCGGCGCCTCGAGGCGGACCACGCGGCCGGTGTCCGTGTCGGCCTCGGCGACCAGGTCGTCGCGGTGCCCCTGCGGCGGCCCGGAGAGCAGCGTCGGCGCGCCGGTGCTGTCGATGACGAGCACCCGGGTCCCCGGATCGACCAACGTGGTGGTCGTGGTGGCGCGTCCCACCTCGACGTCCAGGGCGAGGGTGTCGGCCTGCTGTTGCAGGCGGCGTCCGGCCTCGTCGTGCACCAGGCGGGCGGCGACGACCCCGAGCGGCAGGCCGAAGGCGAGGATGACGACGAGGACGGTGCCGAGGATGGAGACGAGCAGCCGCCGGTGCATCAGTCGGTCTCGAACCGGTAGCCGACCCCCCGCACCGTCGTGATCGTGCCCGGACCGGGCGCGTGCTCGCCCAGCTTGCGGCGCAACGAGAGGATGTGCATGTCGAGGGTCTTCGTCGGGCCGAACCAGTGCGGGTCCCACACCTCGTCGATGATGCGGCCGCGCGGGACGGCCGCGCCCTTCTCCTTCACGAGGAGCGCGAGCAGGTCGAACTCCTTGGGGGTCAGCTCCAGCTCCCGGTCGCCGTCCCACGCCCGACGGGCGCGGACGTCGATGCGGATCCGGCCCCCTTCGAGCATCGACTCGCCGGTCTGGCGGGCGGTGCGGCGGAGGAGCGCCCGCACCCGGGCCAGCAGCTCGGCCAGCCGGAAGGGCTTGGTGACGTAGTCGTCCGCGCCGGCGTCCAGGCCGACGACCGTGTCGATCTCCTCGGCCCGCGCTGTCAGCATCAGGATCAGCTGCTCGGGCCGCACCTGGCGAACCTGCCGGCAGACCTCGAGCCCCTCGATGTCGGGCAGGCCGAGGTCCAGCACCAGCAGGTCGTAGCGCTCATGGGTGGCCCGCTCGACCCCTTGCCGGCCGTGCGCGGTGCGCACGACGTCGTGGCCCTCCCGGCCGAGCACCCGCTCGAGCGACGAGCCGATGTCCTCGTCGTCCTCCACCAGCAGCACCCTGGCCACGGCCGGAGCGTAAACCCGCGCCCTCTGGCCGTTCTGGTCAGGGTTTTCCACCTCTGACCGGCGATCCGCTGACCAGAACGGAGGGGGTGGGAGCCGCGCCCGGCCGGCGCGCCGCGGTGGCCGGGGGCGCGGTCGTCCGGCGGACGACCAGCGACGGGTCCACGGCGAGCTCGACCGCCGGCGTGCGGGGTCGGTCGATGCGGTGCAGCAGCGTGGCGACCGACTCGCGTCCCATCTTCGAGCGGGGTTGGTCGATCGTGGTCAGGCCGATGTGGTGCATCGCAGCGAGGCCGGTGTTGTCGTAGCCGACGAGGGACACGTCCTCGGGCACCCGCAGGCCCTCGCCGCCGAGACGGTCGAGCGCTCCGGCTGCGCTGAGGTCGTTGGCGGCGAAGATGGCCGTCGGCAGGTCGTTGCTGCGGACGAGGGCGGCGACAGCGCGCACGCCCGACAGCTCGGTGAGGTCGCCGCCGACGACGCGCACGTGGTCCTCGAGGCCGTGGTGGGCCATCGCGGCGCGGTACCCGGAGCGGCGGGGTGCGCTCCCCGCGCCGCGGCCGCCGTCGATGTGCACGATGCGCTCGTGGCCCAGGCCGGCGAGGTGGTCGACCGCGAGACGGGCACCGGCCTGCTCGTGGTTGTTGATGGTGTCGACGACCGCCGACCGCAGGCGCCGGCCGACGGCGACGATCGGCACGGTGCGCGCCGCGGCCTCGATCGTGGCGCGCGGGAGCCGGGATCCGACGAGGACGACTCCGTCCACCCGCAGCTCCAAGAAGGCCTCCAGCGCGTGGGACTCCGCGGCGGGGCGCACCCGACCGGTGCTGAACAGGACGCGGTAGTCGCTCTCGTCGGCCGCCTCGAGGATGCCGTCGGCCACCTCGGCGAAGAACGGGTTGTGGAGGTCGTTCAGCAGGACGCCGATCGTCATCGTCCGCCGGCTGGCCAGGTTGCGGGCCATGAGGTTCGGTCGGTAGCCGAGCCGCTCGGCCGCGGCCAGCACGTCGCGACGGGACCGCTCGCTCACCTTCGGCGAGTCGCGGATGACCAGGCTCACGAGCGCCCGCGACACGCCCGCCGCACGCGCCACGTCCTCCATCGTCGGCTGCGTGGTCCGCTGTGCCACTGTGGATGCCCCCAAGTCCTTGACAGCGACGTGAGGGACAATAAGAGTTGGAGCGCTCCAACGCAATGGGGGACATGGGTCCGTCGTCGAGCGTGCGCTGGGGCGGGGGGCTACGTGGACGACGCACCGGTCGACGCAGGAGAGCACGCGGCGACCTCGGGTCAGGGGTTCATCCGGCGGGTTGCCGGCGCACCGATCTCGTGGGGCATCTGCGAGGTGCCCGGGTGGGGCGAGCAGCTCCCGGTAGATCGCGTCCTGACCGAGATGCGCAGCGTCGGCCTCACGGCCACCGAGCTGGGAGCCATCGGTTGGCTGCCCACGGACCCGGCCGAGCTCAAGACCGTGCTCGCCGCCCACGACGTCCGCGTCGTCGGCGCGTTCGTGCCGCTCACCTGTCACGATCCCGCCCGCCGCGAGAAGACGCTGGCCGAGGCCGAGGAGATGGCGGCGCTGCTCCAGGACATCGGCGCGGAGAACTTCGTGACCGCCGTGGTCAACGACCCCGAGGACTGGTCTCGTCCGCAGCTCTCCGAGGACCAGTGGGCGCACCTGTTCTCCATGCTGGGCGAGATCGAGGGCATCACCGCCGCACACGGCGTGCGCCAGGTGGTGCACCCCCACGCCGACACGCTGATCCAGACCGCCGGCGAGGTCGAGCGGTTCCTGCACTCCTCGTCGTCGGCGATGTGCCTCGACACCGGCCACCTCGCGGTGGGCGGCGCCGATCCGGTGGCCATCGCCGACCGCTACGCCGACCGCATCGGCCTCGTGCACCTCAAGGACGTGCGCACCGCGGTCGCCGACCGCTACAACTCCGGCGAGCTGGCGTGGATGGCCGCCGTCCAGGCCGGCCTCTTCGCGACGCTGGGCGACGGCGACGTCCCCGTCGCGGAGACCATCACCTCCCTCGAGCGCCAGGGCTACGACGGCCTCTACGTGCTCGAACAGGACGTGGCCATCACGGGCGGGGAGCCCCCTCTCGGCGAAGGCCCCGTGCGGAACGTGGCGAAGAACGTCGCGTTCCTGCGGTCACTCGACGAATCCCTAGGCGCTACGGTCCGCCCGGGGGAACACGGCGACGTGGCCGGCTCACCACCAACCACCGACCGCGAGAACCCGACATCAACCACCTGAGGGGGAACCGATTCCATGAGACAACGCCGGTATGTCATCGCCGCCCTGGCGGCACTCGGGCTGGTCGCTGCCGCCTGTAGCAGCAGCGACAAGGGCAGCTCGAGCACCGAGGCCACGACCGGGGTCACGGCCGGGAACACGTCCGCCGCGACCACACCTGGCAGCTCCGCCGCCGGCTCGACCGACACCGTCGAGGCGACCCAGGGCCAGGACCTGACCTTCTACATGATCACCCACGGTGACGCCGGCGTGTTCTGGTCGGTGGTGCAGAAGGCCGCCGAGCAGGCAGGCAAAGACCTCGGCGTGACGGTCAAGTACGAGGGCGCGAACAACGACGTCGAGAAGCAGTCGCAGATGATCGAGGCCGCGGTCGCCGAGAAGCCGGCCGGCATCGCCATCTCGCTGGCGGACCCCGACGGCCTCGCCGCCGCGGCCAAGGCCGTGACCGACGCCAAGATCCCGCTGTACACGATCAACTCGGGCGTCAACAACTACAAGGAGCTGGGTGCCGTCACCCACATCGGCCAGACGGAGACCATCGCCGGCAACGGCGCTGGTGAGCGCTTCAACGCCCTCGGCGTGAAGAAGATCCTCTGCGGCCGGCAGGAGCAGACCAACGTCGCGCTCGAGGAACGCTGCAACGGCCTCAAGGAGACCTTCAAGGGTGAGGTGATCTCCGAGTTCGTCGGCCTCGACGCCGACCCGGAGGCGCAGGAGCAGCAGATCGCCGCCCTGCTCCAGGCCAACCCCGACGTCGACGCCTTCATGGGCACCGGCCCGAACCTGCCGCTCCGGGCCATCGCCGCGGCCGAGACGGCCGGCCGGACGCTGAAGATCGCCGGCTTCGACCTCTCCCCCGACCTGATCGACCAGATCCAGGCCGGCAAGGTCGAGTTCACCGTCGACCAGCAGCAGTACCTGCAGGGCTACCTGCCGATCGTGCTGATGTACCTCCAAGCCACCAACCTCAACACCGCTGGTGGCGGTCAGCCGATCCTGACGGGCCCCGGCTTCGTCGACAAGGAGAACGTCGAAGCGGTCAAGGCGCTCGTGGAGAAGGGCACCCGCTGATCCTGATCAGCGACCAGTGACGGAAGGGAGCGGGGAGCCGGGGACGGCTTCCCGCTCCTCCGCCTCCGATATCTGCAGTTCTCGCCCGGGGGTCAGCGTGGCCGAAGCCGTAGTCACCGAGGAAGTCAGCACGCCAGGCGGTCAGGGAGGTGGACCGCCTGCGCAGGTCGACGAGCGGCTCTCCCACCGCGGACCCATCCAGCGGCTGCTGGTGCGGCCCGAGATCGGCGCCCTGATCGGCACCACGGCGATCTGGTTCTTCTTCTGGGCCACCGCCGACGTGTTCGGGACGGCGGCCGGCACGGCCAACTACCTGGACGTGGCGGCCAAGCTCGGGATCATGGCCGTGGCCGTCTCGCTGCTGATGATCGGCGGCGAGTTCGACCTCTCGTCCGGCGCCATGACCGGCGCGACCGCGATGCTCGTCATCCTGCTGTCGAAGCAGGTCGGCGAGCTCGGCGGCGCCGGCCTCAACCTCACCTTCGCGGTCCCGCTGTCCCTGGCGTTCGCCCTGACGATCGGCTGGTTCAACGGCACCGTGGTCGACAAGACCAAGCTGCCCAGCTTCATCGTCACCCTCGGCAGCTACTTCGTGCTGATCGGGGCCAAGCTCAGCTTCGCCAAGCTCTTCACGAGCAAGGTCGTGGTCGAGGGCCTCGACCGGGCGCACGGCTACGACTTCTGGCGGGCAGTGTTCGCGGCCTCGTGGATCCGCAACAACCACCTGTGGGAGAGCCGGGACGACGCCTGGACCGCCCTCGTCATCGCCGGCGTGGCCCTGATCGCCGCCGGCGTCCTCGAGATGAGCTACCAGCGGGCTGCCAACCGCGACGCCCGCGGCCTGATCGCCCTCGTCGTCGGTCTCGTCGGCGCCGGCGCGGCGTTCGTGGGCCTCCTGCAGACCGATGGCACCACGGCCAACTTCGTCCTCGGCGCGCTGGTCGGCGTCGGCATCCTGGTGGCCACCATCGGCTGGGGCGTGTGGCGCTACGAGCCGTTGCATCGCAAGGGCGCGTTCGAGATCTCCGGCAGCGTCGGACGGTTGCTGATCATCGGCCTGGCCTGCGTCGTGGCGGCCATCATCGTCGCCGCGGCCTTCGACTCGGACTCCCAGAACGCCGTGGGCATCCTCGTCAACAACGGCTTCTCACGCACGGTCTTCATGATCGGCCTGGCCGTCGCGGGCGTCCTGGCGGTCCTGGTCGCCGCCGGCAAGCTGCCCGTCTGGTCGCCGCTCGCCGGCATCGCCATCTGCGCGGTGCCCGCCATCGGCTTCCTGATGACCCGCCAGACCGCCCGGGCCGTGATCTTCGTCGCGCTGGCCGTCGCCGGCCTCATCATTCTCGTGCTGGCGAGCAACCGCGCCGCGGGGCGTTCGGCGTCGGCTGGCCTGGCCATCGAGCTGCTCACCGCGCTCGTCGTCGCTCTGCTGGCCTTCTTCGTGCGCTCGGAGTCGACGTCGCAGAAGTTCCGGACCGAGCTGTTCACGGTGATGCTGCTGATCGCGCTGGCCCTCCTCTGCTCGGCGCTGATGGGCTATCTCTTCGGCCGCCAGCGGTCGACCGACGTCGCATCGGAGAAGCTCGGCCGGCGCCTGGCGGTCGGCGGCGTGATGGCCATCGTCCTCGCCACGCTCATCAAGGCGCTGTACTCGACCTCGGCCGAGAATGCAGCGGCTGCCGGCATCATCCGCTACCGGGTGTCGATCTTCTGGTTCCTGCTCTTCGCGGTCGTCGGCTCGTGGCTGCTCGTGCGGACACAATTCGGCAACTGGACCTTCGCCGTCGGCGGCAACAAGGAGGCCGCGCGGGCCGAGGGCGTTCCTGCCGCCCGCACCAAGACCACGCTGTTCATGCTGGTGTCCGGCGCGGCCTGGCTGAGCGGCATGCTCACCGCCTTCCGCCTCAACTCGGTCCAGGCCGACGTGGGCAACGGCGAGGAGTTCGAGTACATCATCGCCGCCGTCGTCGGCGGCAACCTCCTGACGGGCGGCTACGGCTCCGCGGCGGGCGGCGCCATCGGCTCGCTGATCATGTCGATGTCGACGCAGGGCATCCCCTTCGCCGGCTGGAACAGCAACTGGCGGTTCCTGTTCCTCGGCGTGATCCTGCTGCTGGCCGTGGCCGGCAACAACTACGTCCGCCGCAAGGCCGAGCAGCTCCGATGACGAATGACGGGAGCAGGACATGAGCGACATGAGCGACGCCACCGAGTCAACGGGCCCCGCAGCCGGTGCCCCGCCGCTGCTCGAGGTGCGGCACATCTCGAAGTACTACGGCAACGTCATCGCTCTCGAGGACATCACCACGACGGTCGAGGCCGGCAAGGTCACGTGCGTGCTGGGTGACAACGGCGCCGGCAAGTCCTCGTTCATCAAGATCCTCTCCGGCGTCCACCACAACGACGCCGGCGAGGTGCTCTTGGACGGCGAAGAGGTGACGTTCAAGTCCCCCCGCGACGCCCTCGACCGTGGCATCGCGACCGTCTACCAGGACCTGGCCGTGGTGCCGCTCATGTCGGTGTGGCGCAACTTCTGGCTCGGTGACGAGCCCCGCCGGGGAATCTGGCCGATCCGCTGGGTCGACATCCCGAAGGCCAAGCGGATCGCCAAGGAAGAGCTCCTCAAGATGGGCATCGACATCCGCGACATGGAGCAGTTCGTCGGCACCCTGTCCGGCGGAGAGCGCCAGTCCGTGGCCATCGCCCGCGCCTCGTACCGCGGCGCCCGGGTGCTCATCCTGGACGAGCCGACGTCCGCACTCGGCGTGAAGCAGTCGGGCGTCGTGCTCCGCTACATCGTGGAGGCCGCCCGCCGGAACCTCGGCGTGATCTTCATCACCCACAACCCGAACCACGCCTACCCGGTCGGCGACCGGTTCCTGATCCTCAACCGCGGCCGTTCACTGGGAAACTTCGCGAAGGAGGACATCAGCCAGGACGAGCTGACCGGGCTGATGGCCGGTGGCGCCGAGCTGCGCGAGCTCCAGCACGAGCTCGCGCGGGCGAGATGAGTGCCCTTGAGCTCCTGACCATCGGACGCATCAGCGTCGATCTGTATGCAGAGCAGGTGGGGGTGCCCCTGCGCGACGTGCGCACCTTCCGCAAGTCGATCGGTGGGACCGCGACCAACGTGGCCGTCGCCACCGCCCGCCTCGGCCATGCCGCCGCGGTGTTCACCAAGGTGGGCGACGATCCCTTCGGGGACTACGTCCGCTGGGCGCTGGCCGAGACCTTCGGCGTCGACACCCGCTACGTGGGCACGGACCCGGTCCTGCGCACGCCCTTGGCCTTCGCCGAGCTCGACCCGCCCGACGACCCGCGCATCATCTTCTACCGCGAGCCCAAGGCGCCGGATCTCAACCTCGAGCTCGGTGACATCGACGTCGAGGTCGCGGCGAGCGTGCCCGTCCTGTGGGTGCCGGCCGGGGCGCTGTCCGCCGAGCCCAGCCGCGGCACCCTCCACGAGCTGTTGACGCGACGGCATCGCCGGGTGCACACGGTGCTCGACCTCGACTGGCGGCCGCAGCTGTGGGACGAGCCGGCCACCGCCTCCCGCGAGGTCCTCCGCGCGCTCGGGCAGGCCACCCTGGCCATCGGGAACCGGGCCGAGTGCGAGGTCGCGGTCGGGACAGCCGAGCCGCACGAGGCGGCCGACCGCCTGCTGGCGCTCGGGCTCCACGCCGCCATCGTCAAGCTCGGCGGCGACGGCGTGCTGGTGGCGACGGCGGAGGGCCGGCGAGAGCAGGTCCCGCCATACCCGGTCGAGGTCGTCTGCGGGCTGGGTGCGGGCGACGCCTTCGGGGGCGCGCTCTGCCACGGGCTGCTGTCGGGGTGGGACATCGTCGAGTGCGCGCGGTACGGCAACGCTGCAGGAGCGGTCGTCGCCGGCCGGTTGATGTGCGCCGACGACATGCCGACGTTCGACGATCTCGAGGATCTGGTCGGGGAGCGCCATGCTGCTGGACGATGACCGGTGGGCGTGGCTGCTCGAGCAGCGGGCGACCCGACCGGAAGCCGCGCTCGAGCGCCTGCGCTCACGGCCCCGCCGGCCGCTCCTGATCGACGGCCGGCTGTTCATCGTCGCTGCTGACCACACGGCGCGGGGCATGCTCGGTGTCCGAGCCGATCCCTTCGTGATGGCCGATCGCCGGCGACTCCTGGAGCACCTGCTCATCTCCCTGCGCCACCCCGGCCTCGACGGCGTGCTCGGCAGCCCCGACGTCCTGGAGGAGCTGGCCCTCCTCGGCGCCCTCGACGGGAAGCTGGCCTTCGGGACCATGAACCGGGGCGGCCTGATGGGTGCCCGCTGGGAGCTGGACGACCGGATGACGGCGTATGACCCGGACGGCATCGCCCACGGCGGGCTCGACGGCGGCAAGGTCCTGCTGCGCATCGCCGACGACGACGCCGGCACCGCGTCGACGCTGGAAGCCTGCGCGCAGGCCGTGTCCGCGCTGGCCCGTCGGGGCCTGCCGATCATGGTCGAGCCGCTGCCGTACCACGTGACCGAGGACGGCTCGGCGAAGCTGCTCGACGACGACGACAAGCTGCTGCGGGCCGTGGCAGTGGCCGCCGCCATCGGGACGACGACCGCGTACACCTGGCTGAAGGTCCCGGCGGGGCCGTCCGTGCGCCGGATGCTGTCGGTGTCGACGTTGCCCGCGCTGATCCTCGGGGGCGCCCCCGGGTCCGACCCCGAGGCCGCCTACGCGTCGTGGGCCGACGCCATGACCGTCCCGACCGTGCGGGGGCTCGTCGTCGGGCGGGCCCTGCTCTACCCGGCCGACGGTGACGTCGCTGCAGCCATCGATCGTGCGGCCGGGATCGTCCGCCCCGCTTCCGGAGGCCACGGTGGCTGATCTCCACCGGCCGGCCGGCTCCCTGGTCGACGGCACCGACCCGGTCGCGCTCACGCCGGAGGATGCCGGTTGGGGGTACTGCGGCCTCCGCGTGCTGGCCCTGGCCGACGGTGAGCGGCGGGTCGTGGCGACCGGTCCCGACGAGGCCGTCGTCCTGCCGCTGTCGGCGACCGGGCTGTCGGTCGAGGCCGACGGCGAGCGGTTCGTGCTCGCCGGGCGGCCGAGCGTCTTCGCCCGGGTCACGGACTTCGCCTACGTCGGCCGCGACACGACGGTGGCACTGACCGCAGAAGGCGGCGGAGAGGTGGCGGTGGCCACCGCCCGCTGCGGTACGAAGCGGCCGCCCCGCTACGGACCGGCGGAGGCCGTGGCGATCGAGCTCCGGGGCGCCGGGCAGTCCACTCGGCAGGTGACCAACTTCTTCAGCCCGGACGCGTGGCCGGACGCCGAGGAGCTGATGTGCGTCGAGGTGCTGACGCCCGACGGCAACTGGTCCTCCTACCCGCCGCACAAGCACGACGGGTCGGGCGAGTGCCCGGTGCAGAACGAGGAGATCTACTACTTTCGCATCGGCCGGGCGGGCGAGACGGGCTACGCGGCTGACGGGTTCGGGCTGCACCGCCTCTACACGGGCGACGGCGGGATCGACGAGACCGTCGAGGTGCGCGACGGTGACGTCTTCCTCATCCCGCGCGGCTACCACGGGCCCTGCGTGGCCGCCCCGGGCTACGCGATGTACTACCTCAACGTCCTCGCCGGGCCCACGCCCGGCCGTTCGATGGCGTTCTGCGACGACCCCGCCCACCACTGGGTCCGGGACACGTGGGAGGGGATGCCGGTCGATCCCCGCTGCCCGATGACCAGCGCCGAGGGGGTGGTCCATGCCTGACGGCCCGCTGCTCTACCTGGACCGGGAGCTGCCGGCCGACATGATGGCCGTGCTCGGCCCGCGGGCCAACCTCGCCGGGCCGGGCGAGGACTCCCTGGCGCGGGCCGACGGGGTGATCGCCGGCGCCTCGCGCTGGGACGGCCCTCGGATGGACGGTGGACCACGGCTGCGGGTCATCTCCCGCTCGGGCATCGGCTACGACAGCGTCGACGTCGCGGCCGCGACGGCACGGGGCATCGCGGTGTGCATCGCGCCGACCGCGCCCACCGTGTCGACGGCCGAGCACGCGATCGCGCTCCTGATGGCCGCGGCGAAGGACGTCGCCGGCAACCAGGCGCGGCTGCGGGACGCGTCCGGCGACTACTTCGCGCAGAGCGGGAGCATCGAGCTGGCCGGGGGCACGCTCGGCCTCGTGGGCTACGGGCGCATCGCCCGCCGGGTGGGCCGGGTGGCCGAAGCCCTCGACATGCGGGTGATCGCGTACGACCCGTTCCTCGACGCCGGCGTCGCCGACGGGGCCGAGCTGGTCCCCTTCGACGAGCTACTGGCGGAGGCCGACGCCATCTCCGTGCACGCGCCGCTGACCGACTCGACGCGTCGGCTCTTCGACGCCGAAGTCTTCGCCCGCATGCGTGAGGGCGTGCTCTTCGTGAACAGCGCGCGCGGCGCGCTCGTCGACCAGGAAGCGCTGCTCGCCGCCGTGGACGCCGGTCGGGTCGGCGCGGCGGCGATCGACGTCACCGAGCCCGAGCCGCTGCCGCCCGACCACCCCTTGCTGCACCACCCGCGGATCGTCGTGACGCCCCACATCGCGTCGGCCACCAGTGCCGGGCGTCTGCGCCTCTACGAGCACGCCATCGAGAACGCCCTCGGCGTGCTGTCTGGCGCCGTCGGCTCCGAGACCGCCGTCGTCGTCAACCCCGAGGTGCTGGAGGTCCGTCCGTGAGGCGGACGGTCGGGCTCGGCGTCATCGGGTTCGGCTGGATGGGCCAGGCCCACAGCCGCTCCTACCTCCGCCTCCCCACACTCTTCGCCGACCGCACGTACCAGCCCCGCCTGGCCATCTGCGCCGACAGCGTCGCGGCCCGGCGGGAGCAAGCCAGCGAATCGTTCGGGTTCGCGGCGGTGACGGAGGACTGGCGGCAGGTGATCGACAGCGACGAGGTCGACGTCGTCGTGGTCACCGCGCCGAACATGCTCCACGAGGAGCTGTGCGTGGCGGCCAGCACCGCGGGCAAGCACGTGTTCTGCGAGAAGCCGGTCGGCGGCACGCCCGCGCAGACCGTGCGCATCGCCGCCGCGGCCCGGGAGGCCGGCGTCATCACCGGCGTCGGGTACAACTACCGGTGGGCCCCGATGGTGCTCCACACCCGCCAGCTGCTGGAGACCGACCGGCTGGGCCAGCTCACCAACTACCGCGGCCGCTTCTTCTCGATGTACGGCAGCGACCCGATGGGCCTCCTCTCGTGGCGCTTTCTCGAGGCGGAGGGCGGCTACGGCGTGTCGAGCGACATCCTCAGCCACGCGGTCGACCTGGCCACGTTCCTGGTCGGTCCGATCGCCAGGGTCGTCGGCACCAAGGAGACGTTCATCCGCCAGCGGCCGCTCCCGCAGCCCGGCGCGCAGGGCCACTACGCCGTGGGCCGGCCCGGTGATCCGACCGGCGAGGTGACCAACGAGGACTTCGCGGCCGCGCTGGTCGTCTTCGCCAACGGGGTGCGTGGGACCTTCGAGAGCTCGCGGTCCATCGTCGGCCCGGAGAGCCAGATGGCCTTCGAGCTGTACGGCACCAAGGGCGCGGTCAGCTGGAACCTCGAGCAGCTCAACGAGCTGCAGGTGTACCTCACCGACGACGAGGGACGGGCGCCGCGTGGCTACACGACGGTGTTCGGCGGTGACCGCTACCCGTACCACGGGGCCTTCGTACCCGGGGACGCCAACAGCATCGGCTTCGAGGACCTGGTGGCCATCGAAGACCACGAGTTCCTGAGCTCGATCGTGGCCGGCGAGCCGCATCGTCCCGGCTTCGAGGAGGCGGTCGACTACGTGAGCTTCCAGGACGCCTGGTTGCGCTCGTGCGACAGCGGGACGTGGGAGGACGTGGTGCGATTGTGACCACCCACCAGCGAGGAGGAACGCCATGAAGACCGTCCGTCTGACGACGGCCCAGGCCATCGTCCGCTACCTCATGGCCCAGCAGACGGAGATCGACGGCGAGCTGCGGTCACTGTTCGCCGGTGCCTTCGCCATCTTCGGCCACGGCAACGTGACCTGCCTGGGCCCCGCGCTGGAGGCGGTCAAGGACACCTTCCCGACGTGGCGGGGGCAGAACGAGCAGGGCATGGCCCTCGCGGCCGTGGCCTTTGCCAAGGCCATGCGTCGACGCCAGATCATGGTGGCGACGAGCTCCATCGGACCGGGCGCCACGAACATGGTCACCGCCGCCGCGGTCGCCCACGCCAACCGCCTACCCGTGCTGCTCCTCTCCGGCGACACGTTCGCCAGCCGCATCCCCGATCCGGTGCTGCAGCAGGTGGAGAGCTTCCACGACCCCTCGGCGACGGTGAACGACTCGTTCAAGCCCGTCACCCGCTTCTGGGACCGGATCGTCAAGCCGGAGCAGGTGGTGCACTCGCTGCCCCACGCGGTGGCCACGATGCTCGACCCCGCCACCTGCGGGCCGGCCTTCCTCGGCCTGCCCCAAGACGTCCAGGCCGAGGCCTACGACTTCCCGGTCCGCTTCTTCGAACCGGAGCTGCGATCCTTTCCTCGGCCGCGGCCCGACACCGGGCAGCTGGCCCAGGCGGCAGCTGCCCTCTCCCGGTCGCGGAAGCCGCTGATCGTCGCCGGGGGTGGCGTCCACTACTCGCTGGCCGAGGACGCGCTGCGGACGTTCGCCGAGCGGCACAACATCCCGGTCGTCGAGACGGTCGCGGGCAAGGCCACCTTGGTCTCGGCCCACCCGCTCAACGCCGGGCCCATCGGCTCGACCGGCTGCACATCGGCCAACGCGATGGCCGCCGAGGCCGACGTCGTCCTCGCCGTCGGCACCCGCCTCCAGGACTTCACCACCGGCTCGTGGACGGTCTTCGCCAACGAGGCCGCGAAGATCATCGGGCTCAACACCGCCACGTTCGATGCGGTGAAGCACCTCGCGCTGCCCCTCGTGGCGGACGCCCGGGAGGGGCTGACGGAGCTGGACGCGCAGGTCGGCGAGTGGCGGGGGTCGGACGAGTGGACCGACAAGGCCCACGTCGAGATCGCGCAGTACCACGCCTACATCGACAAGATCGCGAGCCCCACCGCTCCGGCGCAGGAGGAGCGACCGACGTACGCGCAGGTGATCGGCGCCATCGACCGGTTGGCGGTGCCCACGGACTACGCGTTCGCGGCGGCCGGCGGCTTCCCCGGCGAGCTGAACAGCGGGTGGCGGGCCAAGGGCCAGGACTCCATCGACATGGAGTACGGCTACTCGTGCATGGGCTACGAGATCTCCGGGGCGTGGGGCGCCAAGATGGCCATGCCCGACCGCGAGGTCATCGTGTTCGTCGGTGACGGCTCGTACCTGATGATGAACAGCGACCTGTTCAGCTCCGTCCTGTCCGGTCACAAGCTGATCGTGATCGTGTGCGACAACGGGGGCTTCGCGGTCATCAACCGCCTCCAGGTCAACCAGGGCGGTGCCCCGTTCAACAACCTGATCGCCGACTCCAAGGTCGAGCGCGTCGTGGCGGTGGACTTCGCCGCCCACGCCGCGGCGATGGGCTGCGAGTCGGAGACGGCCACCACCGTCGCCGAGCTGGAAGCCGCGTTCACTCGGGCCCGGGCGGCCGACCGGACCTACGTCATCGCCATGAAGACCTCCGCGTACGACTGGACCGCCGGGGGCTCGTTCTGGGAGGTCGGCGTGCCCGAGGTCAGCGACCGGGAGGAGATCCGGGCCGCGCGAGCGGCGATGGATGCCGGCAAGGCCGGCCAACGAGTGGGGTGGTGAGCGTCATGGACGGCGAGGCGATCGGCTTGGACGGCAAGGTGATCGTCGTCACCGGAGCCACGCAGGGCCTCGGTGAGGCCGTGGCCCGGCTCGCCGCGCAGCGCGGCGCGGCCGGCATCGCCGTGGTCGGCCGGGACAAGGCCAAGGGCGAGACGGCCGTGGCCGGGCTGCGCGACCTCGGCACCGACGCGGTGTTCGTCGCCGTGGAGCTGGCCGAGCCGGATGTGGCCGAGCGGGTGATCTCCGCCGTCGACGAGCACTTCGGTGTCGTGCACGGCGTCGTCAATGCCGCGGCCGAGACGAGCCGGGCCGGCGTGTGGGACGTCACGACCGACCACTTCGATCGCATGATCGCGGTGAACGTCCGCACGCCCCTCTTCCTCACTCAAGCCGCAGCCCGGGTGATGCGGAGGGAGGGCGTCGGTGGTTCCATCGTCAACATCGGCAGCGTGAGTGGCTACGGCGGGCAGGTGTACCTCACGCCCTACGCCATCTCGAAGGGCGCACTGCACACGCTGACCCGCAACCTCGCCTACTCGCTGATGAGGGACCACATCCGGGTCAACCTCTTGAATCTGGGCTGGATGGACACGCCGGCCGAGCACCTCGTCCAGCGCGACGTGCACGGCCGGGGCGAGGACTGGCTGGTGCGGGCCGAGGCGGAGCAGCCCTTCGGGCGGCTCATCAAGCCCGGGGAGGCGGCCCGCACCATCTGCTACCTGCTGTCCGACGAGTCCGGGATGATGACGGGAGCGTCGCTCGACTTCGACCAGTCGGTGGTCGGCGCCGGCGACTCGCCCAAACCTGCCGCGGACGAGGTCTGGCCATGACGGTGCGCATGGGGATCCTCGGCTGCGGACGCATCGGCCGGATGCACGCCGAGCTCATCGCCCTTCGCGTGCCGGGCCTCGCCCTCTCGCGGGTGTACGACGTGCGGGCCGAGTCGGCGGAGGAGACCGCCGCTGCGCTCGACTGCCAGGTCGCGGCGAGCCCGGAGGAGCTGATCGGCGCCGACGACGTCGACGCCATCGCCATCTGCTCCTCGACCGACACCCACGTCGAGCTCCTGGTGGCCGGCGCGGACGCCGGCAAGCCCATCTTCTGCGAGAAGCCGCTCTCGCTGGACCTGGCCGAGGTCGATCGCGGTCTCGCCGCCGTCCGGGCGGCCGGCGTGCTGCTGCAGGTCGGATTCAACCGGCGCTACGACCCCAGCCACCGGCTCGTGCGGGAGCGGGTCGGGAGCGGTGACATCGGCGAGCTGCACCTCGTGCGCATCACCAGTCGCGACCCGGCGCCTCCGCCGATCGCCTACATCGAGGTGTCCGGCGGGATCTTCTGCGACATGACGATCCACGACTTCGACATGGCCCGCTTCGTCACGGGCAGCGAGATCGTCGAGGTGTACGCCACGGGTGCCGTCCGCGTCGACCCGGCCATCGGCGCCGCCGGCGACCTGGACACCGCCGTCGTGGTGCTCCGTCACGCGAACGGCGTGCTGACCACGATCGACAACAGCCGTCAGGCGGTGTACGGCTACGACCAGCGCGTCGAGGCGTTCGGCTCGGGTGGCATGGTCGGCTCGGAGAACCCGCTCGTCACCTCGACGGTGCTGCGCACGGCCGACGGCGGCCAGCTGTCGGCGCTGCCGTACTTCTTCCGCGAACGCTACGACGACAGCTACCTGGCCGAGTGGGAGGCGTTCGTCACGATGGTGGGCAACGGCGGCCCGTCGGAGGTCGACGGCGAGGACGGCCGTGCCGCCCTCGTGGCCGGTCTGGCCGCCTGGCGCTCGGTCCGGGAGGGCCGTCCGGTCAAGGTGGAGGAGGTCCGTTCCGACTGATCGCACCGTTCGCCTTCAGGGGAGGCCGGCGCAGAATGCCTCGAACTCGTCGTCGGGGATGCCGACCAGGCGGGTCTCGTCGGGGAAGCGGCCGCTATGGACGTCGGCGGCGTACTCGCTGAAGGCGTCCACCCGCTCCTGCTGGAGGCGGTCGAGCTCGGCCCGGAAGTCGCGGTACTGCTTCGAGTGCCGGGGCGCGTGAGCCGTGGTGTAGCCGAGGACGTCGCAGGAGAAGAGGTACTGCGCGTCGCAGCTCCCACCCGCGCCCATCGACAGGAGGAGCATCGAGGTCCGCTTCGATATCTCCGTCGCCACCCGCGCCGGCACCACCTCGATCTCGGCCGCGAAGGCGCCGGCCTGCTCCAGCTCGCGGACCTGCTGGTACACGAACCGCGCCGACTCCGCCGTCTTGCCTACAGCTCGGAAGCCGCCCGTCCACGTCCGGCGGGACGGGATGAGGCCGGTGTGGCCGCACACCGGGATGCCCTCAGCGCGCAGCCGGGACACGATCTCGAGGCTCGCCGCGCAGTAGACCGCGTCGCCGCCCATGAGGATGGCGTCGTGGGCGGCACGGACGTAGTCGTCGTAGGTGGCCAGCTGCCCGTACTGCAGGCCGACGAAGACGAAGCAGTCGCCGGCCGCCTCGCGCATCTCCCGGCTCCAGATCGGCGTCTCGATCGAGAGGAGGTCGATGGAGGCCATCGCCGCTGCCCGAGCCTCGTCGAGCGACTCGAGGTGCAGCATCGACAGCTGCCGGGTGCCCTTGAGGGCCAGCAGGTCGGCCACGGTGCGGCGGGTCCGGTTCATTCAGATCTCCCGGGAGAGGGCTTTGAGGCTGGCGGCGGGGTCGGCGAGGAGGGCGGGGTCGGGCCTCGCCCCCCCGGCGATCAGCAGCTCGGCCAGCCGGATGTCCTTGGCGATGCCGGTGCCCTCCGCCACCGCGCTGGCGGCCACGAGGCGCCCGTCGGCGTCGAGGCCGAAGCGGAGGACGGCACCGTCTGGACGCACCCGCAGCACCTCCTCCGTCGCCGCCGACGGCAGGCCGGCGATGTGGAGCCCGAGCTCGTACTGGTCGGACCAGAACCACGGGATCCGCTCGTAGGCCTCGTTGGCGCCGAGCAGGTTGCGGGCCACCACCTCGGCCTGGTCGATGGCGTTGCGCCAGGCCTCCAGGCGGATGCGGCGGTAGACCGGGTGGGGGAACGAGCAACAGTCGCCGGCGGCGAAGATGGAGGCGTCGCTGGTGCGGAGGCAGCGGTCGACGGCGATGCCGTTGTCGACCTCCAGGCCCGCGGTCTCGGCCAGCGCGGTGTTGGGCAGCGCGCCGACGCCGGCCACGACGACGTCGGCGACCACGGTGCGCCCGTCCTCGAGGACGATCCGGGCCGGCTCGCTCTCTATCCGCTCGATCCCGACCCCGCAGCAGAGCTCGACCCCGGCGGCGAGATGGCGGGCGGCCATGATCGCGGCCAGCTCGGGGGGGACCACCCGGCCCATGACCGAGGGCGCGATCTCGACCACCGTGACGCGGCAACCGCGCGCGCGGGCGGCGGCCGCCACCTCGAGGCCGATGAAGCCGCCCCCGACGACGCCGACGTGGGCGCCCGGTACCAGGGCGGCGCGCAGCCGGGCCGCGTCCGCAGTCGTGCGCAGCACGAGCGCGTGCTCTCCGCCCGGGACGGCCAGCGGCCGTGGGCGGGCGCCCGTCGCGAGGAGCAGCCGGTCGTAACGGTGGGCGGTGCCGTCAGCGAGCACCACCTCGGCGCGGTCGCGGTCGATGGCGCACACCGCCGCGCCGCCGATGAAGGTGATCTCCAGCTCAGCCAGGCGCGCCGCGTCGTAGAGGGTGCTGGTCGACGGGTGGTCGGCGACGAGCGCGGCCTTGGACAGCGGCGGTCGCTCGTACGGCGGCTCGGCCTCGTCGCCGATCAGCGTGACCGAGCCGGTGAAGCCCTCCTCCCGCAGTGCGGCTGCGGCCCGACCGCCGCACGCGCCGGCACCAGCGATGACGATGTCCATCGGGACGCGTTCAGCCGCGATCGATGGAGACGATGCCGTCCTCGACCTTCACCGGATAGGTGGTGAGGTTGACCGTGATCGGCGCACCCTTGCCCTCGCCGGTGCGGTAGTCGAAGCGCCCGTTGTGCTTCGGGCACTCGATGATCGAGCCCATGACCAGACCGTCGGCCAACGGCGTGTGCTCGTGCGTGCAGATCCCGTCGGTGGCGAAGAACTCGCCGTCGGGCGAGCAGTAGACCGCGTAGGTGCAGCCATCGTGCACGACGGGGATCACGTCCTCCTGCTCGACGTCGTCGACACGGCAGGCTTCGAACCAGTCGGGCATCGGTCTCCCTCAGGCGCTCGGAGCCGGAACCGAGAGCTCGCCGTCGGCGAGGCGGTCGATGAACACGTTCGTGTCGTCGAACTGCCGGCGCATGACGGGCAGGAACTCGGCGAAGGCGGCCGGGATGCTCTTGGTCGGTGCGGGCAGGTCGACCTTCAGCTCTTCGTGGAGGGCGGGCAGTGCGTGGTAGGGGACCATCGGGAACATGTGGTGCTCGACGTGGTAGTTCATGTTCCAGTAGACGAACCGGCTGATCGGGTTCATGTAGCAGGTGCGGGTGTTGAGCCGGTGGTCGGTGACGTCCTCCGCCAGCCCGCTGTGCTGGGTCAAGCCGGTCATGACGTGGTGCCACGCGCCGTAGAGGCGGGGCAGGCCGATGAACATCGCGGGCAGGATGCTGCGGGAAGCGATGCAGGCGACGACCGTGGCGGCGTAGATCAACAGCCAGACCCGTGCCGTCCGGTACACCTTGTGCCGTTCGGTCTCGGGGATGAACGTCGCCTCGGGCGCGGTCAGGTGCCCGGTGGAGTGGATGAACATCTCCTTGAAGGCCTTGGCCACGTCGAAGAGGCCGACGAAGTTGGCGATGATGTGCAGCGCGGCCGGCGGACGCATCGAGATGATCTCCGGGTCCCGGCCGACGATGATCGTGTCGGTGTGGTGGCGGGTGTGGCTCCATCGCCACACGGTCGGGTCCCGCATGATCATGAAGGAGGCGAGGTTGTAGACGACGGTGTTCATCCAGCGGGTCCGGAACGCGGTGCCGTGGCCGCACTCGTGCCAGCGGGAGTCGGAAGCTGAGCCATAGAGCACGCCGTAGCCGGCGAAGAAGATCAGGGACCAGATCGAGAACCAGAAGTAGGCGCCGAGCGCGCCGAGCACCGCCATCGCGCCGAGCCAGATGAGGGTGTCGCGGATGGCCGGACCGTCCCGCCGCTGCATGAGCTCCTTCATGCGCTTCCGCGGCACCGACGTCTTGTACCAGTGCGCGTGTGAGAGCCCCTTCTCGACTGCTTGCTCGGCCTCGGGGCCCGTCAGCGAGTAGTCACGCCTCGTCGTCGACATCGGCGGCAATGATAGGACGCCCCGAAGACGACCTCGCCTGCGTCACGCGTCGGTCAGCGCATCCAGCGGACGATGACGCCGTCGAACCCGGCCATCTGCGGCTCTTCTGGGACGAGTCCGCAGACGTCCGAGATGTAGGCGATCACCTTGCCGTCGTCGCTCATCGACGGTCGGGTGCTGATGTCCTCCGCGCCGGCGGGGTTGTGGCTGCCGGGCAGGGTGGTCGTGCTCGGCGGCGGTGGCGGCTTGACCGTGCACGGGATGGCCTGCTGTCCGGCCGAGTTGACCGAGAGCAGGAAGAGGGTGCCGGCCGAGAGGTCGCGCTCGAAGGTGTCGCGCGTGCCGTTGTTGTCTTCGGGGACCATCTTGTTGGAGTTGGACACGAAGGCCACCTTGGTGCAGTCGCCGTTGACGACGATGCGCGTGGTGGCCGCCGACACCTGGTTGCCGGCGCGGTCGAGGCTCATCATGCTCGTCTTCCCGCTGCTCATGTCGTACATGAACACGTCGTCCTGGTTGTCGGTGTCGCCGGAGACGATGCCGCCGTCCGTCGTCTGGTACACGACGCACGCGCCGTTCGAGCTGATGTCGGGCCGGGAGGCGAGGGCGGCCGAGCCGTTCTCGTGCTTGCTCACCACCTTGGTGGTGCCTGCGCCGAGATCGCGGACGTAGATGCGCTGGCCGCGCGTGAGCGACTGGCCACCGATCGCGTTGGACGCGAAGGAGGCGAACACCATGGCCGAGCCGTTGGCCGTGAGCTGGCAGCGGTAGCTGAAGTCGTTCAGCTGCTGGCCGCCGCTGCTCAGGCTGACGAGCTGCTGGGCGCGGAGGTTCGCCCGCTTGGTGACGAAGCAGTCGCCCTGGCCGTTGTTGTCGCCGGGCACCAGGTTCGTGGCGTCCGAGCTGTAGGCGATCGTGCTCGCGTCATCGCTGATGTCGGGTCGGCTGCTCGAGCCGCCTGAGGCCGCTCCGCCCCCCGTCGTCACGTCGACGAGGGTCGTGGCGCCGGTCGCCATGTCCTTCAGGAAGATGTCCTGCTGCGCGCCGTTGCCGTCCGGGACGACGACGTTGGTGGCCTTCGACATGTAGACGACGAAGCGGCCGTCGCCGCTCACGTCAGGGAACGACGACTCGTCGTTGGCGTAGCAACCATCGACACCCACGCTGACCAGCTCGGTGACCCCGTTGAGCAGGTTCGTGCGGTAGATCTGGGTGTTGGTCTGCGCCGGCCTCGGGCAGCCTGCGGGCGGCCGGTTCACCATGTTGAGGTGCTCGCTGCCGTGGTGGTAGACGACCCAGTTGCCGTCGGCCGAGATCTGGACGCGCGAGGCGGAGCCGTCATAGCTCTGCCCGGGCGCGGGCTTCCCCGCGAGGAACGTCGAGCCGCCCGGGGTGTTGGGGACGCTGGGCCCCGGGTTGGGCGGCGTCACGTTCGGCGGACCGCCGCCGCCCGGGGGCGTCGCGGGCGGTGGCACACAGGCCCCGGTCGCCACCAACAGCGCCCCAGCCACGACGCCCGTGAGCACCCCTCCGAGCGTGTGCGTTCTGCGCAATGCGATCACCGCCTTCACCGGTCCGATCCGTGGCCCCGCGGTCACGGTACGCCGTGCGAGCGGGCCAGGGCTAGGCATCAACCTCGCCGGCTATGCAGGTCACGGTCCCACCGGCGACCCAGATGGCGCCACGTGGTGCCTCGTCCTGGCTGATCCGTACTCGGCCGGCACGCCCGAGGACCGTGCCCTGGCTCGCCACGTAGGGTGACCTCACCCTCGCGGTGCGTAGCAGCCACTCGGCCAACGAGGCGTTGAGGCTGCCGGTGACCGGGTCCTCCGTGGTCACGCCGTCCTTCGGGAAGAAGGCCCGCACCTCGATGGCGGCCGGCCCGCCCTCCGGGTAGAGGGCGACGACACCGATATCGAGGTCGATCGGGGCGGGCCGCAGGGCGAGCACCTCGTCGACGGTGCCGAGCAACACGGCCATCCAGCCGGGACCGTTGTCGACCCACTGGGAGTCCACGACCGCGTCACGGGCGATGCCCAGCAATCCGACCACGTGGTCGAGCACGTCCTCCTCGACAGGGCCGGTCCGCAGCAGTGGCGGCGCGGCGAAGGCCAGGCCGTCCTCGCCCCGGCGGATGGTGACGAGCCCGGCCGGGCACTCCTGGACGATGCGGTCCGGTTCGGGCCCAGCGCCCGGCGTGCCGCCCGCGCCCAGCCAGGCGTGGCATGTCCCCAGCGTCGGGTGGCCGGCGAAGGGCAGCTCGGCGACCGGCGTGAAGATGCGGACGCGGTAGTCGGCGTCGGGCGTGCTCGGCGGGAGCACGAAGGTCGTCTCGGACAGGTTCGTCCAGTGGGCGAAGCGCTGCATCTCCTCGGCCGTCAGACCGTCGCCGTCCAGCACGACGGCGACCGGGTTGCCGCGGTAGGGGACGTCGGTGAACACGTCGACCTGGCGGAAGCGTCGGAGCATGAGGCGAGTGTGCCAGGACCGCCGCGGTCCCGGCCGCACTCTTCTAGCGTGGCGCCATGCGCTCGGAGCTCACGGTGCGGGATGAGGGCGGGCGCCCAGTCGTCGAGCTCGCGGGACCGGACGGGACGGTGGCCCTGCCGGCGCTCTGGCTCCGTGAGCGCAGCGAGGCGCCCGATCAGCTGGACCAGGTCAGCGGTCAGCGCCTCTTCGACCCGCATCGCCTCCCCGCCGACCTGGCCCTCGTCGACGCCAGGCTGGACGACGGTGCGCTCCTCGTCGTCTTCTCCGACGGCCATCGCGAGGCGCTCGCCGTCGACGTGCTGCTCGCGTCCGTTCCGCCGGGCGACGACTGTCCGGCGCCTCGGCCCTGGCGGGCGGAGCTCCGCCGGCCGCCGCGGCACGACTGGTCCGCCCTCGACGCCGACGCGGGTCTCCGCGCCGCGCTCCACGACCTGATCGCCTACGGCGTGGTCGTCATCGACGGCGCGCCGACGGCGGTGGGCACCGTCCTCGAGGTGGCGGGTCGCCTCGGCCACGTCCGGGAGACGAACTTCGGCCGCGTGTTCGACGTGCGCACCGTGCCGGGGTCGAACGACCTCGCCTATCGGGCGGTGGCGCTCGGCCCTCACACGGACAACCCTTACCGTGAGCCGGTTCCGGGCATCCAGCTGCTCCACTGCCTGGTCAACGAGACGACCGGTGGCTCGTCGACCCTGGTCGACGCGCTGGCCGTCACCGAGCAGCTGGGCCTCGACGACCCGGACGCACTCGCGCTGCTGCGCACGGTCCCCGTGACCTTTCGCTTCCGTGACGCCGACACGGAGCTGGTCGCCCACCGGACGGTGGTCGCGGTCGACGACACCGGCGCGATCACCGGCCTCCACTACAGCCCCCGGCTGGACCACCTGCCGCTCCTACCCGAAGCCGAGATCGTCGCCTACCAGCGGGCGCGGCGCCGGCTGGCCGACCTGCTCGTGGATCCCGCCTTCGAGCTGCGCTTCATGCTGCAGCCCGGCCAGGTGCTGGTCTTCGCCAACGACCGCGTGCTGCACGGGCGCACCGCGTTCGACCCGCAGGAGGGGAGCCGCCACTTGCAGGGCTGCTACATCGACCACGACGCGCCCCGGAGCCGCTACCGCGTGCTCGCCCGGGAGCGTGCAGGAAGTGAGGTGTGACCGTGGAGACGGTGCAGTTCACCCGCATGGCCGACGGCACGAAGGAGGACTACGCGCTGCTGCACGGCCTCGAGGCCGAGTACGCGGCGCGGCTGCCCGAGCGGATCCTCGACGGGCTCCGCCGGCTCGACGACGGCCTGGCCGGCTACCAGGTCACGCGGCTCGGACACTCGCTGCAGACCGCCACACGCGCGCAGCGTGACGGTGCGGACCTCGACATGGTCGTCGCCGCCCTCGTCCACGACATCGGCGACGAGCTCGCGCCGGACAACCACTCCCAGCTGGCGGCGGCGATCCTGCGGCCGTACGTGCGGGCGGAGGTGACCTGGACGGTGCTCATGCACGGGCTGTTCCAGCTCCGCTACTACGGCCACCACGTCGGGCTCGACCCGGAGGCCGGTGAACAGTACCGCGACCACCCCTGGTACGACACCTGTGACCGCTTCTGCGCCGACTGGGACCAGACCTCCTTCGACCCCGCCTACCCGACGGAGCCGCTGGAGGCCTTCGCGCCACTGGTGCGGGAGGTGTTCACCCGGCCGGCCTTCGACCCCTCGATCCTGCAGGAGCCGCGACTGTGAGCCGAACGCGCCGTTGACGGCGCGTTGCGCGCAGACTTCGGCCTCAGGTGGCGGGTGGCTCGTCGAGCAGGTCGGCGCTGGCCGCCAGGGCGGTGGCCAGCACCGCGGCCCGCTCGACGACCGACGCCACGTAGTGCGCGGCGGGCAGCCGGTTCCCGGGCAGGGGCGGGTCGCCGAGCGAGCGGACGAGCGCGGTGGCGTCCTCCACGGGGCGGACGGGCTCGGGCTCGGGCAGCTCGCGCGCCGGTCGCCACAGGTCCTCGGGCCGCGGCGCCCGGCTCTCGTTGGGACGACGGGATCCGGGCCGCCGGCGACGGGAGGACGCGGCGCGGGGCTGGGCAGGCTCGCTCATACGGGCTCCTCGGCCGGGTCGTCGGTCAGGAGGGCGTCGGTCCGCAGGCCGAGCGCCACCTGGAGCTGATCGCCGCTCAGGTCGGCCAGCGAGCTGGACGCGGGCAGGACCATGTCCGCGATGTGGCGCTTGCCGGCCACGACCTCCTCGACCCGCTCGTCGACGGTGCCCGGGCAGACCAGGCGGTGGGAGACGACGGTGCGGGTCTGGCCGATGCGCCACGCCCGGTCCCGCGCCTGGTCCTCGACGGCCGGGTTCCACCAGCGGTCGTAGAGCACGACGTGGCTGGCCGCGGTGAGGTTGAGGCCGGTGCCGCCGGCTTTGAGCGACAGCACGAGCGCACCCGCGCCCTCGCCGGCCTGGAACTCGGCGATCAACCGGTCGCGCGTGGTCCGGTTGAGGCTGCCGTCGTAGCAGGCGATCGTGGTGCCCGTGACCTCGCTCAGGTAGGTCGCCAGCTTCTGCCCCCATTGGGCGAAGTGGGTGAAGATGAGGATGCGCTCGCCGGCCGTGAACACCGACTCGACGATCTCTTCCAACCGGGCCAGCTTGCCTGAGCGCCCGGCGAGGGGCCGGCCGTCGTCCTGGTAGGCGGCGGGGTGGTTGCAGATCTGCTTGAGCGCCGTGATGGCGGCGAGGATGGCGCCCTGGCGCCGGTCCCGCCCGACATCGGCCGTGTCGACCACCAGGCCATCCAGCACGGCCTGGTAGAGGCCGATCTGCTCTGGGGTCATCGTGCAGTGGTCGAGCTCGTCGATGCGATCTGGGAGCTCGGCGGCCACCTCGGGCTCGCTCTTCGTCCGCCGGAACACGAGGATGCCGTTGAGGGCCCGCAGCGCGGCCTCGCCCTCGCCGGCCATCTGGGCCATGAAGGCGGGACGGGTGCCGACCAGGCCGGGGTTGGTGAAGTCGAGGAGCGCCCACAGGTCGCCGAGGCCGTTCTCGATGGGGGTGCCGGTGAGCACGACCCGGGTGCGGGCGGGGAGCCGGCGCAGCTGCTGTGCGGTCTCGCTGGCCGGGTTCTTGATGGCCTGGGCTTCGTCGAGGACGATGCGGGCCCAGGGGCGCTCGGCCAGCGCCTCCACGTCGCGCACGGCAGTGCCGTACGTCGTGATGACGACGTCGGCGTCGGCCACGTCCGACTCCAGCTCGTCGGCTGTCGCCCGGGAGGCGCCGTGGTGGACGACCACCCGCAGCTGGGGCGTGAATCGGGCCGCCTCGGCCGCCCAGTTGCCGACGACGGCCGGCGGGGCGATGACGAGCACCGGCCCCTGACCGGTGGTGCGGGCGATGTGTGCGAGGAGGGTCGGCGTCTTGCCGAGGCCCATGTCGAGGGCCAGGCAGCCGCCGAGCTCGACGGCGTCGAGGAAGCTCAGCCAGGACAGGGCCTCGGCCTGGTAGCTGCGGAGCTCGCCGGCGAAGCCTTCCGGCCGGGTGGTGGGCGCGTCGGGCGCGGCCTGCGCCTTCTCGAACAGCTCCGTCGCCCAGCCGGTACCGGCCACGGAGACCCGACCGAACGGCGACGCCTCCAGGCCGAGGCCGTGGCGGAGGATCTCAGCGCCGCTCAACGTCGTCATGCGGGCCCGCTCCGCCAGCGCAGCCGCGGCCTCCTTGAGATCGACCCGGTCCAGCTCGACCCACCGCCCTCGCGCCTGGACGAGTGGCTTGGCCTCGGTGGCCAGGCGCGTGATGTCGGCTGCGGTCAGCTCCAGGTCGTCGAACACCACGGACCAGCGGACGTTGCTGAGCTGGTGGGCGCCGACGTGCGACTCGCCCGCGGGCTCGGCGAAGAGCCTGAGCATCGGGCTGGGCCGGCGGCGCGAGAGGGGCGGCACGCGGACGTCGAAGCCGGCGGCCTCCAGCTCGTCGCCGTTGACCGTCATCAGCTCCCACGCCTCGTCCTGGCTGAGCACCACCTGACCCCGGCGCATCGCGCCCGGCCGGTGCAGGACGGGGAGCATGCGCTCGAGCCGGACGAGCTCGTCGGTGAGGAGCCGGGTGGCGCCGCCGTCGCTCAGCGCCACCTCGATCGGCAGCAGTTGGCCCGTCGCCCCCGGACCGAGCACCGACAGGAACCAGGCACCGTTGGCATCCGGTGGCTCGAGCTGGACGACCAGGCGGGGCCGGCGCGGCGCGGTGACCGAACG
>JBKPRL010000004.1:0-3990 GCA_046734535.1 bacterium | reverse complement strand
GTGCCCGGCTGCCGGGCACCTGGCCGCAGTCAGGGCTGCGTGGGATCGTCAGCGCGCTCGGCTCGCTCGGCGGGGCGGTGCAGGCACCAGACGGCGAGGAGCACCCCCGCGCCGAAGGGCACCAGGCCGAGCACGTCGACGTAGTGGATGCCGTGGCTACCGATCACCTGGATCATGACCGGACCGTCCCAGCGGTGGTTGCCGGCGGCGAAGCCGAACATCGAGATCGTCCCGAGCGCGATCGCGGTGAACGCGGCGAGCACGGCACCTGCGGCCCGCACCGCCGGCCGGGATCGCCCGCCCGCCCGGGCGCTGGGGACAGGGCCGGCCTCGTTCGTCCCGGCGGGTGCCACGACGCCAGCGTATGGCCGGTCACGGCCGGAAGTGGCTCGCGGCTCGGTGCGACTTGACGCGTGACTTGACCGGCGGGTCAAGATAGGTGACATGGAGCTGACCTACACGCCCGAGGCCGAGTCCTTCCGCTCGGAGATCCGCGGTTGGCTGGAGGATCACCTCCCGCAGGGCTGGTTCGAGCCGGGCTTCGAGATGACGCCCGAGGAGCGGAGAGCCTTCAACGAGGACTGGCCTCACCGCCTCTACGAGGGCGGTTGGATCTGTGCCAGCTGGCCCGTGGAGTACGGCGGGAAGGGCCTCAGCATCCTGGAGAACGTCGTGCTGGCAGAAGAGTTCGCCCGAGCCAAGGCGCCGTTGCGGGCCGACTTCTTCGGCGACACGCTCGTCGGCCCGACGATCCTCCAATGGGGGACCGAGGAGCAGAAGAAGGAGTTCCTGCCCAAGATCCAGCGCGGCGAGATGCGGTGGTGCCAGGGCTTCAGCGAGCCCGACAGCGGCTCGGACCTGGCCAGCCTCAAGACCACGGCCGTCCAGGACGGCGACGAGTGGGTCATCAACGGGCAGAAGGTGTGGACCACCCAAGCGCAGTACGCCGACTACATCTTCCTGCTCGCCCGGACCGATCCGGCCGCGACCAAGCACCACGGGATCTCGTACCTCCTCGTGCCGATGCAGCAGGACGGGATCCACGTGCGGCCGATCACGCAACCCGACGGCACCGCCGAGTTCAACGAGGTCTTCTTCGACGACGCCCGCTGCCCGCTGGACAACGTCGTCGGCGGGATCAACAACGGCTGGGTCGTCGCCAACACCACCCTGGCCCACGAGCGGGGCATGTCGGCCACGACCAGCTACCGGCGCTTCGAGGAGGAGCTCGACCAGATGACCGCGGCGGCGCGCGAGCGCGGCCTGGACACGGACCCGCTCCTCCGCCAGCGCCTGGCCGCCTACTACACGAAGATCCAGATCCTCCGCATCAACGGCCTGCGCTCGCTCAGCGCCGCGCTCGTGGGCCGCAAGGATCCGGCCATCGCCGCGCTCGGTGCCAGCAACAAGATGTTCTGGTCCGAGATGCACCGTGACGCGATGGAGCTGGCCCTCGACCTGTACGGCGCCGACGGCATGCTCTCCACGGTCGGTCCGGCCTCGCGCTCGTGGCCCGGCAACCAGCGCCATCGGGGGCGCGAGCAGTACCCGGTCAGCCCGATGGTGTCGGCGTTCTTCTTCTCCCGGTCGGAGACGATCTGGGGTGGCACGGCCGAGATCCAGCGCAACATCGTCGGCGAGCGGGTGCTCGGCCTGCCCCGCGAGCCGAAGCCGGCGTCCTGACCCGGCTGTCGCGGTCGACGTCAGCCGCCTGTGAGGTGGACCGCGGCCCGCTGAGCGTGCCGCGCGTCAGCCGGTGGCGCAGGCCGCGGCCAGGCTGGCCAGCGCGGTGGTGCGGCGGGGCTCGCGGACGGCGTGCTGGTCCAGGCCGTTCGTGACGTAGCCGAACGACAGCCCGGTCGCCGGGTCGCCCCAGGCGATCTGGCCGCCGGCGCCGTTGTGACCGACCGCGCGCGGCGAGACGGCGCGACCCATGCCCCGGAAGTGCGACTTGCCGTCGTCACCGGCTTGCACGAGCCCGAGCGTGCGGTTGGCGGGAACGCCGGTCAGAGGGTCGGGGAGGTGGTTGCGGACGTTGCCCACCGCGTCGGCCAACACGTCCGGCTTCCACATCCCACCCGGGTTGTGGAGCACGGCCTGGTAGAAGGCCGCCAGGTCGTCGGCCCGCATCACGCCGCCCCCGCCGGGCATCCCCACGCGCCGGATGGCGGGGTCGTTGAAGCCGAGCAGGGCCTCGGGCGTCACTTCGGTGACGGGCAGCTCCCGCACGCCGAAGGCGGCCTCGAGCTCGTCGGCGGTGGCGGGCTCACCGGTGGTGACCAGCTCGGCGAAGGGATAGCTCCCGGGTTCGAGGCCGAGCACTCGTGGGAGGCCGGCCGGGTCGGTCACGCGGGCCTGTACGACGTCGCGGAAGTCCTGACCGGTGACCCGCTCCAGGAGCTCGACCAGCACCCAGTGAGCCGAGGACGGGTGGTACTCGAAGCGCGTGCCGGGCTCCCAGTTCAGCCGCCAGCGTTCGAACGCGGCACAGCGTCCCGCACTCGTGTCACCCGTCGTGACGACCATCGGCGCGCTCGGGAAGCCCGACGTGTGGAGCATCACCTGCTCGATGGTGACGACGTCCTTCCCGTTGGTGCCGAACTCGGGCACCAGCTCAACGACCCGACTCGAGACGTCGATCAGCCCGTCACCGATCACGGCCCACATCGCTCCGGCCACGAAGGCCTTGGTCGCCGAGTAGACGACGTAGCGGGTGTCGGGCGCGGCGTCGCCGATCGTCTCGGACATGACGATCTCGCCGTCGAAGCCGAGGGCCAGCTGGCAGGACGGCAGCAGACCCTGGTCGACCTCGCGGTGGGCGCGGGCCAGCAGGGCGTCGACAGCGGCTCGGTCGATCGTGCGCATGGCGACTCCTGCTGTGACATCGGTCGGATCCGGGAATCCGGCTGGGGCGTGCGACGTTGACGACGCCATCATGGCCTCTGTGACGGATTCGGCGCGGGCTCGCTTGGTCAGCGCGCCCTTCGTCATCGTCACCGTCGCCACCCTCGCCTTCTTCGTCTTCGTGGGGATCGCGGTGTCGACCCTGCCCCGGTTCATCGAGGACGAGCTGGGCGGGGACGGCCTCGCCATCGGCATCAACCTGGCCGTCTTCTCGGTCGCGGCGATCGCCGCCCGGCCGATGATCGCTCGCATCGGCGACCGCTACGGCCGCCGGTTCCTCATGGTCGGCGGCGCGCTCCTGGCCGCCGTGGCCATCGCCGCGACCGCCTTCGTCGAGTCCCTCGCCACGCTTCTCCCGCTCCGGGCGATCTCCGGTGTGGGCGAGGCCGCGCTCTTCGTGGGCGCGGCGACCCTCATCGCCGACCTGTCCCCATCCGACCGACGCGCCGAAGGAGCCAGCTACTTCTCGCTGGCCGTGTTCGGAGGGCTGGGGATCGGCCCGGTCGTCGGCGAGCTCGTCCTCGGCAACGACCGCTACCGGACCGTGTACCTGGTCGCCTCGCTGTTCTGCGTCGCCGCCGCGCTCATCGCACTCGCCGCACCGAACCGTGTGGCCGGCGTCGTCACCGCACCTGTCGACGGTGGCGAGGCGCGGGGCTTCCACCGGGCCGCCTTCCTGCCGGGCCTGGTCCTCGCTTGTGGCATCGGTGGGTTCGCAGCCTTCAACGCCTTCCTGCCCACCCATGCCGAGGCCCTGGGCATGCCGGCCAGCGTGCCGTTCCTCATCTACAGCGTGCTCTGCCTCAGCCTGCGGGTCGTGGGCGCGCGCCTTCCGGAGCGACTGGGCCTCGGCAACGCCCTCATGGCCGCGCTGGTGGGCATCAGCGGCGGCCTTCTGCTGCTCGCCGTACTGGACCACCCGAGCGGCGTCTACGTCGGCACCGTCGTGCTCGCCTTCGGCATGGCGCTGCTGTACCCGTCCCTCATGGCGTTCGCGGTGAACTCCGTGAGCGAGCCGGAGCGGGCACGGGTGCTGGCCAGCTTCACCATGTTCTTCGAGGTCGGCACGGTGATCGGCGGGCTCCT
>JBKPRL010000003.1:0-13532 GCA_046734535.1 bacterium | reverse complement strand
CGGGCCAGCCAGCCCTCGTACCGGTCCGCCGACCAGCCTCGCTGCATGGTCAGGACCCGGTGCACCCGCGCCGACATCATCGTGAACATCACGTCGCGCGCCTCGGCCTCGGTCACACCCTCCGCCAGCGCGCCCCGCTCGGCGAGGGTGCGGGCGAGATGGGACTGGCCCAAGAGCCGCTCCTGCTGGAGGCGGGCGACCAGTGTCGCCGCCTCGAGATCGACCGCGCCCGCGGTCGGCAGGCCGAGGTGGAAAGGCGCCGAGCGGTCGAGCCGCTCTCGGCAGCGGCGGGCGCAGTCGTCGAGTAACCGGCCGGCGTCCTCCCCAGCGGCCGGGGCGCGCCGCCGGGTGCTGCGGAACCGCGCCTGACGGCGTGAGCTGGCGACAGCGCGGACGGTGACAGCCGTTCCCACGTTCGGGAGAGTACCGCCACGGCGTCGAGGGGCTCAGACCTCGTCGGGCAGGGGATCGGGCGCCGGGGCAGCGGGCTCGTCGTGGCGGGCGAGCAACGACTGGGCGCCCAGCGGAAAGATGAGCATGGCCAGCACCGCCGCGCCGACCAGGGCGGTGGCGTTGATGTCCCGGAGCTTGCCGATCCGCACGCCGATGTCGGTCGCCGTGAGGACGAAGGACAGCGACGTGGCCGAGAGGAGCGCCAGCGCGGCCGTTGGGCGCTTCCCGAGCGTCCGGCGGAACAGCAGCGCGGGCACGCCGCGGCAGAGCAGGAAGAGCACGAGGAACATCGGCACCCGGACGAGCGCGCTGGCCGAGTGCACGAGCCCGGACAGGTTGAAGCGGAGGCCGCTGATCACGAAGTAGAGGGGGATCAGGAACCCGAAGCCGATGGCGTCGATCTTCGGCCAGAAGCCCGCCTCCTGCCCTCGCTCGTGGTGACGCAGATCCCCGAGGATGATCCCGGCCACGAAGGCGCCGAGGATCGTCTCCAGGCCGAACCGGCTCGACATGGCCAGGAAGACGCCGAGGAGCAGGACCGCCAGGCGGATCCCGAGCTGTGCGGTGCCGCCCTCCATCGCCTCCATGTGGTCGATGAAGGCGGGGTGCCGGTACAGCCTCCGCAGACCGAGCCAGACGACGGCCGTGACGGCGGCGAAGACGACGAGGAAGAGGATCTGGCCGAGGAAGCTGGTGTCCCGCTCGCCGAAGAGGAGGCTCAGGAGCAGCACGGCGCTGAACTCGGCCACGGAGGCGACCACCAGGATCGTCTGGCCAACGCTGGTGGTCGTCAGCCCCGCACCCCGCACGATGGGTATCACCGCGCCCAGACCGGTCGCGGACAGGATGATCGCGATGAAGGCCGGTGTCATGACGATGTCGGCGGCGCCCAGGAGGACCGCCACCGCCACCGCGATGGCGAGGCTGACGACGTAGGAGGCCGCCGCCTTCCCGAGGAGCGCGCCACGCAGGCTGCTCAGCTCCACCTCGGTCCCAGCCGTGAAGAGGAGGAAGGAGAGCGCGAGCACCGAGAGGACGTCGAGGGGGTTGTCGACCTTGATCCAGCCCAGGACGTCCGGCCCCACGATGACGCCGAGGACGAACTCCAGCACGATGGTCGGGACCCGCACCTTCGGGATGACCGCGGCGATGAGGGGCGAGACGAACGCGATGACGAGGACGCCCATGAAGTTGACGTACGACGGCATGGGGGCGAACCGTAGGCGGTGCCCGGCGGCGCGGCCGTGGTCCGACGTCAGGTCGACGCGTCAGGCGAACCAGGTGTCGAGTCGCACGAGGGTGTAGCCCCTGTCGTGCAGCGCGGCCAGGATCCAGGGCAGAGCCTCGAGGTCGGCGCCCACGCTCTCGTGGAAGATCACGATCGCGCCCGGTACCGCGCGGTCCAGGACACGGTGCACGATCTGGTCGAAGCGCAGCCCCATCCACCCGCCAGAGTCGACCGTCCACAGCACGTCGTAGCGGTAGCCCTGCTCGCCGAGGATGCGGTTCACCCGGGCGTTGTTGGCGCCGCATGGTGGCCGGACGAACGGCTTGGCCGAGTGGCCGCTGGCGGCGGTGATGGCGGCGTCGGAGCGGTTCAGCTGGTCGACGATGGCGGCGTCGGAGATCTTCGTGAAGTCCGGATGGTCGTACGAGTGGGTCGCGACGAGGTGCCCGTCCGCCACCATGCGCTGCACCCAGTCGGGATGCGCCTCGGCCCACTGGCCGGTGACGAAGAACGTGGCCGGGACCCCGGCAGCCGCGAGCGCGTCCAAGATGCCGGGGGTGAACGCCACGTCGTAGTGCGCGTCGAAGGTGATGGCGATCTCGTTCGTCGTCGCCGGGCCGGACCAGACGACCTGCGCCGGGGCTGGTGCACTGCACCCCGTGGCCAGCAGGAGGACGGCGAGCGCGAGTCGCTTCATGGCCTCATCCTCGTCGCACCGGGCCCGGAGTGCGGGGACCCCGCCGCTGGGGCCGCAGCGGTGGGTCCGGCGGGCATCGCGGGCAGCCGTCGATAGCCTCGACGCCGTGGCCACGCACCGGATCCGCCTCACCTACTGCGTCCCTTGAGACTATTCGGACCGTGCCGTGCGCACGGTGGAGGACCTGCTCCGGGACTACCAGCACGTGATCGAGTCGTTCGAGATCGTGGGCGGGAGCGGCGGTGTGTTCACGGTCGAGGTCGACGGCGAGGTGCTCTTCTCCAAGAAGGAACGTGGACGGCACGCGGAGCCGGGTGAGGTCCTGCGGCTGTTCCAGGAGCAGGTCGTCCCGGATGTTCCCGTCTACGAGCGCTGACCGCGCCCCTCATCACTCGTCGAGCGCCTGACCAATGGCCGGTTCGCCCTCGGCTACCGCCCGGCTTCGAGCGACCGGAGGTAGCGCGAGGTCGACTCGATGCAGAAGGTCCGGTTCATCTCCCGCAGCGCCGACAGGCTGCTCTCGACGGCCTGCAGGTCCTGGACGGTGATCGCCGCGTCGAGCGCCTGCAGCGTCGCGTCCCAGCGCTCGCCCATGGCCCGGATCCCCTTGCCCTCGTAGTCCTCGCCGTAGACCCGCCGTAGCTCGGCTTCGTCGAAGACGCCGTAGGTGTTGGCCTCGTCGTAGACCAGGCTGACCGCCTCCCGGATCTCGTCGAGGACGGGGAGCCCTTCGCGCAGGCGGGCACGGACGGTGCCCGTGAACTCGTCGACCACCTCGGCCTGGAAGCGGGCGTTGACCCGGACGAGGCTGAGCTCGGAGCCGCCGATGCGGTTCGGGGCGACCTGGGGATCGAACACCAGGGTCACCTCGGTGGGCCGCCCGTGGCCGGCGGTGGCGGAGCCCGGCGGCGCGGCGCTCGCGGGCTCGCGCAGGATGCGGTAGAGCACCGGCTTGACGACGCGCTGCTTGCGTCGCCCCTGGTTCCAGGCGCGCAGGGTCGCGGTGATCGGGGTGAACAGCTCCTCCTTCAGCGCCAACACGAACCGCCGGTCGAGCTGCGCCCGCCAGGCGGCGTCTCGGCCCTCCACGGCGTCGAGCAGATCGCCCCACGTGAGGGCCCGGCGCCCGGCGGCGAGGTTGAAGAGCGAGAGCGTGAACTCGGTCGTGGCGCCTGGTCCCTCGACCACGCGCGCGGCCTCGGGGATCCCTGCCTCCAGCGGCTCCAGCCCCCGCAGATCGAGCACGACCCGATGGCACGGGTGGTAGGTGGTCTCGGCGTGGGGGCCGTCGGGGAACGCGGTCACGATCTTGCGAGCCGCCTTGCTGATCTGCACCGGGCGCACGCGGGGTACGAGGGCGCCGAGGCGCCAGTCGTCCGAGACCCGCCACGTGGAGAGGCAGAGGTCGGTGAGGAAGCGCTCGACCGAATCGACGTCGGCCGGGACGCCTTGCAGGCTCGCCAGGGGACTGGGGGAGCTGGTGTTCGGGTCGAACACGCAGACCACGGCCGAGACGTCGTCCAGGTCGGTGCGCGTGAACAGCCCGGTCTCGAAGAGGCACCAGTCCCAGGTGGCCGTGGGCCGGGTGAAGAGCAGGACGAGCAGGTGGCTCTGCGCCAGGCGGTTCTTGATCTCCCGGTTCCAGTCCGCCCCGGCCGAGATGTTCACGCCGGAGACGAAGCACTCGATCTTCGGGCTGAGCCCCTCGAGCGCCTGTTGGACCGCCACCGCGAGCGCGTGGTTCTCGTGCTTGTGGCTGACGAAGATGCGGAAGCGGTCGTCAGGTAGTCGAGGCACGTCTCCCCCTCCGGCATCCATCGACCTCGCTCATCGCGGTCGGGTGCGAAGGGCCGGAGCGTACCGTCCGCGCCCGCCGCTCGGACGGTTCTGTGGACGGCCCGGGCTACTGCTCGCGCAGGAGCTCGGTCGGGCGCATGCGGCCGAGCATGATCGTTGCGGCCGCTGCGCACACCACGGCGGCGAGGACCGGGAGGGCCAGCAGCAGGAGCAACCTCCCGCTGGCGACGGTCACGCGCGGGTCGAGGACGAACAGCGGCCGAAGGACGTGCACGAAGAGACGGGCCATGGCCAGCCCGACCACCGCGCCCACCACCAGGCCTCCGAGGGTGACGACGCCGGTCTCCGTCAGCACCAGGCGACGGAGGGGGCCGGCCGCCAGACCCTGCGCCCGCAACGTCACGTATTCGCGGCGGCGGGCCAGCAGCAGGCCGAAGACGAACAGCCCGACGCAGGCCACGCTCATCAGCAGCGTGGCCACGAGGTTGAGGTCGACCAGCCCGTTGACATCGAGGGCGGTCAGGCTCGACTGGTCCTTGTCGAGCGCGGTTCGGGTCGTGGCGACGACCAGAGGATCCTCGCGGCCGGGTCCGGCCTGCAGCGCGGCCGCGGCGCGCCGCACCGTCCCGGCGTCCGCGTGAGTGGTCCGGGCGAGGAAGAAGTCGACCTGGTCCAGCCCGGTGGCCGACTGATAGGTGCTGAGCGGCACGATGAGGCTGACGCCTTGCGGGAAGCCGGCCATGCGGTCGAAGCGACCGACGACGTGGAACGGGGCCAGCGTCTGGCGTTCCGTCCCGCGGGCGAGGAGGACCTGGACGTCGTCCCCGTTGTCGACCGACAGCTCGTCGGCCAGGTCGGCCCGCACGAGGACGCCGTTGGGCGTGGTGGCCAACGCCCGCATGGCCTCGGCGGCCGACCCGTCGAGGAAGAACGAGTCGGACAGCGCGGCGACGTGCGCGAAGCGGGTGGGGTCGACGGCGGCGACGTCGGCCCGGTCCTGGTCGTAGGGCCCGATGAGGACGCCGTTCTGCAGTTGGAAGACGACCGGGGCGACGTCGACGACGCCGGGCACCTCGTAGCGGGCGGCGAGCTCGGGTGGGTGGGGCTGGCCACTCAGGACGCTCGGGGTGATGCGCAGGTCCGAGCCGACGACGTACCGAGCGTCGGCCGCCTTGGCCGCGTCGTAGGTCGAGGCGAACACCGCGAGGTTCACGCCAAAGGCGACCACCAGCCCGAGGCCGGCCATCGCGGTGCCGAGCGTCCACGAACGGCGGCGCAGGCTGCGGGTGACGAGCCCGCGAACGGGCGGGCCGAAGCGCGGCGGCGGGGGCACGGGCAGGTGGCCGCTGGCGAGCTGCAGCACCCGCACCGACAGCAGGGTTCCGCCCACCCACGCCAGCAGCGGGGCGAGCAGGAGGTAGGACGGGAGCGACACCGCCTGCCCGAGCGTGACCGAGCCGGACGGCGCGTCGAAGGCCCCGACGGCCAGGGCGACGCCGCCGGCCACCAGTGCCACGACCACGAGCACGAGGTCGAGCCGCCAGCGGCGCCAGGCCGGGGCGGGGTCGAGCGCGAGCTCGCGCCGCTCGTCCGCGATCTCGCGCCGGAGCGCCCGCCGTCCGGGCACGAAGAGCGCCAGGCCGATCGCCACGACGCCGACAGCGGCCGCGATCAGGCCCGAGACAGACAGCTGACCGGTTGATGCGGCGAAGAGGTTGTCGTGGCCGAGGATGACGGCGACCGCCGCCAGACCCAACGCGGTGCCGGCCAGCGAGCCGGCCACCGCGACGATGAGGGCCTGGGCGCCGACGACGCGCCCGAGCTGCCGTTGGTCGGCACCCCGCAGGCGCAGGTTGGCCCGTTCGCGCCGTTGGGTGCTGGCCAGGATGTGGCCGGCGTAGGCGGCGAGGAAGGCGGCGAGGACCACGCCGGGGAGACCGAGGAAGACGAACATCCGCTTGCCGACGGCGGCGTCGCCCCGAGCGACCGAGAGCGCGTTGGAGATGTTGTCGATGAGGTAGTCCTGCCCGGGCGCGACGGCGGTCAGCGAATCGGCGATCCGCTGGGTCTGGTGCAACGCCCGCCCCGGGTCCGAGCGCAACCGAGCGCGGTCCACCTGGACGTCGAGCTCCTGCACCGGGAAGGTCTTGAGGACCGACCCCTCCTGCGCCGTGGCCGCTCGGAACGCCGGCAGGACAGAGGTCGCGAAGGTGGACGGGCTGACGATCACGGAGCTCGGCACGTAGAGGAAGTCCTCGAGCTCGCTCGACTTCCGGCTCCCGAAGAGTGGCGTGGCTCGGGCGAGATCGGCCACGCCGCCGACGGGGATGCGCAGCGGCGGCGCGTCCCCCGGCAGGTCGATGGTGATCTCGGCCCCGAGGTCGGTTCCGAGGGCGCGGGCGGCCTCGGCGCTGAGGGTGGCGGTGTCGCTCGCGAGGTGGCCCGCGGCGATCCGGATGGAGGGATGGTGACGCTGGTAGGCCGGGTCGAAGGCGAACACCCGGACCGGGCGGTCGACGGTGCTGCCGCCGGCGCGGAGCGAGCCGGGCGGCAGGTCGACGAAGGTGAGGCCGTCGGCGGCGGTCACGCCGGGGATGCGGCGGGCCTCTACGGCCAGGTCGTCCAGCCCGACCGGCGGGGGCGCGTTGGCGGGGAGCGGTACGACGTCCTCGCGGCTGGAGAGGCGCCCCTTCGGGGTCAGGGTGGCGAGGTCGGCGACGGCCTGGTTGGCGATGGCCTGGTAGGTGAACGTCACGGTACGGCCCGGCTCGACCGTGCCGATGTTGAGGCCCGAGCGGGCCAGGCCTTGCGCCAGCGGGCTCTGCCCCGCGACGTCCGGCTGGGGTGTCCCGTCGAGCGTCGTCGTTCCCTGCGCGTAGGAGAGCGGCGGCGGCGGCTCGTCGTTCACGACGACCTCGTGGACCGGGTTCGACCCCTCGTTGGCCACCGTGAGCGTGACGGTGACCGGCGCGCCAGCGGCGACCGGGGCCGGCGCGGACAGCTGTTCGGTGAAGGTGAGCCGGCGGCCGAGGGGCGACGACAGGACGCGCTGCATGTCGATGGCCAGCGGCGCGACGGCCCGGGAGGTGAGCGTGGCGCCCGAGCCGTCGATGAAGAACAGGACGCCTGCGAACAGCCCGACGCCGAGCACGACGCCGGCTAGCGACGCCAGGGTGCGACGCGGGTTCCGGACGAGGTCCCGCCAGGCGTAGGAAAGCACGGCGGCTATACCTGCCCCGGCGGGGCGGTGTCGCCGACGATGCGGCCGTCGCGCAGTGTGACCGTGCGCTCCAGGCGAGCCGCGACGGACTCGTCGTGGGTGACGACGAGCAGCGTCGCCCCGGCGGCCTGCTGCGCGTCCAGCAGGACGTCGAGCAGGACGGCCGACGTGACGTCGTCGAGGGATCCCGTCGGCTCGTCGGCCAGGATCATCCGCGGACGGTGGACGAGGGCCCGGGCGACGGACACCCGCTGGCGCTGCCCGCCGGACAGCTGGTCGGGCAGGTGGTCGGCCCGGTCGGCCAGCCCGAGCGCGTCGAGCAGGGCGCGGCTGCGCTCCCATCCGCCGGCCGCCTCGTGGATGGCCAGCTGCAGGCTGACGTTCTCGGTCGCGGTGAGGAAGGGCAGCAGGTTGTCGGACTGGAACACGAAGCCCAGCTCGGTTCGCCGCACCCGGGCGCGTTCGGCGTCCGACATCGACGACAGCTCGTGCGGTCCGACGACGACCCGCCCGGCGGACGGCGTGTCGAGCCCTCCGATCAACCCGAGCAGGGTCGACTTGCCACACCCGCTCGGGCCGGTGATGGCCACGCTGCGGCCGGGCTCCACGACGAGGTCGACGCCCTGAACCGCGTCGATGCTGCCAGCCGCCGTCGCGTAGCGCTTGCTCACCGATTCCAGCCGGAGCCCGATGGGCGCCAGCACCTCTTCGGGCGCGGCGACGGCCGCCGGGACGGTCATGCGGCGTGCACCCTCCCGTCGGACAGCCTGAGCCGGTGGTCGGCCCGCGCCGCCAGCTCCCGGCTGTGGGTGACGAAGAGGACCGTGAGACCCCGCTCGCGCCGCGCCTCGAAGATGACGTCCAGCACCTGCTCGGCGTGGGCGGAGTCCAGCTCGCCGGTCACCTCGTCGGCCAGCAGCAGGTCGGGGTCGTTGGCGAGGGCGACGGCGACTGCCACCCGCTGGGTCTCGCCGCCCGACAGCTGGTGCGGTCGGTGATCCGCCCGCTCGCCGACGCCGAGCTCGGCCAGGAGGCTGCGGGCCCGCCGTCCCCCTCGCCGGCCGGACCCCCGCCGGCCGGCCAGCCGTAGGGCGAGCTCGACGTTCTCGGCCGCGGTGAGGAAGGGCACCAGGTTGCCGCGCTGGAGCACGATCCCGATCCGCCGGCCCCGGAGCGCGGCGCGCTCGCTGTCGTCCATCGCCGCCAGGTCCTGGCCGTCGAAGGCGATCGTCCCCCCGCCGGGCCGGAGCAACCCGGCCAGCAGGCCGAGGAGGGTGGACTTCCCGCTGCCGGAGGCTCCGACGAGGCTGGTGGTCTGGCTGCGCCCCAGGTCGAAGCTCACCCCTTCCAGGACCGGGGTGTCGAGGTCACCGACGCGGTAGGCCTTGGAGACCGTGTCGACGTGGACGAGCGGACCAGCCGGCGCCGAGGGGTCGGTCGACGGCACCGGCGTCCGGGTCAGAGCGGCTGCGCCGTCGCTGAGCTGCCGAAGACGCCCTTGGCCTCGGTGTGGGCGTGGTCGTCCAGCATCTTGGCTTCGGCGCTCAGCTCGTTCAGGCCCTCGGTCGAGAGCTGGGTGAGGTTGATCAGCTGCTCCGTCTCCTGCGGGTTCCCCGACTCGGGCTCCAGCTTGATGCCGCCGACGCCGGACGCGTAGTAGGTCAGCTCGGAGCCGTCCTCCTCGATGACGAGCACGCCCTGGTAGCAGTTGAACGGCACGCAGATCGACTCACCGGTCTTCTTGACCTCTGCCTTGGCCGTTCCCTCTCCTGGGACGGTGGCCTGCGCGTACTTCGGGGTGTCGGTCGTGGGGTCGGTCATCATGAGGACGCCGGCCTTGCCCCCGTTGACGCCCGTGAGCCACGCGTCGTTGGCCTGGACGAACTGGCCGCCCTCGTAGGCCTCGGTGTACGAGCCCAGGTACCAGACGTTGCCCTGGTTGTCCTCGGCGAGGTAGTCGATGGCCTGCTCGGCCAGCTCACCGCCGTCGAAGTCCTGATCGAGCACGAGCACCGTCTTCACACCGTCGATGACCTTGGACATGTTGGTCACGGTGTACACCCTGCGGTGCGGCAAGCGGCGGCTCCCCTTGTTGACGCCGCCCTCCCGCACCGACTGGTAGCCGGGAGTCAACGGGAACCACTGGTTGGCGCCGCGGGCCGGGTTGGCGCCGAAGGCGGACGGGTCGAAGCTCGAGGGGTCGGCGTTGGTCCCCACGGAGGTGGCCACCGTCGGCGGAACCGTCGCGGCGGACCCGGCGGGAGCAGGGGTCGCGCTCGCGGCGGGGACGGTCGGGGGGAGGGTGACGACGGACGTCGCGACGGAGTTGGGGGGCGGGACCTCGGTCGTGAGCGGCCCTGACGTCGCCGACGACGTGGACGAGCCGCTGCTGCAGGCCGCCAGGAGCACCGCTGAGCCGAGCACGGCCGCGGCCGCGACCGCGCGCGGATACCCCGACATCGCTCGGTTGACCATGCGCGACACGCTACAAACGGGCGCTGAGGAAGCGCTGAAGGGAGCGATCGGGCAGGTGCGAAGCGGGTTTCAGCACCGCCGGCGGCGCGGAGTGGCGCTCGCCGTGCTGGGCGTGGTGGCGGCGTGTGCGCCGGCCGGCCGCGCCGCGGTCCCTCCGTCGCCGTCGGGTTCGGACGGCACGGCGACGACGGCTGGGACCGTTCCGCCGACCGCCGCGCCCACCACGGTCGCGCCGCGGCCCGCGCCCACGCTCGCTCCGACGACGACGGCTGCGCCGCTCAGCCCGGACCTGCTGGCGGGCGGGATGGTGCTGTGCTCCTTCAGCGGTGCGGTGGTGCCCCAGTGGGCGCTCGACCGGCTCCAGGCCGGGCTGGCCGCCGGGCTGCTGCTCTACGAGCGCAACCTGGCGTCCGAAGCGCGGGCCGCGGCCAACGGTCAGGCCGCTCAGGCGGCGGCGCTCGCCTCCCCGGTCGCCCTCCCTGCCGTCGTCGCCACCGACCAGGAGGGAGGCATCGTCGCCCGGATACCCGGTCCGCCGAGCGGCTCGGCTGCGGTGATGGGGACCCGGCCGGCCCCCGACGTCGAGGCCGAAGGCCGGGCCACGGCCGACCTGCTGCTCCGCTGGGGCGTCAACACCGACCTCGCCCCGGTCGCCGACGTCGCCCGTCCCGGCACCTTCGAGGCCCAGGCCCGGCGCTCCTTCAGCGGAGACCCCGCGGTTGCGGCTGGTGGCGTGTCGGCGTTCGTCACCGGCCTGCGCGCCGGTGGCGTCGCAGCCACGCTCAAGCACTTTCCCGGGCTGGGCGCAGCGTCCGCGAACACCGACCACGCCGACGGCGTCGTCGACCTGCCCGCGAGCGACCTGGACGCCGTCGACCTCGTCCCCTTCGCCGCCGGCATCGGTGCCGGCGCCCAGCTGGTGATGATGGCCAGCGCCGCCTACCCGGCGCTGTCGCCAGGGTTGGCGCTCACGTCACCGGCCATCGTCGACGGGCTGCTGCGCGGCCGGCTCGGCTTCCAGGGTGTCGTGATCTCCGACGCGCTCGATGCCAGCGGAGTGGGTGCGGTCGGGACCCCTCCCGAGGCGGTGGTCGCGGCTGCGGCCGCGGGCGTCGACCTCTTCATCGCGCAGGGCTCCAAGGTGTGCGTCGACCTCCACGAGGCGCTGGTGGCGGCCATGGCCGACGGTCGGCTGCCGGTGGCCCGGACCCGACAGGCATTCGACCGGGTGGCGGAATTGAGACGGGCGCTGGCGCCGCGCCCGGCAGGATGAGCGGGTGGGGAGCGCAGCAGGGGATCAGCTGATCGGACGCCGGCCACTCGCCGATGGTCTCGTCCTGCGCACGGCGACGCCGGCCGACGCCACCGAGCTGGCCGAGTTCAACGCGACCCAGCAGGCCGAGGACGACCTTCCGGGCGAGCTCGTCCACGAGTGGACGCTGGAGCTGTTCGAGAACCCGCCCCCCCGGTTCCGGGCCGAGGACGACGTCACGATCGTCGAGGACACGGCCACGGGCCGGATCGTCTCGTCGATCCTCCTCATCCCGCAGGACTGGTCCTACGCCGGCGTCGTGGTGCCCGTCGGGCAGCCGGAGCTGGTGGCCACCGACCCGGCCTACCGGAGGCGGGGGCTCATCCGGGAGCAGTTCGCCGACGTCCACCGCCGCAGCGAGGCCCTCGGCGATCTCTGGCAGGTGATCGGCGGGATCCCGTGGTACTACCGGCAGCTCGGCTACGCCTACGCGCTCGACCTCCCGCCGATGCCGGTCTGGCGGCCTCCGGAGAAGGTCCCTGATCCTCCCGCCGGGATCGCGCTGCGCGCCGCCGCCGTCGGCGACATCCCCTTCCTCGCCGGGGTCGACGCCCACGGGCTCCGTGACGGGCTGGGATGCCTGAGGGACGAATCCGCCTGGCACTACGAGCTGACCCACCGCCCGGGCTCGCTCTCGGCCCGGGACGTGCTCGTGATCGAGCGCTCGACCTCAGTCGGCCTCGAGCCGATCGGCTTCGTGGCCCACGGGCCGAGGCTGCGCAACGGCAGCGCCACCGTCTGGGCCTTCGAGCTGGGACCGGGGGAGAGCTGGCTGGCGCCCACAGCAGCAGTCCTCCTCCATCTCCACCGCTGGGCCCAGAACCACCCCGAGGGCCCCGGCGGGGGCGTTCGGCTCCTCGTCGCAGAAGATCATCCCGCCCGCCGCAGCGCCGCCACCGGGCTGACCGGCGGTCGCCCCGGTGGCTACGGCTTCTATGTCCGGATGACCGATCCGGCCCGCGCGCTCACCGCCGTGCGGGCCGTGCTGGAGGACCGGCTGGCGCGGTCGGCCGGCGTGGGCCACACCGGCGAGGTCGTCGTCGACCTGTACACCGGGCAGCTTCGCCTCCGCTTCGCGGGCGGCCGCCTGGAGGCCGTGGTGGCCGATGGACCCCGACCGGACGATGCGCCGCGCGCCGACGTCAGTCTCCCCCGAGAGTGGCTCCTCCACCTCGTCCTCGGCAACCGCAGCCTCGCCGAGCTCGAGGCGACGGTGGCCGACTGTCTGGTCGACACCGACACCGGCGCGCTGATCGTCGACGCCCTCTTCCCCCGCATGCCCCTCTCACCGTGGACGATGGGCTGACGAAGGGGGCTGGAGATGGCCGAGCGCTTCGACGTCTTCATCTCCTACAGCCGTCAGGCTGACGAGCCGCTCGCCGAGGCCCTTCAGCACGACCTTCAGCGCTTCGCCAAGCGGGCGTTCCAGCGGCGCGCGCTGACGGTGTTCCGCGACGACGCCAACCTGTCGGCCAACCCTGGGCTCTGGTCGTCGATCGAGCGGGCGCTCGATGCAAGTCGCTTCTTGCTGCTGCTCGCCTCGCCCGCGGCCGCGGCGTCCCCGTGGGTCGCGAAGGAGATCGGCCATTGGCGGGCCACCCAGCCCGCCGGCCGGGTGCTCCTCGCCATCACCGAGGGTGATGTCGCCTGGGACGAGGCGCGGGGCGACTTCGATCTCGAGCGGTCCAGCGCGATCCCCCCAGCGCTGGCCGGCGCGTTCGAGGAGGAGCCCAGGTTCGTCGACTTGCGGGCGGTCGACGAGTCCCAGGTCTCGTCGTCGAGGGACCCCGTGCTCGCAGGCGCCGTGGCCGATCTCGCTGCGCCGGTCCACGGTCGCTCCAAGGACGAGCTGATCGGCACCGACCTCCACGAGCACCGCCGCCTCATCCGACTGACCCGGGCCGCCGTCGTCGTCCTCTCCGTCCTCCTCGTCGCTGCGGTGCTCGCCGGGGTCCTCGCGTACGTGCAGCGCAACTCCGCCCAGCGGTCAGCGGCCGACGCCGAGTTCCGGCGCCTGGTCAACGCCGCCGCCACCGCGACCACCCGGCCGGACGCGCTGGCACTCGCGGTGGCCGCGCTCCCGCGCGCGGCGCGGGCGGGTCGGCCGGTCGACGAGGCGCTACGGCCGTTGATGGGCGCGCTGGCCCGGGAGGACCTCCCGGTCTTGCGGCTGGCCGGCCAGGCGCCGGGACAGGCCAGCACCGGCGAGCGCCAAGGCGTCGACGCCTCCTTGGACGGGACCACCCTGGCCTACATCACGAACGCCGGCGACATCGACATCTGGGACCTCACCCGTCTACAGCGCCGATCGACGATCCGCGCCGCCGACATGGACGGCGCGGCCGAGCAG
>JBKPRL010000002.1:0-17527 GCA_046734535.1 bacterium | reverse complement strand
CGGCAAGGCCGTCGCCAACACGATCGCGGGCATCGTCACCGTGCCGACGAGCGACGTGATCCCCGTCCTGGGTGCGGCGCTGACGGGCGCAGTCGCGTGGAACGTGATCACGTGGACGCGAGGCCTGCCGTCGAGCTCGGGGCACGCCCTGCTCGGTGGCCTGGTCGGCGCGGCCGTCGCCACGGGCGGGACCGACGCGGTGAACTGGGGCGGTTTCGACGGACTCCGACCCGAGGGCGTGATCGGCGTCGCCGTGGTGCTCACCCTCGCTCCGGTGATCGGCTTCGTGGCCGGCCTCGTCGTCGACCGCCTCGCGAGGCGGGGCACAGCGCACGCCACGCGACGCCTGCGGGGACCGGTGCGCGTAGGGCAATGGGTGATGTCCGAGGGACTCGCGCTGACGCACGGCGCCAACGACGCGCAGAAGGTTGTGGGGGTCGTGGCGCTCCTGCTCGTGGCCGGCGGACAGCTCTCGCATCTCGAGTCGCCGACCTGGGTCGAGCTGACCTGCAGCGTCGCGCTGACCGCCGGCACCGCGTTGGGTGGCTGGCCCATCGTCCGGACGCTCGGCCGGCGCATCACCCTCATCCGACCGATCGACGCGCTCGCCAGCCAGGCCGGCTCGACCGCGGTCCTGCTGGGAGCGTCGGTGATCGGCGCCCCGGTCAGCACCACCCAGATCGTTGCCTCGTCGGTGGTCGGCGTGGGCGGCGGGCGGCGGCGATGGCGCCACGTGCGCTGGCGCGTCGTGCGGTCCATGCTGCTGGCCTGGCTGGTGACGGTTCCGGCGACGGCTGGGTTCGCCGTCATCGCCCTGGCGCCCTGGAGGTGGCTCACGTGAAGGCCAAGCGTTGGTTCCTACCTGACAGTCCCGACCTCTTCGGCATGCTGCGGACCCAGGCGGCGATCACGGTCGAGGCGATGGACGCGCTCGTCGCCTGGTCAGGCGGTGACCCTGCCGCCGCCACGACCGTCCGCGACTGCGAACACCGCGCCGACGAGGCGAAGCGGCAGCTCTGGATGGCCCTGCGCGACGCGTTCTCACCGCCGCTCGACGCCGAGGACCTCTACTCGCTGTCGGCCGACCTGGACGAGGTCCTGAACGGCGCCAAGGACCTCACGCGGGAGATGGAGGTGATGGGCCTGTCGCCCGATCCTCCGACCCACGAGATGGTGACGTTCCTCGCCGAGGGCGTTCGGCACCTCGCCGACGCGTTCGAGCGGCTCTGCGGCGGGGGTGATGGCGACGCGACGGAGCTGGCGGACGCCGCGATCAAGAGCCAGCGTCAGGTGGAGCACGCCTACCGGGCCGCGATGTCGGCGCTCCTCGAAGTGGCCGACCTGCGGGAGGTGATGGGCCGACGGGAGGTCTACCGGCGCCTGTCCCGCATCGCCGACCACCTGCACGCCGTCGCCGAGCGGGTCTGGTACACGGTCGTCAAGGAGGCGTAGCACTGGAACGATCAGCGGACGAGCTCCGGCGGCACCTGGACGATCCGGCGGCCGGTGACCTCACGTAGGACGATGCCGATCCACCCCGGGGCCATCTGAAGGCCCCACGGGCGCAAGGGCAGGCCGTCGAGCACATCACGCTCGATCTGTCCCTCGAGTCCTCGCGCGGTCCCTCGCCCGACGACGCTCCATCCAGAGTGGTAGGCGGGGTCGGCCTGGTCGACCTCGAAGGCGACCTCGCTGTCCCGGACCAGGGTGTCGAAGGTCGACCCGAGAGCGGTCCGGAACACGATCACCTCGCCGATGATGGCGAAGCTCACCGGCAGCACCGCCGGCTCGCCGTCCACGACGAACGCCACGCGACCGATGCCCTGCGTGCCCATCAGGCGCCGGCACTCAGACGGCGCAAGATCCTCCAGCACGGCGACGTCGTCGAGGCGGTGCATCGCTACGGCTCCACGATGACGGCGGTCACCATGCCGAACATGCCCTGAGGTCCTTCGGCGTGGTTGAGGATGTGGCAGTGCCAGGCCCAGACGCCGGGATCGGTGGCGGTGTAGAGCACGGTCAGCCGCTCGCCCGGTGCCACGACGAAGGTGTCGCCCGGCTCAGGAGCGTCCAACGGCACGCCGTCCTTGGCGATCAGGTACCCCTTGGGCTGGTGCAGGTGCATCGGGTGGGTCTGCAGCCCCTCGTTGAAGTAGTTGACGATCATCGACTCGCCGACCTTGAGCTTGTACGGCTCGGTGGCCGGGAAGCTCTTGCCGTTGAGCGACAGGCCGATGGTGCCCGCGTCGTTCAGGACCATGTTGACGGTCTGCACGACCTTGGCGTCGGCCATCGTTGCCGGCAGCGGCATGTCGCCGATCAGGAACGCGCCGGCCATCCCGTTCGGCACCTGGACCTGGGCGTCGTGGTGGGAGTGGTACATGCCGACGGCGGGCTCGAGCGCGGTGAACTCGTAGGTGAAGGTCGCTCCGGGCGTGATGGGGTCCTGGGTGTAGGGGTCGACGCCGTCCATCGAGTTGGGAACGCGCACGCCGTGGAAGTGGAGCGTGGTGGACTCGGGGAGCTCGTTCTTGAGCACGACCCGCACCTTGTCGCCCACCTCGACCTTGATCGTCGGCGCCGGGACGACGCCGTTGTAGGTCCAGGCCTTGACGACCTTGCCCGGAGCCACCTCCCAGTCGACGACCTTCGCGGTCAGGTCGAACTCCTTGGTGCCGTCCGCCTGGACCACCGGCGTGAGCGGCTCACCGCCGTGCCCGGCCGTCGTCGCCGGGAACTCCTTGGCCACCTTCGCCATCGCCGCGTCCATGGCGTTGACGTCCATCGTGGTGGGCGGGGTGGCGTCCGCGCTGCCCGCCGCGGAGGAGCTGCCCGCGGTCGCCGACCCCACGTGGAGCATGCCGGTCATGCCCGCCGCGGCGTGGCCGGCGATCGTGCAGACCATGTCGTACGTCCCGGCGGCCAGCAGACCCAGGTCCATGGTGGCCGACTGGCCGGGCTGGATGTCGCCGCTGTCCTTGTCCAACGAAGGGAACGAGAGGTTGTGCGCCTGGGAGCCGGAGTTCGTGACGTGCACGACCACCGGTCCGGCCGGCACCTCCGGCATGGCTGGCGTGATCTTGAGATCGGCCAGCGTCAGCTCCAGCTGTTGAGCCGCTGTCGCACCTGCGGCCGGCGTGCTCCCGCCCGCCGACGAGTCGCCGGCGATGAAGACCGCAGCCAGCCCAAGAGCGAGCGCGCCCAGTGCGAGCACGACGGAGATGAGGCTGACGGTGGCGCGGTCGGTTCGGTCCATGGGCCGAGCATGCGGTCTGGCGGCCGCCCTCGGCAGGGCCAGAAGGAGCCCCGCAGCAGGACGTAGGTCCCGATCAGTCGGCTGGCATGTAGGGCAGGAAGCCCCCGTGCGCCGACGAGCGCCGACGGCTGATCGCCCGCCCGCTGACCGTGTCGGGGACGATGCGGATCCAGTGGTCCCGCTCGCCTGGTGCCCACGGCTGGAGGCCGACGCGCCCAGCCACGGCCGGAGCGGCCGACGGGTGGATCTGATGGGCTCGCCCGCGGACCAGCACGCTCCACCCGACCTCTGCCTTCGCGTCCATCTCGTCGACTTCGAAGACCGCCTGGACGCCGTCTTTCAGAGCCTCCAGCAAGGTCGTCGACCCTGTTCGCAGGACTATCGCTCCCTCATCGACCCCGTGGTTGACCGGCAGGATCATCGGTCCGTCGACCGTGCTGAAGCCGACTCGGCCGGCGACGCTGTTGGACAGGAGCGTCCAGCACACATCGATGTCGATGTCGTCCATCCACACGACCATCTCGTCCTCGCGCATCTCGCTCTCCTCTTTCGCCCCTCGTGCTCCCCCATTGTCGTGATAGTGCTCATCCTTTCGCCAAGGCCAGAAGTCCTACCGCGCGCCGTCAGGCGGAGCCCGGACGAGGCCGCGGTCGGTGGCGGGACGTTCGACCCTGGGCACGAGGCGGAGGATGCACGACCGTGGACTCGTCGAAGGAGGTGCGCGATGACTGCATCTGGTGACACGCCGGTGATGAGCCGGGACGGGGTGGAGATCCTCACTCCGCACGAGTGCTGGGCGCTGCTCCGCTCAGCCGAGGTGGGCCGGCTGGCCGTCTCGATCATGAACCGACCGGACATCTTTCCCGTGAACCACATCGTGGACCACGGCAGCCTGGTCTTCCGGACGGCCGAGGGAACGAAGCTGGCCGCTGCCGTCCTCGGCACGGCCGTCGCGTACGAGGCCGATGGTTATGACACGGTGAGGGGGGAGGCCTGGAGCGTGGTCGTCAGGGGGCAGGCCGTCGAGATCGAACGGATCCACGACCTGCTGGCGGCTACCGACCTGCCCCTGTTCCCGTGGCATGCCGCGCCGAAGGGCCGCTTCGTACGCATCGACCCGGAATCGATCACGGGGCGTCGCTTTCGGGTGATCAAGCGCGTCGCGGTCGATCGCAAGGCGACCGGAGCAATGCCGGGATGACCGAGACTCGACGTGTCGTCGTGGGCGTCGACGGCTCGTCAGGAAGCCGGCAGGCCCTGCGGCGGGCGGCGCTCGAGGCCACGGCCCATGACGCCACCCTGGAGGTCGTCATGGCGTGGGGCTTGTTCGACCAACCGGGTGACGGATCCTTCGATCCGCACTACGACGCCACCCGCGCTCGGGCCGCCCTCCAGGAGATCGTGGACGACGAAGTGACGCCACCACAGCCCGGCGCCGTGCTGCACGTCGTCAACGACCTTCCCGCGCGAGCACTGCTCGCGGCCGGCGAAGGCGCCTGGATGCTCGTCGTGGGCAGCCGCGGGCTGGGCGGGTTCCAGGGGCTCCTGCTCGGCTCGGTCAGCCGGCAGCTGGTGCACCACGCGGCCTGCCCCGTTCTCGTCGTCCCGGAGCCTCGCCCTGGTTGAGCGCGTCCGGCCCGCGAACGATGCGCGAAGCCCGGCACGGGACCTTGGTCTCTACACGGTCATCGGCGCCTCGGTCACGATCGATCCATGGTCACGCCCAACCGTCCACCTTCGGCCGATGCGACGGCTTCGAAGCTCGCCGTGATGACGCAGAAGGAGTCCTGGGCACTCGTGAAGCAGGCCGCCCTCGGCCGGCTCGCCTTCGTCATGGACGGCTGGCCACTCGTCATGCCGGTGAACTACCTCGTCGACGGGGACGACGTGGTGATGCGCAGCGACCCGGGTCGGAAGCTGACCGCCGCCCGCCAACAGGTGCAGGCCACGCTGGAGGTCGACTGGGTCGACCGGGTCCACCGATCAGGCTGGAGCGTGCTCGTCTTCGGCATCGCGACGGCGGTCGACGACCCACAGGAGATCGCTCGCCTCGACAGGCGGGGGCTGCGGTCCTGGGCCGCGTCCGAGCGGGCCTCGTGGATCCGACTGCTGCCGGTGGAGATCACCGGGCGCCGGCTGCCCCGCGCCTGGAGCTATCCCGATCCGATCCGCTGAGCGGTCCACCGACGAGCGGAACGAGGCCGCCGATCAGGAGACCACGCCGGCGATCCATCCCAGGTCGGATGGGGTGACGGTCATGGGGATGCGGCGTCCGGTGACCTGGTCTCCCAGGATCGCGAACCAGCGGTCACGGGGACCGGGAGCCCAGGTGATGACGTTCAGCGCGCGCAGCCGGTCAGCGAGCACGTCCCCGACATCGGTGATCTCGCGTCCGGGACCATGGACACAAACGCTCCACCCTGTTCGCGCCTCCTCGTCGTAGCCGTCGATCTCGAACGTGGCCGGTCGTCCGGCGACCGCGGTCAGCACCGAGCTGTCGGTCGTGCGGAAGACGACCTCGCCGGTGTCCGAGGCGACGTAGTTGACCGGGAGGACCTGTGGTTGACCGTCACTGACGAAGCCGACCCGGCCGATCCGGCCTGTTCCCAGCAGCCGGAGGCACTCGGCCGGCGAGAGGGCCTGAAGGCCGTCCAGCTCGTTGTCGTCGTCGGGCATGGTGATCGACCTCCTACGGCAGCTCGTGGGTCTCCACGTACAGGAACGCCTCGGCGTGCTCCTTGTGGTCGTGGAGCACGTGGTCCCGGACCTCACCCGCGTACAGGAAGCGCAGGTCGCAGTAGGGGCACTGGTGCGGGTGCTCCTCGTCGCGCATCATGTCCACCTCCTCGCTCCGTTGTCGCGCCGAGCGGCCATCTCCCACAAGGGACCAAGGTCGCTCGTCCGGCGTGACCCGACCGCGGCTCGAAGGATCCGACCGGGCCGAGTGGAGATACCATCGGCACCACGTCGCGTCGCTCCTGGATCATCGACGGCGTCGTTGCCGTGGAGACCGGATGAGGGTGGCTGTGCTGGGAGCCGGCGCGTGGGGCACCACGATCGCCACGCTCTCGGCGGCGAGCGCCCCAACCCGGCTGTGGGCATTCGAACCGGAGGTCGTGCGGTCGATCCAGGAGCGGGGCGAGAACTCCGCCTTCCTGGCCGGCTACCCCCTCCCGGCGTCCCTTCACCCCACCAACGACCTGGCCGAGGCGATCGAGGACGCCGATCTGGTGATCGTCGCCGTCCCCGCTCGGCACCTCCGCCGTGTCATGGGCACCGCTCGGGCCTCGATGGGTTCCAGGCCGCTGGTGCTCAGCCTCACCAAGGGGATCGAGCCCGGGACGTGCCTGCGGATGACCGAGGTGCTCCGCGAGGTCCTCGCGGATCACGAGCCGAACGCCGTCGGCGTGCTCAGCGGTCCCAACCTCGCCCACGAGCTGATGGCCGGGCACCCCTCCGCGACGTGCGTCGCGTTCCCCCACGTCACTCAGGCCGAATCGGTGCAACAGCTCCTGATGAGCGATCGGCTGCGCGTGTACACGAGTCCCGATGTGATCGGCTGCGAGATGGGCGGTGCCGTGAAGAACGTGATCGCCATCGCGGCCGGCGTGGCCGACGGCCTCGGGTACGGCATGAACACCAAGGCGGCGTTGATCAGCCGAGGGCTGGCCGAGCTCAGCCGGCTCGGCGTCGCGGCCGGCGGTCACGCGCTGACCTTCCTCGGCTTGGCCGGCAATGGGGACCTCGTCGCGACGTGCAGCAGCCGAGGGAGCCGGAACCACCGGGTGGGCGTGCAGCTCGCGGGCGGCCGGACCCTACGCGACATCCTCGCCGGAACCAGCTCGGTGGCAGAGGGGGTCGAGACGACTCCGGCCGTCGTCGAGCTGTCCCGCCGGTTCGGGGTCGACATGCCGATCTGCGAGACGGTCGATGCGTTGCTGTCGGGCCAGGTGACCGCCTCGGACGCGTTGCTCACCCTGATGCGCCGGGAGCCCAGGAGCGAGCTGGACGGCCTGCCGACGATCACGCCGTGATCCCGGCGGCGTCTTCGCCCGCGAGGCTGATCACACCTGCTGGCGCGCCTCCCGACCCGCGGCCAGGGCCGTCGTGGCGACCTCGCGGCCCCACGCCGTGGCCCTGTCGGCTTCGCCGTCGAGCAGGTGGTTGTGCTTGTCGACGAGGAAGCTCTCAGGGGCGGAGACCAGGTGGAAGCCATGGTCCCGCAGACGTTTGGCGAGGCCACGCGACGCCCGGCCGGTGAGGATCGCCGGCCCGTCGATCCGGGTGTCGAACGCGGCCGCGGCCGTATGGGGCGCTCGGCCCGCCTGGTCGAACAGCTCGCGCATCCCCGGTCCCAGGGCGTCGGGCTCGAGGACGAGGTCGTCCGGCGACCGCTCGACGGCAGTCGCGGCCGCCTCGCGCGACCGTCGCCCCGGAAGGCCGTGCACGTGCGTCGGCGCGCCGACGACGACGAGGTCGACTCCCGCCAGCCGCTCAACAGTCGCGGTCCCCGCGGACACCACGTCCGTGGCGAACGACGTCCGCAGGCCGTCGGCGACGTGGTCGGCGATCACGTGGGTGTTGCCGTACATGGACTCGAAGATCACCAGCGCGGTCGGCGCCGGTCCGGTCTGGTCGATCATCTCAGCTCCCTTCGTCGGGGTCGCTTGTGATCGTCCCTCGCCGGCCGGTGCCGTGATAGGGCCCAACGTCCCACCCACCTCGGCCCGGTGGGGGTCGGCAGCCGGGACCGCCCGCGACCGCGGGACCTTCGGCTCTACGAGCCATGGGGATCGGCGGAGCAGGCTGGCGCGTGCCAGCAGCGATGCCGCGAGGAGGAGCCATGATCACGGAGGCCAACATCTGGGTCGACGAGCTGGGGACCGAGCAGTGCTGGAGGTTGGTGGAGCGCGCCGCGATCGGCCGACTCGGCTTCGCCGCAGAGGGGGAGCAGCTGATCCTGCCGGTGAACTACGCCGTGGATGGACACTGCATCGTCGTCCGCACCGGACGGACCGTCATGCTCGAAGCATTGGGGCCCGGGGCCACCGTCGCGTTCGAGGTGGACGGCGCGGACGCCGTCTCGGAGACCGGCTGGAGCGTCTTGATCAAGGGTCACGCCTCCGAGATGGACCCGCCGGGCACCCGAGGCGGCGGCCCAGCGCTGGCGCTCCGGCCGTGGACGTCGGGCTCACGAGACCACTGGCTGCGCATCATGCCGTGGTCGGTCACCGGCCGGGCCATCAGCCGCGACCACCGGCTGCCCCACGGCCACTCTGTGCCCTACCTGTCTTCGGACTGAGCGGCCTCCCGGCTCCCCCTCTCTGCGAAGGTCAGCCTGATCCGCCGTTCGTGGCCGGCTCGGTCAGCCGCCGGCCCGTCAGGAGCTGGGGGGTCAGGGCCACGAACACGTCGGCCTCGGACGACCACGGCGGCAGCGAGGTCAAGGCCAGCGCATCGGGTTCCGTGAGATGACGCGCCAGCCCCGTGGCGAGGACGCTCCACGAGCCGACGCCGGGCTCGGATCCATCGGCTTCGAAGGCGATGACGGACTGGCGGGTCGCCTCGGCGAGCACGCCCCCCGGCGCAGCCCGGAAGAAGATCTCGTCGCGGTCGAGCGCGAATCGCACGGGCAGGATGGCCGGGAGGGCGTTGACGCTGATGGCCACCCGGCCGATGCGCTCACCTCCGAGCAGTCGGAGGCACTCGGCTGGGGCGAGCACTTGCGGGTCGGCGCCGTCGATCGTCATCGGACGATGATCCCCGGACCCCGGCGGCCACCACAGAGCCGAAGGTCCCTTCGTCGCCGGGCCACTCGGGCGAAGCGTGCTGGTTGGCCACGACAGACAGGTGGGGACCTTCGGCCCTGGAGGTCCACCGCGCCGGGGAGGACGCTGGAGTCGGAGGTGTTGTGAGATGAACGTCGATGATCGTCCGATCGGACTGTCGGTGTGGGAGCAGGAGCTCTACGAGCACCTGATGGCGCACATCGCGTCCGAGTCCGAGGTGCTCGGTCGCTATGAACGTCTTGCCGAGGCGTCGTCCGGCCATGTCCGGTTCCTCCTCGACCTGATCGCCGAGGACGAGGCGCGACATCACCGTCTCTACGAGCAGTGGGCCAAGACGGTGAGGGAGATGGTCCTCCTCTCGGCGCCCGACGACGGTGCCGTGCCCGATCTGCTCCCGGAGCCCGATACCGCCCACCTGATCGACGCGGTGGACGACCTGCTCGTGGTCGAGAAGGACGACGCCCACCAGCTGAAGGCCCTCGAGAAGAGCCTGAAGGACGTGCGGCGCACGACCGTTTGGCCCCTGCTCGTCGAGCTCATGGAGATGGACACTCGCAAGCACATCAGGATCCTCGAGTTCCTGCGCGAGCATGCCCAGCACACAGCCCGCGGGCGCTGAGCGCACCGGCGCCCCGCCTGCTGACCCACCAACGGTTGACGTTCCCTGGCGCAACCTCGATCCTGTGGCATGTCCTCGAGGCGATCGACTTCGTGATGGAACGGTGCATGCTGCTCGGCAGCAGGTGTCGAGCCGAACAGGTCCCGTCGGTCACGTGACGCTCCCCTACTGTCTGGTGGCGGGGATCGACGCCTCCCCCGAGTCGCTGGCCGCCCTCGACCTCGCGCTCGAGCTGGCCGGCCGCCTGGACGCGAGGCTGGTCGTCGTCCACGCCGTCGGCCTCTTGGAGGAGGGCGGGTACCGCGCCCGCCCCGACCTGGCGGCGATCGTCTCCGATGCCCGACAGCGCGTCAGCGCCGGCGACGCGGCGGTCGACACGGTGTACGAGGACGGGCCGCCCCCTGACGTCCTGCTACGGATCGCGGATCGCGAGGGGGCCGACCTGGTCGTGGTGGGCAGCCGGGGTGTGAGCGGCGCACTCCGCCAGCTCGGCTCGACCAGCGAGGCCGTGATCACCAGCTCCCGGATCCCGGTCCTCGTCGTCCCTTGATGGTGCGACCGCGGGGGTGGCCGGGCCGCCATCCCCTCGGTCGCCGTCCACGACCCGGACGACCAGATCCGCGGCGGCGTCCACCGCCTCCGCGACCGGGGCCGACAGCTCGTCACTGAAGCCAAAGTGGCGACCCTCGATGCCGATGACGACGAGTCGCCTGGGGAGCCGGCCGACCGCACGGCCGAGCGCTTGTGCCTGACCGATCCCCATCGAGTGGCTGCCGACAGGGGCTGGCGAGGGCGTGAGGTCGATGGCCCCTTCCGTCTCGAGGAGACGGACCGTGCCGGGCGCGGCTCCGCTGCGCGTCGCATCGACCACGACCGCGAGCTCGACCCCGGTCCACGCGTCGAGGAGTCGGGCGGGCTCGCCGTCGCAGAGCCGGAGGTCGACCGCCGCGGCGAGCCGGCGGCCGGCCGCAGCCGCCACGATCCATCCGACGCCGTCGTCGCCCCGCGAGCGACGTGGTGAGTACGGACCCACGGCGAACGCGAAGAGCGATCGACTGTCGTTGAGGTGGAGACGGTAGGTGGCGGCCTCCTGGTCGTCGCTCCAGCCGATCGGGAGGTCCGCCACGCCGCCGACCTCGTCCAGCACGATGGCTCCGTCACGGACCGTCGGCGCGATGACGGTGTAGCCCCGTCGAGCCAGCACGCCGATGAGCGCATCGACGGCCCGCTCCGCGGACGTGACGACGATGCGACCGTGCATCGGCGGAGCATGGCGCACGCGCCCGACCGCGTCCAGGGTCGAACGTCCCACGACCGGCGGTCGGTCGTCAGTGGGACGTTGGACCCTGGACCGAGCCCCGCGGCGTGATCCACCATTGCGCATGCCCGACTCGCCGGTTCGCTCGGCGGTGGTGCTCGCGGACGGAACGGTGGTCGACATCGAGCCGATGCGCTCGACGGACGGTGCCCGGTTGGACCAGTTCCACCACACCTTGTCCGGGGAGACGATCCAGTTCCGCTTCTTCAGCGTGCACCCCGAGCTGAGCGATCAGGAGCTCCATCGGTTCACCCACGTGGACCATCAGAACCGCGAGGCGCTCGTCGCGGTGCACGACGACCTGATCGTCGGCGTGGCGCGGTTCGACCGCCTCGGCGACGGCAGCGACGAGGCCGAGGTCGCCTTCGTCGTGGCCGATGCGTGGCAGGGTCGCGGCCTCGGGAAGGTGCTGTTCGAACGACTCGCCGCACGCGCGAGGGAGATCGGGATCACCCGGTTCGTCGCGGAGACGCTTTTCCGCAACCGCCGCATGCTGATGGTGTTCCGAGCCACCGGCCTGCCCCGCGCGGAGCGCATCGAAGGCGACGTGGTCCACGTCGTCCTCGAGCTCGGTCCCCCGGCGATACCCACGGCCGTACTGCCCGGGAGCGAGTGAGCACCGCTCGCCGTCCTACGGTTGCCGACATGCCCGAGCCGACGACCCCTGCTTCCGTGCTCGAGCACATCCATCCGGGCGCCGACCTCATCGTGCCACTGGCCAACGGCGAGCCGGTCGTCCTGCTCGACGCCATCGAGGCCCACGCCGGCGAGCTGGAGGACGTGAGGGTGCACCAGATGCACGCCCTGCATGATCGCCCGCACCTCCACCGGGCCTTCGGCAGCAACCTCAGCCACGTCTCCTACTTCCTCTCCCACGTGACGCGGCAGCCGTTCCGCGACGGGACGATCGACCTCGTTCCCAACAACTTCAGCGAGATGCGCGACATCCTGCTGGAGCGCACTCGGGATCCCCTGGTGCTGGCCGCCGCCTCGCTCCCGGACCGCCATGGGTACTTCAGCCTCGGGTGCAACGCCGACTACGTGGCCTCGTTCATCGGCCGGGCGCGCTTCTTCCTCGAGAGCAACGCGCGGATGCCGCGCACGTTCGGCCGGAACCAGATCCACGAGAGCCAGGTGATCGGTTGGGTGGAGGCGGACTACCCGCTCGTCGAGGTGCGGCCGCCGCCCCGCAGCGAGCTCGACGATCGCATCGCGGGCTACGTGGCGGACCGCATCCCGAACCGGGCGACGATCCAGACGGGCATCGGGTCGATCCCCAACGCCATCCTGGCCGCGCTGCGCGACCATCGCGAGCTCGGCGTGCACACCGAGCTGATCTCGGACGGCCTGATGGACCTGGTGGAGCGAGGCGTCGTCAACGGCGTGGCGAAGCAGCTCAACCGGACCAAGACCGTGGGGACGTTCGTGCTGGGAACGCAGCGCCTCTACGAGTTCCTCGACGAGAACGCGGCGTTCGAGCTCTGGCCCGTGAGCTACGTCAACGATCCTCGCGTCATCGCCCAGGAGGTCGGCTTCGTGTCGATCAACTCGACCATCTCCGTCGACCTGATGGGCCAGTGCGCGTCGGAGACCGTCAACGGGGAGTACTACTCGTCGAGCGGGGGGCAGGCCGACTTCGCCCGGGGGGCCATGTACTCCAAGGGCGGCCAGGGCTTCGTCGTGCTGCGCTCGACGACCAAGGGGGGCACGATCTCCAAGATCGTGGCCGAGCTCGCACCCGGAGACGTCGTCACGACGCTCAAGAACACGGTCCACCATGTGGTCACAGAGTGGGGGGTGGCAGAGCTGCGGGGCCGCTCGCTGCGGGAGCGGGCCGCGGCGCTGATCGGGATCGCGCACCCGGACCACCGCGACCGCTTGACCCACGAGGCACGACGACTCGGTCACCTCTAGCCGAGCGGGACCAAGGACCCTGGTCCCGCCCGAGCTTCCGCTCGATGATGTTTCTGTGAGTGACAGAGGCCCAAGGATCGTCGTCGGCACCGACGGCTCGGAGCACGCCGTGACCGCCGTGCGGTGGGCGGCGGACGAGGCGGTCCGACGCGACAGCGCGTTGGAGGTCGTCCACCCCTGGCTGCCCCCGTATCCCATCGGGCCGACCGACTTGTACCGAGACTACGAACCCGCGCATCGAGCGGCCGAGACGCTCGTGAGGTCCACCATCGACCGGCTGCGGCAGGAGGTGCCCGAGCTCGTCGAGGTCAGAGCGTCCGCCCCGATGGAACATCCAGGGCCCGCGCTCCTCGACGCCGCCTTGGGGGCGGACCTCCTGGTGGTCGGGTCCCGCGGCCACAGAGGGTTCACGGGGCTCGTGCTGGGCTCCGTGGGCGACCGGTGCCTGACGCACGCGCCCTGTCCCGTGGCGGTCGTCCCTGCCGCGGCAGAGATCCCCCGTGGCCGGGTGGTCGTGGGTGTCGATGGCTCGAGGGCGTCCGAGATGGCCCTCTTGTGGGCCGCTCGCGAGGCGAACCTCCGTTGGGCGCGCCTCCACATCGTCCACGCCTGGATGCCTGGCGCCGGGGGTCTGGCGGCCTCGGAACAGGCCAGCCGGTCGCTCCTCGAGGAGATGGTGGCGCGACTGGACGACGAGCGCGACGGCGCGCCTCGCGATCTGATGCTGCAGTCGGTGGCCGGGCCCGCGGCGCAGGCCCTGCTCCGGAGCGCCGAACACGCTGAGCTGCTCGTCGTCGGCGCACATGGGCTGGGCGGCCTCCGGAGCGTGCTGCTCGGCTCGGTGAGCCGCCACTGCGCGCACCAGGCCGCATGCCCCACCGTGATCGTCCGGGGGGTCTCGAGACGCGAACCTGTGATGGCGTCGGCTGCACGCGACGCGCACGATTCGTAGGAGGTCCAGATGTTCAGCTCCGTCGTGGTCCCCTTGGACCTCGAGCCACACGGGGATCGGGCGCTCCCCATCGCCCGCAGGCTGGCGGCGGCCGCGGGGATACCGCTCGAGCTCGTCACCGTCTCCTCGCCGGCGCTCAGCGAGGAGCTCGACCGCTACGAGCTGCAGCGGAGAGGGCGCGCCTCGGACACGCCATGGACGGCGACGATCCTCCACGACAACGATCCCGCCGCGGCCATCGTCGGCTTCGTGGCGGACCGTCCTGGGGCGCTCGTCGTCATGGCCACCAAGGCGCGCTCAGCTCTCGGTGAGCTGCTGCTCGGCAGCGTCAGCGAGGGTCTGCTCAGCCACGCCGACGGCCCGTTCCTGCTCATCGGACCGCACGCCTCGCTCGAGGCCGGTCCTCCCGAGCTGACTCCCGTGGCCAGCGTCGAGGGCGATTCGCCGTCCGGTGCGATCACGGCCGCGCTCACGGTCTGGGCGGCGTCCTTCGACGGGCCGCCACCGCGGCTGGCCGACGTGGCCGATCGTGGACACGCCGCGGACACTCTGATGGAGCTCGCTGATCACGTCGACAACGCCGTCATCGTCGTGGCCAGCACGCGTTGGACCGACCCTGACCGTTTGCACCTGCGCAGCGTGGCGAGGCGACTCGCACGTGATGCTCGCCATCCCGTCCTCGTCGTCCCCGCGGAGCGCGTGCCGGCGGCCGCGAGCTGAGGAGCCCGACCGAGATGGGCACCGGGCGGACCGCGCCATGTTGACGGTGACGCTCAGCCCGAGCGTGGACGTGTCCGCCGGTGTCGCGGTCGTGGAGCCGGAGCGGAAGCTGCACTGCGGTTCGACGTGCCGGGAGCCCGGGGGTGGCGGCGTCAACGTGGCCCGCGTGGTCCGCGTGCTGGGCGGGGACGTCACCGCGCTCGTCCTCGTGGGTGGCTGCAGCGGAGCCCAGCTCCTGGACCTCCTCGCCAGGCAAGGGCTGGCCACGGAGGCCATCCCGATCGCCGAGGAGACGCGCGAGAGCCTCACCGTCCTGGACGGGGCGACGGGGCGCCAGTACCGGTTCGTCATGCCCGGGCCGACTGTCACGGAGGAGGAGCTCGCGGCCGCCGAGGCGCGCATCGACGCGCTGGCCCGCCACTCGTCCCTCGTGGTCCTGAGCGGCTCCCTGCCGCCGAACGTGCCCCCTGGACGCTTCGGCTCCCTCGTCGAGCGCATCCGCTCGACCGGCCCCGCGGTCATCGTCGACACCTCGGGTGACGCACTGGGGGCCGCCGCGTCGGCAGGGACGCTCGTCATGAAGCCGAGCGTCCGGGAGCTGTCCACCTTCGCGGGGCACGCCCTCCCCGGCGAGCCGGAGGTCGTCGCGGCTGCCCATGACCTCCTCGACCGCGGGCCGAACGAGGCGGTCGTCGTGTCGCTCGGCGCGGCCGGGGCGCTCCTCGTCCGTCCTGATGCGCCCGCCGTCCGGGTCCACGGTCCCCGGGTCCACGCGCTGTCGACCGTCGGCGCAGGGGACAGCCTGGTCGGGGCCATGGCCGTCGCCCTCGAACGCGGTGCCGACATGGAGGCCGCAGTCTGCCGCGGCGTGGCGGCGGGGACGGCGGCGACCCTGGCGCACGGGACTGGCCTGTGCCGGCGAGAGGACGTCGAACGGCTGCTCCCGCACGTCAGCGTCCACGCACTCGCGTTCGCCTGAGCAGTGCGGTCACCCAGTCGACGAAGGTTACCGTGCGCAGCGTGGACGGGAAGGGCGTAGCCGGTCCCAGGAGCCTGCGACAGCTCCTCGACGCCGTGATCGGCCTCGGCGCGGACCTGGACCTGTCGGCCACCCTGCGGCGGATCATCGAGGCGGCCACGTCCCTGGCCGATGCCCGCTACGGCGCGCTCGGGGTCCTCAACGAGACCCACACGGCGCTCTCTGAGTTCATCACCGTCGGCGTCGACGACGCGACCCGGGCGGCCATCGGTGAGCCCCCGAAGGGTCATGGGATCCTCGGCCTGCTGATCGCCCACCCCGAGCCGCTGCGCCTGCCGGACCTGCGGGAGGACCCGGAGAGCTTCGGCTTCCCACCCGGTCACCCGCCGATGCGCTCGTTCCTCGGAGTGCCCATCAGCGTGCGCGGCGAGGTCTTCGGGAACCTTTACCTCACGGACAAGCAGTCGCAAGAGGTCTTCACGGACGTCGACGAGGAGCTGGTCGTCGCGCTCGCCGCGGCGGCGGGCGTCGCCATCGACAACGCCCGGCTCCACACGCGGCTGCAGCAGGTGGTCCTCTCGCAGGACCGTGAGCGCATCGCCATGGACCTGCACGACTCGGTCATCCAACAGCTGTTCGCCATCGGGCTGTCGTTGGAGGCGACGTCTCGGCGGGTGGCCGATGCGGAGATCGCCCAGAGGATCCACGTGAGCGTGGAGGACCTCGACGCCACCATCAAGCGCATCCGATCCACCATCTTCGAGCTGGGCGCCTCCGGGGCGACGTCCTTGGGCGTGCGGGACCGGCTGCTCGCCTTGGTCGACGAGCTCGAGGGGTCCCTTCCGTCGCGTCCCAGGATGACCTTCGACGGGCCCCTGGACTCGGTCTTGAGCGTTGGCCGCGCCGACGAGCTCGTGACGGTGCTGCGCGAGATGCTCTCGAACGTGGCCAGGCACGCGCACGCCAATCACGTCGAGATGACGGTGGCAGTCGACGACGAGACGGTGTCGATCGAGGTCGTCGACGACGGGGTCGGTCCGGACCACGAGCCGACGCCGACCGGCTCCGGTCTGGGCCTCAAGAACCTCGCCTCGCGGGCCGAGCGGAACGGCGGGACCTTCACCCTGGCGGCCGCGCCAGGCGGGGGGACCGTCGCGCGGTGGCGGGTGCCCCGCTAAGACCGGTCCTTACGCCGCGTCACGGACCCCGGTCGTCGGAGGCTGTGCGCTCCTGTTCAGGTACTCGGCGACGGTGATGCCCTCGACGAGCTCGTAGCCGACCGACCCGGGCGCCGACAGGATGCGGAGGATCCGCGACAGGCCCTCGGCGTAGGCGCGAGCCGTGGCCGCGTCGTCCCATTCGTACAAGCCAGCGAAGTCCCCGGTCCCCGGGTCGACCATCCAGAGCTTCGACCGGAAGCCAGGCAGGCCGACGAAGAACGGGGTCGTCACGATGCACACCACGCGGAACAGCGCGTGGAGCCGCCGCCAGCGGGCCGGGAGGGGCTCGAGGTGGAAACGGGGCTGGATCAAGGCCGGCGGACGGTCGTGCGACCACCGCGCCTCGGACCGCCGCGTGTGCCGGAAGGGCACGTAGGTCCGGCCGTCGCTCATCCGCAGCGCCATCCCCACGAGGTCGCGGTGGCAGCCCGTCGTACCGGTGAACAGGTCGTGGGCCGCGGCGGGGATCGATCGCAGCCACGCCGCCGGACCCATGGAGGGTCCATCCACCGCCGGCCGCGGCTCTGCCGGGCCGGTTGGCCTACGTTCGTCATAGAGGGCTGGCATGTCGACCTCCTGTTGCGGTCGCCTTCTGCTCTTCGACGGTACGGCGCGCCGATCACACGCGAGTAGGGACCTTGGACCCGGGCTGCGCAACCGGGGTGTCGCACTCGACGAATCAGGTGTCCTTCTGCGGCAGGTGGCGGGCGGCATAGACCGCCGCCTCGGTGCGCCGGGCCATCCCCATCTTCGAGAGCAG
>JBKPRL010000001.1:0-10697 GCA_046734535.1 bacterium | reverse complement strand
CATTGGCCATGGCCGCCTTCACCGTGGAGCGCACCGACTCGCCGAGCGACGCACTCGTTGCGGCCGGCGCGCACCTCGCCACCGATCCCGTCCGCCACAACCTGGTGCTGACGCTGCTGCACAACCGAGCAGCGCACCCGGAGCCGGGTCGGTACTGGGTCGTCCGGGAGGGCGTCCGAGCGGCCGGCGTCGTCCTCCAGTCGCCGCTCGGCTTCGCGGCCACCGCCACGCCCATGGCCGCGCCGGCGATCGCCGCGGGGATCGACGCGGTCGTGACGGAGGGCGTGCGGCTGCCGGGCGTGACCGGCGAGGCACTGACCGCAGCCCGGTTCGCCGGGCACTGGACGGAGCGGACCGGGACGGGAGCGTGGCCGGTCCAGGGCCAGCGCCTCTACGAGGTGGACGAGGTCGTCGCTCGGCCGACCCCAGGGGGACGGGAGCGGGCGGCGACCGCACACGACCTCGAGGTGGCCATCCGGTGGTTCGAGGCCTTCGGGGTCGAGATCGGCGACGCCCGCGACGATCTCGCCCCGCTGGTGGCCCGCCGGCTGACCGCTGGCCACCTCTGGTTCTGGGAGCAGGACGGGCCGGTCGCCTTGGGGGCTGTGTCGGATCCGGTGGAGGGCGTCGCCCGCATCGGTCCCGTGTACACGCCACCGGAGCGACGTGGCCGGGGGTACGGATCCGCTCTCGTGGCCGCCCTCTCCGCGGCGGTGCGGGCCCGCGGCACGCGCTGCATCCTCTACACCGACCTGGCCAACCCCACCGCGAACTCCATGTACCGAAAGCTCGGCTACCGCGCCGTCGCCGAGGCGCTGCGCTACCGCTTCGACCCGCCGGCGTGACCCCGCGTCGGGCTATCCGCGGGTCGGCTCGGTCAGCTCGCCGTCACGGTCCGGCCGGCGACGGCAGCCCGGCGACGAAGCCGGTGATGTCACGGACCGTCGCCGCGTACACCTCGGGCATGGCGACACGGAAGATGGCGTCGCCGGCATGGCACGTGCCGTTGACCGTCCGGCTGACCGCGCTCACCCCAGCCGCCAGGAGCAGGCGGTAGTAGGCAAGGCCCTCGTCGCGCAGAGGGTCGAGCTCGTTGACCGAGATGACGTGGGGTGGGAGTCCTTCCAGATCGGCCGCCGTCGCCCGGTAGGGCCAGCAGGTCGGGTCCTCGGCGTGGGCTCCGCCCGGGTCGTAGACCTCGGCCATCACCGCCATCACGTCGCAGGCCAGGAAGTAGCCGTCGTTCTCGTGCAGCGACGGGAGATCGGCCGGCTTCGAAGCCCACGCGTTCGAGATGTAGGGGCATTGCGCGTAGACGCCCGCGATCTCGTCGACCCACCCCTCCCGCTTGGCGCGCAAGGTGACGGCGAGCGTCAGGTTCCCACCACCGGACTCGCCCGAGACGACGACCTTGTCGACGCCGAGCTGGTCGCGGTGGTCGCAGACCCAGCGGAGCGCGACGGTGCAGTCGTCGAGCCCGGCGGGGAAGGGGTGCACGCCCAGCTGGCCGGCGCCGTTGCGGTACTCCACGCCGACGACCACCATGCCCGTCGCCGCCAGCTCATCCCGCCAGCGCAGGTACGCCGCGCCGGCCGCCTCGAGGATGACCATCCCCCCGCCGTGGATGTGGACGATGCAGGGCAGCGTTCCGGTCGCGCCGGCCGGACGGTGCACGTAGAGCTGGATCTCGTGACCGCCGTCCCCGGCGATGGTGACCGTCTCCGAGGTGACGCCCTCCACGGCGGGCAGCCCGGCGTAGAGCGCACCGAACACGGCCTCGAACCCGGTCTCCGCCGCCGCGCAGAACGCGAGCTGATCCTCGCGAGGAGAGCTCGGCGTGACGGGTGGCGCCTCTGCTCGCTGGTCGAGTCCGAAGGCCGCAAGCGCGGCGACCATGCGCGGATCAGCCCGGGGATCAGTGGCCAACGTACGCTCGCGATCGCCGAGGCGGCCCGGGAGCGACACCTGCTCGCCTACCGCCGACGCTGGACCGGACGACATCTCGACGACCATCACGCACCTCGCTCCCGACAGACCCCGCCGGACCATAGGCGCCGCGACGGGTTCCGTCAGGTGTCGAGCCGCTCCAGCAGTCGTACCGTGACCGTGTCCCCGGCCTGCTTCGAGATCGCCTTGCGAACGTCAGCCTTCATCGGCAGCTTGTGCGTGCCGTCGCCGAGCGCCATGAACGAGCTCTGGAACGGCTGGCCGTCGACCGTGCCCCGCACCTTCACGAGGCCGCGGGTGCCGAAGTACTCGACTGAGTCGGGCATGACCACGTAGGTCCACCCGCCCGGATTGGGGCTCTTCTGCATCGTGGCGGTGAACTCCTTGCGCAGACGGGTCATCGCTGACCTCCTTTCCGCTCAGTCTGACGATGACGGCGGAACGGACTCATCGGTCCCTGGTGCCGCAGGGCTCCACGGGACCGCAGCGATACCCTCCGACCGATGAGCACGGACGCCCCCCGACGCATCGCCGCGCTGCGGCGCTCCCACGACGACCTGGTCCGCTTCGTCGACGACTTCGACGAGCGGCTCCTCGAGACCGGCTCGGGCGCGACCGAGTGGACGGTCGCGCAGGTCCTCGGCCACCTCGGCAGTGCCGCCGAGATCGGCTACGGCACGCTGCGAGCCGCTCTCGAGAGCCGTCCCACGCCCAGCCGCGACACGCTGCCGCCGATCTGGGAGCGCTGGAACGCCCTGCTCCCGCTCGACGCCCTCGCCGCGTTCCGCCAGTCCGATGAACGCCTCGTGGCCGAGTTCGAGAAGCTCGACGCGCCTGCACTCGAAGACCTGCGCGTCGACCTCGGCTTCCTCCCGGAGCCCATCGACGTGGCCACCATGGTGACGTTCCGGCTCAGCGAGCACGCGCTGCACGGCTGGGACGTGCACGTCGCCTTCGACCATGCCGCGGTGCTCGCGCCCTACCTGGTGCCGTTCCTGACCGAGCACGTCGGCCGCCTAGCGGCCTGGACGGCCCGCCCGGCCGGGCGCACGGGTCGGGTCCGCATCGAGACCACTGAGCCGGAGCAGCACCTGCTGCTCGAGCTCGGTGACGGGGTCAGCCTGGGTCCGGACCCCGACACCACGGCCGAGGCGACCACCACGCTACGGCTCCCCACCGAGGCCCTCGTCCGCTTGGCGGCCGGCCGGCTGCGGGCCGCCCACACCCCCGCCAGCGTGGCGATCGAGGGCGAGCTCACGCTCGACGACCTCCGGGTGGTGTTTCCCGGCTACTGAGGCGGCGTCGGCGCGGCGGCCGGGCGCCACCGGCCCGACGGCGCCGGGCCCGGCTGGCGACGACGTTACGGTCCGGGCGATGGAGCTGCCGGATCCCGTCGCCGTAGTCGCCGACGAGCTCGCCGCCAGCCGGGGCGTGCGCGCGGTCGTCGTCGGCGGCTCGCGCGCCACCGGCGACGAGCGGCCCGGGAGCGACTGGGACCTGGGCGTCTACTACCGGGGATCGGTCGACCTCTCGGCGGTCGCGGCGCGGGGCGAGGTCTACCCGCCCGGCTCGTGGGGCCGGCTGATGAACGGGGGTGCGTGGTTGGACGTCGACGGGACGCGAGTCGACGTCGTGCTCCGCGACCTGGACGTCGTGGAGCACTGGACGGCCGAAGCCGAGGCCGGCCGCTTCGAGGTCGACGGCCTGCTCGGCTACGTGGCCGGGATCCCGACCTACAGCCTCGCCGCCGAGGCCGCCGTCGCCGTCACGGTGCGCGGCGCCTTCGCCGGCGGACAGGCCTTCCCGCCCCGGCTGGCCGACGCCGCGCCCGTGCGATGGCGCTACGCCAGGGACTTCAGCCTGATGTACGCCGAGCGCCACGCCTCCCGGGGCAACGTCACCGGCACCGTCGGCCAGGCGGCGCGGGCGGTGCTCGAGGAGGCACACGCTCGTTGCTGCACGGAGCGGCGCTGGGTGCTGAACGAGAAGCACCTGCTCGCCGGCGTCGGGCTGGACGAGGCCGCCGCCCTGCTGGGCTCGCCGGGACGCTCAGGAGCGGACCTGACCCGTTTCGTCGACGCGCTCCGCGCCGCCGTGGCTGTCGGGTAGACCGCTCGCGGGTCGGCCCCGACAACGGTTCTGGTCAGGAAAATGCCGCTCCTGGCGGCAATTCCGCGACCAGAAGCGGTCAGGTGGGCTCAGCCCGCGGGCGGTGCCGAACGGGCTGCGCACGGCCGCACGGCTACGCTCGTGTGCCTCCGGTGCAGCACGGGAGCGGCGCAACATGGACCTCTTCCTGATGAGGGTTCGCCAGGTCGGACCGGCCAGCTGGCTCTGGACCGTCGCCGCGCCGGAGACCGGCGGCGACCCCTACACGGTGCCCGGGCTCCGCAAGGGCATGTGCAAGACGCGCATCCAGGCCGTCAACGAGGCCCGAGAGTGGATCGACTGGCTCCACATCGGGCCGACGCCGGTCGAGGTCTCCGTCATCGAGCTCTGATCGCTGGGCGGACACCACCGCTGCTGTTCAGGACGGCTCCCGGTCCTCCAGGTAGCGGAGGATCGGCCAGGCACCCTCGGACGTGTTGGAGATGACGGTGGTGGTGCGCCCGGTGGACGGGTCGTGGATGCTCCGGAACGACACGCCCGCGTCGCAGCCCTCCAGGTGGACACGGGGGCCGGTCGGCTCCAGCCAGAAGCCCATCCCGTAGCGGGCGGAGCCGGAGGGAAGGGTGCTGCGAGGGCGCACCATCTCCGCCACCCAGGCCGGCGACACGATCCGTCCGTCGAAGAGCGCGGTCCAGAACGCGCTGATGTCGGCCGCGCTCGAGTAGATGCCGCCGTCGCCGCTCCCTCGGACGGGCAGGTGAAAGACGTTCGTCCTCGATGACGGGTCCGCGCTCAGGTAGCCGAGCGCGGTGCCACCGGGCAGCTCGTCCGAGCGGAGGTAGGCAGTGTCGACCATGCCCGCCGGATCGCACACCCGCTGCTGCACGAGGTCGTGGAACGGCACGCCACCCGCGCGCTCGGCGATGACGGCCAGCACCACGTAGCCGCCGTTGCAGTAGGTGAAGCGCTCGTCCGGTGCGAACGCCGTCGGGAAGCCGTCCAGCACCGCGAGGAAGGACTCCGTGGTGTCGAGCTCGTGCACGGGGACGGTCATCACGTAGTCCGACAGCTCGTAGCCGGACTCGTCGAGGTAGTCCCCGATGCCCGAGCGGTGGGCCAACAGGTGGCCGACGGTCACACGGTCGTCGATGAGCGGGAGGTCCGCTCCCAGCACCGAGCGGGCCGTCGTGTCCAGCGCCAGCACGCCGTCCTCGATCAGCGAGACGACCGCGAGCGCGGTGAAGGTCTTGGAGCCGCTCGCCAGCGCGAACCGGGTGTCGATGGTGTTGGGGATGGCCCATCCGCGATGCGCCATGCCGTAGGCCACGGCCAGCTCGAGCTCGCCGTGGCGATCGATCCGCACGACCCCCGAGAAGCGCTCGGCCGCGACGAGCCGGTCCAGGCCGTCGCGGTCGATCAGCGCGTACGGCGCGTCCGGCCCGACACCCAGGGCGGTCGACTCGGGCATCCAGGCACAGTACCGAGGTACTCGGGCCGCCCGGACAGAGATTCCGAGCGCACCGCATTCGGTCGCGCTCCCCGCGGGATACGGTTGCGGCAGTCGTCGACGAGAGGGTGCGGCGATGAAGCGTCGAGACGTCACGTCCCGCGAGTACAAGGTCATGCTCCGGCCGGATCGCTTCCCGGGAGCAGAGCAGGAGGCTCGACCGCAGGTCGACCGCTTCTGGACGGATGTGAGCCGGCTCCTGCAACCGCTGGACATCCCGACGTCCGGTGCGTTCGAGCAGGTGAAGGCCCGCCGGCGCATCCGCTTCTTCGACACCGTGGACCACTCGCTCAACGGTCGGCGCTACGTGTTCCGCGAACGGATCGACATCGACACCGATGAGCGGGAGGTCACGCTCAAGTTCCGCCACCCCGACCGCTACGTCGCGCAGGACCGAAACATGGAATGCGGGGCCGAAGGCGACACGAAGACGAAGTTCGAGGAGGATGTGAAGCCCCCGTTCGTCAGCGTCTTCAGCTATTCGACGACGGTCACCGTCGAGGCCGCCCACGCAGTCGCCGCCGTCGAGCACGTGGCCGAGCTCTTCCCCGGGCTGCGCGACGAGCTCGACGGCGTGCCGGAGGATGCCGGGCTCTCCGTGGTACGGGACTTCACCGCGCGGGAGCTCGTGCTGACCGGGGCAACGTTGCTCCTCGGCAAGCGGGACATCGAGGCGGAGTGCGCCATGGTCATCTGGCACGACGACGATGATCCCGCCACCCCGCCAGTCGCGGCCGAGTTCAGCTTCAAGTACGGGGACGACGAGGAGGACTACCGGGGATCCGTGGCCCGGGACGCGCACGACGTGCTGCGCGCCATCCACGCCGATCTCGGCGACTGGGTGCATCCCGAGCCGAGCACCAAGACGATGTTCGTGTACGGCTGAGCCTCACGACGAGGCGTCCGGACCGCCAGGCACCGGACGCAGCCGGATCCACGTCGCGCGGTCGTCGAGGACGGTGTCGACGACGCAGCCGTGGACCGCGGCCATGGTGGCCAGCCGGTCGTCGTCGACCTCGTTGGCCGTGAACGGCTGCGCGAAGCGCTGGCCGCGCACCTCGTAGACCATCGTCGCCGCCAAGCGGCCCGGCGCCACGTGGTGGACCGCCTCCAGGGTCATGGTGACGCCGGCCCGCGCTCTGATCTCAACGTCAGCGGTGTCCACCCAGCCGGGCTGGTGTCGTTGCACAAGCACACATCCGCCGGGCGTGACATGACGTGCCGCGGCGGCCATGAAGGCCTCGCCGTCGTCGTCGTTGACGAGGTGGCTGGCCATCAGCACGCACGGCCACCGTCGGGGCCGGAGGTCCAAGCCGGCCAGCTCGGCCTGCACCGTCTCGACGCCGGCGATGCCGTCGAGGTGAGCCAGCATGTCTGGACTGTTGTCCACCCCGGTCACGCGGTGGCCGAGGGAGACCAGCGGCCGGGTCACCCGTCCGGGCCCGCAGCCCAGCTCCAGGACGTCGTCCCTGGAGCCGATGGCGGCGTGGACGAGCGCTGCCTCCTGGTCCCCCGGGAGGACCAGGTAGAGCAGGACGGGGCTACCGTCCGGTGCCACCGCGAGATCGTCAGCGTCCACCAGCCGATCCTGCCACCACGTGATGCCCGCGCCGCCGGCGCGGGCGCGTCAGGCGGCGAGGGCGGGGTCGAGCCGGCTGAGGAACATGTGGGCCCAGTGGGTCACGTCGTTGGCCCTCACGGCCTGGCGGATGGAGGCCATGCGCGCACGGGCCTCGACGGGGTCCATCGAGGCGGCCTCGAGCATCGCCCGCTGCACCGCCTCGCGGTCGTGCGGGTTCACGAGCAGCGCGTCGCCGAGCTCGTCGGCGGCGCCGGCGAACTCCGAGAGCACCAGCACCCCGCCGCCATCGACCCGCGAGGCCGCGTACTCCTTGGCCACCAGGTTCATCCCGTCCCGCAGCGGCGTCACGAGCATCACGTCGCCCACCTGGTACAGGGCTGACAGCTCGTCCAACGGCACGTTCTGGTGCAGGTAGTGGACCACGGGGTACCCGAGCCGGCTGAACTCGCCGTTGATCTCGCCGACCAGCTGCTCCACCCGCCTCCGTTCGTCGGCGTAGTGCTCGATGCGCTCCCGCGTCGGGACCGCGACCTGGACGAGGGCGCAGCGCTGCCGGTCGAGGTCACCGTTCGCCAGGAGGTCCCGGAACGCCTCCAGACGGACGTCGATGCCCTTGGTGTAATCGAGGCGATCGATCCCGAGCATCACGACGTCCGGCTCGCCCAGGCGGGCCCTGAGGCGGGCGGCGAGCGCCTGGGTCTCCGGGCGGTGTGCCATCTCCTCGAACTCGGCCACGTCGATCGAGATCGGGAACGCGCCGACCTCGATCCGCCGGCCGTCCAGCGTGAGGCCCGGCACGGCGCCGTGCGCGTCGAGGAGCCGCCGCGCGCACAGCGCCAGGTTCTCGGCCGCGCCCCGACGCTGGAGGCCGACCACGTCAGCGCCGAGGATCCCCCTCAGGATCTCGTCCCGCCACGGCAGGCGCATGAACAGCTCCTGAGGCGGGAAGGGGATGTGCAGGAAGAACCCGATGCGCAGGTCGGGCCGACGCTCTCGCAACATCGCCGGGACGAGCTGCAGGTGGTAGTCGTGCACCCAGACGATGGCGCCGGGCGCGGCGGCGCTGGCGGCCCCGTCCGCGAAGCGCTGGTTGACGCTGACATAGGCCTCCCACCACTCCTGCTGGAAGCTCGGGGTGCGGATGGCGTCGTGGTAGAGCGGCCAGAGGGTGTCGTTGGCGAAGCCGTCGTAGAAGCCGGCGACGTCATCGGCCGAGAGGGCGACGGGCACGAGCGGGATGTCATCGTGCTCGAAGGGCCCGGCGTCCTCGTCGGCCAGGCCGGACCAGCCCACCCAGGCCCCGTGGTAGTGGCGGATGACGCCGAGCATCGCCCGGACCAGACCGCCCGGGCTCGGCTCCCAGGGCGAGTCACCCGAGTCGTGGTGGACCGGCAACCGGTTGGCGACGATGACCAGGTCGTGCCCGCCGGTGCCCGCCCCTGCAGAGGCCGGCCCTCCTGCGGCCGGCGTGCTCACCGCGGGGCGGCCGGCTGGGCGCCCGTCGGCTCCGCGACCAGGGGGTACAGACGGTCCAGGCCCTCGGCCCGCAGCAGCTTGATGAGGGCCGGCTGGTCCGCACACACCCGGACCCGACCGGTGCCAGGGTGGGCGCTGCGCAGCACACCGACGAGGGCACCGAGGCCAGGACGGTCGAACGCGCCGACGCCACGGAGGTCCACGAGCAGGGTCCGGGCGTGGGCCAACCGGCCCCGCACGGCCCGGAGCACCGGCGCCTCCCTGCTCACCAGCTCGCCGCGAAGCTGGCACACCGTGGCGCCGTCGGCCATCGCAGATCCGATGCTGCGGTGGATGGCGACATCCAACATGGAGGCTCTCCCTCTGCTCTCGTGGCGCGGCCGGGGGGGAATCGCGCCCAGCCGCAACCGTTGCCGGACAGTATGACGATTGCGCGACAGAACGATGACCAGTTCGCAACAAACGTCCCGGCCGGGCCGGCGATGGCAGGATGACCCGCCGATGGCACGACCGGGTTTCGAGGACCCCCAGTGGTACCGGAGGGCGGTGTTCTACGAGGTCTTCCTGCGAGGCTTCGCCGACTCGAGCGGTGATGGCTGCGGCGACCTCCGAGGGCTGACCGAGCGCCTCGACCACCTCGACTGGCTGGGGATCGACTGCGTGTGGCTGCTCCCGTTCTACGCCTCCCCACTGCGTGACGGCGGCTACGACATCAGCGACTACTTCTCGGTCCATCCCAGCTACGGCGTCCTGGCCGACGTGATCGAACTGGTCGAGGAGGCCCACAAGCGGGGCATCCGGGTCATCGCCGACCTGGTGCCGAACCACACCAGTGACCAACACCCCTGGTTCCAGGAGAGCCGGCAGGACCGCACCAACCCCAAGGCCGACTGGTACGTCTGGAACGACGACGACCAGCGCTGGCCGGAGGCCCGGATCATCTTCCATGACACCGAGCGCTCCAACTGGACCTGGGACCCCGTGCGGGAGCAGTACTTCTGGCACCGCTTCTTCTCCCACCAGCCCGACCTCAACTACCGCAACCCGGAGGTGCGGCGCGCCGTCATCGACATGGTCCGCTACTGGGCCGACCTCGGGCTCGACGGCTTCCGCCTCGACGCCGTGCCCTACTTGTACGAGGCCGACGGCACGACCGGCGAGAACCTCCCGGAGACCTACGCCTTCCTGCAGACGTTGCGGTCCGAGCTCGACGCCAGCCATCCGGGACGCATGCTGCTGGCCGAGGCCAACCAGTGGCCGAGCGATGTGATGCCGTACTTCGGCCGGGGCGACTCGTGCCACATGTGCTTCCACTTCCCGCTCATGCCCCGCATGTACCTGGCCGCCAAGCGGGGTGAGCGGGGCCCGATCGAGGCCATCCTCGCCGAGACCCCGGAGCTGCCCGATGGCTGCCAGTGGGGCCTCTTCCTGCGCAACCACGACGAGCTGACCCTCGAGATGGTGACCGACGCCGAGCGCGACGAGATGTACGAGGAATACGCGGCCGACCCGACCATGCGACGGAACTCCGGCATCGGCCGCCGGCTGGCCCCGCTGCTCCACAACAGCCGTCCCCTGATGGAGCTCTTCTACTGGCTGCTGTTCACCCTGCCGGGCAGTCCCGTCCTCTACTACGGCGACGAGATCGGGATGGGCGACAACGTCCACCTCGGTGACCGCGACAGCGTCCGGACCCCGATGCAGTGGACGGGCGACCGCAACGCCGGCTTCTCGCAGGGCGCGCCCGAGGAGCTCTACCTCCCGGTCATCAGCGATCCGGTCTACGGCTACCAGGCCGTGAACGTCGAGTCACAGCGTCAGAACGGCGGCTCGCTGCTGCGCTGGCTGAGCCACATCCTCTCGGTGCGCCGCGAGCACCCGCAGCTGGCCATCGGCAGCTTCACCCCGGTGCCCGTCGAGAACCCCGCGGTCTTCGCGTACATCCGCGGCGGCCTGCCGGAGGCTCCGGACCCGATCCTCTGCATCGCCAACCTGCACCGCCAGGCGCAACCCGCGGCCATCCCGCTGCCCGACCACGTCGGCGCCCGGCCGCTCGAGCTCCTCGGCGACGTGCCC